>JAAYYA010000566.1 GCA_012515595.1 Actinomycetales bacterium
CAGAAGTTCCTCTCTATGGTGGACCCAATCGCCTGTCAGGCGCAAGAGGCCAGCGGAAATGAATTTCTTGCACGAAAAGTCTTGACCAGAGGGCCATCTGGCTGTCAGGGTACATCTCAACGATGTTCCGATCACCGGAACTCTGGACACATGGGAGTGCAGATGCGCAAGACCTGGACCGTGGCAGCGGCAGCTGCCCTGGCGCTCGTGATGAGCTCCTGCGGTGGCTCAACGCCCCCGGGCGCCGACACCGACGACAACGCCGATGGCACTCAGGGTGGCGGCGGCTCCACCGAGACCATCAAGATCGGCTCGCTGCACCCGCTCACGGGTGGAGCCGCCGCCGACGGGCAGCAGATGGACAACGGCGCCCAGCTCGCCGTCGACGCGATCAACGAGGCCGGCGGCATCGAGTCGATGGGCGGCGCCAAGCTGGAGCTGGTCAGCGCCGACACCCAGGGCAAGCCGGAGATCGGGCAGAGCGAGGCCCAGCGGCTCGTCCAGGAGGGCGTCATCGGCCTGGTGGGCACCTACCAGAGCGCGGTCACCGCGAACGTCTCGACGGTTGCCGAGCGCGCGAAGATCCCCCTGGTCATCGACGTCTCCAGCGCGGACTCGATCCTGCAGCAGGGCTACTCCTTCACCTTCCGGGTGCAGCCCAGCTCGCAGGTGCTCGGCACCGGCGGCGCGCAGTACCTGGCGGAGGTCTCCGAGGCGGCCGGCGAGCCGGCGCAGAAGGTGGCCATCCTGCACGAGCAGGGCCCGTTCGGCAGCGGCGTGCGCGACTCCTTCGTCGCCGAGGCCGAGGCCCGCGGCATGGAGATCGGCCCGGTCATCTCCTACGACGCCGCCAGCGTCTCCGACTTCACCACCCAGATCACCCAGGTCAAGGCCGCCGAGGCCGACGTCCTGATGGTCGCCGGCTACTACCGCGACGGCGTGCTCGTCGCCCAGGCCGTCGACACGGTCGACCCGGGCCTGAACGCCGTCTGGGGCGTGGCCAACGGCGCCTTCGACCTGCCGCAGTTCCCCGAGGAGGTCGGCGACGCCGGTGAGGGCTACTTCGACGCCAACTACCACCCGGACATGACCAACCCCGACATGCAGGCCCTGGCGGACCTCTACCGGGAGACCTATGACGACGAGATCCGCACCGGTGCGGTCCTGGCCCACGACGCGGTCTACGTGCTGGCTGCCGGGCTGGAGAGCGCCGGTGAGGCGGACGGCCAGAAGGTCCGCGACGCGATCTCCGAGAACGAGGTGCCGACCCTCATCGCCGGCAACGGGCCGATCAGCTTCGACGAGGTGGGCGAGAACACCAACGCCTTCCCGATCCTGATGCAGGTCCAGGACGGCGTCGTGGTGCAGGTGCACCCGGAGCAATTCGCCGAGGCCGACCCGATCTTCCCGGCGTTCCAGTAACCAGCAGAGCTCGATGACCTCCCAGCCCATGGTCGCCGACCAGGAGACGCGGACCCCCACGCCCAGCGCGTGGTGGGCCCGCCTCCCCTGGCTGCGCATCGGCATCGTCCTGGCCGCCGTGGTGGCCGCGATCGTGCTCGCCTACCTTCGGAGCGGCAGCACGGTCGTGGTCACCCAGGCGGTCGTGACCGGCATCCTCATCGGTGGCGTCTACGGCCTCGTCGCGATGGGCCTCACCCTGATCTTCGGGGTGCTGGACATCGTCAACTTCGCCCACGGCTCCTTCCTGGCGATCGCACTCTTCCTCAGCTACTACCTGGTCGCGGGGATGGGGATGCACCCCTACCTGGCGCTGCTGATCGTGCTCCCGGCGATGTTCCTGCTGGGTGCCCTCGTGCAGCGCTTCGTGCTCGCCGGCGCCATGGGCAAGCCGCTGGAGAACCAGCTGCTCATCACCCTGGGTATCTCCCTGGTCATCGAGAACTCGTTGCTGCTCTTCTTCGGCGCCAACCCCCGGTCGGTGTCCCTGCCGGGTGACCAGGGCGTCGCCATCCTCGGCGCCGTGGCCGAGCTCAGCCGGATCCTGGCCTTCGTCGGCGCCCTCGTGCTGGCCGGCCTGCTCTTCCTGCTGCTGCGCCGGACCAGCCTGGGCACCGCCATCCGGGCCGTCGCGGCCAACGACGCCGGCGCCCAGATGGTCGGCATCGACACCCGCTGGATCTACATGCTCACCTTCGCCATCGGCACCGCGTGCGCCGGTGCGGCGGGTGTGCTGGTCGCGCCCCTGGTGACGATCGAGCCGGTGACCGGCGCGCTGTTCAACATCATCGCCTTCGTGGTCGTCGTGCTGGG
This sequence comes from Actinomycetales bacterium, assembly GCA_012515595.1. Lineage (GTDB taxonomy): Bacteria > Actinomycetota > Actinomycetes > Actinomycetales > Dermatophilaceae > Ornithinicoccus. Next base: position 2,275 of record JAAYYA010000566.1, read on the forward strand.
CGGCATGGGCAACGTGGTCGGCGCGCTCCTGGGCGGGCTGGTCGTCGGGCTCGCCGAGCAGCTCGGGGCCCTCCTCCTGCCCGGCCAGAGCCCGCTCCTGGTCGTCTTCATCGTCTTCGTGCTCGTCCTCCTGCTCCGACCGCAGGGTCTCTTCGGGAGGTCGGGCTCATGACCACCACCACGCAACCCGCCGCGGCCACCAAGGCGCTGCCCAAGCTCCCGTGGAGCCGGCACCTGCTCGTCACCGCGGTCCTGGCCGTCGTGCTCATCCCGCTCCCGATGCTGCTGGACCCCGCGGCGGAGGCCGTCGCCATCCGGGTGCTGCTCTTCGCCATCATGAGCATCAGCTGGAACATCATGAGCGGCTTCGGCGGCCTGTTCAGCTTCGGTCACGCCGCCTTCTTCGGCATCGGGGCCTACAGCACCGCCTGGCTCCAGGTCGAGAAGGGCGTCTCGCCCTGGATCGGCATGGCCGTTGGCGTGGTGATCGCCGCCCTGTTCGCCCTGGTGATGGGTGTGCTCGCGCTGCGCTACAAGCTGAAGGGCGCCTACTTCGCGCTGGTCACCCTGGCGTTTGCGGAGATGCTGCGCCTGTGGGCCACCAACAGCGACCTGGTCAACCGCGCCGTCGGCTACCACGTGCCGCTGCGGCCCGAGGAGTCCTGGTGGTGGATGCAGTTCGCCCCCGACTCGGCCAACTACTTCTTCATCGCCCTCGGCCTGATGATCCTCGGGCTGCTGGTGAGCATCCTGTTCCTGCGCTCCCGCGCCGGGCAGTTCGCGCTAGCCGCCCGCGACGACGACGAGGCGTCGGCCGCCCTGGGCATCCCGGTCGTGCGCTATAAGGTCCTCACGATGATGGTGTCCGCCGCCCTCATGGCGACCGCCGGCACCCTCTACCTGCAGTACTACCTGTTCATCGACCCCGACCTGGCCTTCGGGTCCGCGATGTCGATCCAGGCGATCCTGCCCGCCGTCATCGGCGGGGTGGCGACCATCTGGGGCCCGGTCATCGGCGCCGTCGTGCTGGGCCCGCTGACCGACATCACGGCAACGCTGCTGCGCAACCCGCCGCCGTTCCTGGACTTCCTGGCCGGCCGCGGCGGGCTGGACGTCGTGGTCTACGGCATCCTGCTCGTGATCATCATCCTGGTCCTGCCCAAGGGCATCTACGGCGCGCTGCGCGACAGGTGGTCGAGACGATGAGCCTGCTGACCGTCGAGGGACTGAGCAAGTCCTTCAAGGGCCTCCGGGCCGTCGACGACGTGAGCTTCGAGGTCGAGCAGGGCGCCATCCTGGGCATCATCGGCCCGAACGGCGCCGGCAAGACCACCGCCTTCAACCTGATCGCGGGGGCCATCAAGCCCGACGCGGGCACGGTGACCCTGGACGGGAAGGACATCACCGGGCACCCGCCGCACAAGATCGCGGCGGCCGGGATGGCCCGCACCTTCCAGCTGATGCGGCCGTTCTACTCGATGGACGTGCTGCAGAACGTCACCGTGGCGGTGCTCGCCGGCGGCGCGTCCGAGAAGTCGGCGCGCGACCAGGCGGCCGGGATCATCGAGCGGATCGGCCTGTCCCAGTGGCGGGACTCCCCGACCGAGGGGCTGCCCACCGCCGCGCTGAAGCGCCTCGAGCTCGCCCGCGCGCTGGCCATCAAGCCCCGCGTGCTGCTGCTCGACGAGGTGCTGGCCGGTCTCGTGCCGGCCGAGCGGGAGCCGGTGCTCGGCCTCCTCGAGGAGCTGCGCACGCAGGACGGCGTGACGCTCGTCTTCGTCGAACACATCATGGCCGCCGTCATGCGGCTCTCGGACTCCGTGCTGGTCCTCAACCTCGGGCAGGTGCTCACCCAGGGCAGCCCGCAGGAGGTCACCAGCGACCCTCGGGTGATCGAGGCCTACCTCGGGGAGGAACCCAGTGCTTGAGGTCAAGGGCCTGTCAGCGGGCTACCACCACCTGCAGATCCTGCACGAGCTCGACCTGGAGGTCCACGAGGGAGAGATCGTCGCCCTCGTCGGCGCCAACGGTGCCGGCAAGACGACCACCCTCAAGACCCTCTCCGGGTTGGTCCGCCCCACGGCCGGGAGCATCACCTTCGGCGGCGACCAGGCCGTCGGGGTCCGCCCGAGCGAGCTGGTCGCCCGCGGCCTGGTCCAGGTCCCCGAGGGGCGGGCGCTGTTCGGCCCGCTGACCGTCGAGGAGAACCTGCGGATGGGCCTGTGGACCCGCCGCAAGGAGGCCCGGGCCAGCGCCGACCTCGAGGAGGTCTTCGAGCTCTTCCCGATCCTGCTCGAGCGGCGCAAGCAGCTGGCCGAGACGCTCAGCGGCGGGCAGCAGCAGATGCTGGCCATCGGCCGGGCGCTGATGACCAGGCCGAAGCTCCTCATGCTCGACGAGCCATCCACCGGCCTGTCCCCGAAGCTCACCTGGACCGTCCTCGACGCCGTCAAGACGATCCGCGACCGGGGCGTGGCGGTGCTGCTCGTGGAGCAGAACGCCGCGCAGGCGCTCAACCTGGCCGACCGCGCCTACGTGCTGGAGAGCGGGTCGATCGTGCTCAGCGGGACCGGCAAGGAGCTGGCCACGGACGAGCGCGTCCGCAAGGCCTACCTCGGTCTCTGAGGAGAGGTCCGTATGCCGTCACTCACCCCACCTGGTCAGGTCGCCGCCCGCGAGGCGACGGCTCGGCTCGGTGCGTGGGCCGCGGACCTGACCTGGGGCGACGTGCCGCAGGAGGTCCGCGACCGGCTGGGCCTGGTACTCCTCGACTCGCTCGGGGTCACCGTCGCCGGTGCCCGGCAGAGCGAGCAGCGGTCCCTGGTCCGGGCCTGGGACGTCGCCCCCGGACCAGCGCCCCTGTTGGGCGGCGGAGCGGTCACCACCGTGGAGGCCGCGGCCTGGCTCAATACGACCGCGCTGGTCGGGCTGGAGCTGGACGAGGGCCACAAGTACGCCAAGGGCCACCCCGCTGCGCACGGCCTCCACGCGGTGCTGGCGCTGGCCGCCGCCACCGGGGCGAGCGGCGAGGACACCCTCACGGCCCTGCTCGTCGGCTACGAGGTGGCGGCACGCTTCGGGCGGGCGACGGCGCTCCGGGCGGGTGCCCACCCGCACGGCAGCTGGGGCGTGGCCGGTGCCGCCGCGGGCTGTGCCCGCCTGCTCGAGCTGGACGCGGAGGCCACGGCGGCCGCGATCGACGCCGGTGCCGGGCTCCCCGTGGCCGGGCACTTCTCGACCGCGCTGGACGGCAACCCGGTCCGCAATGCCTGGATGGGCGCCTCCAACCTCTCCGGCCTGGCGGCCGCCCGGATGGCAGCGGCCGGCGTGGCCCGCAACACCGGCACCGCCGCCGGGTCGCTGGGCGAGCTGCTCGGCGCGTTCGACCCTGCGGAGCTGACCGGGGGGTTGGGAGACCGCTGGGACATCCAGCACGGCTACTTCAAGCAGCACGCGGCCTGCTCCTTCACCCATCCCGCTGCCGACGCCGTCCTCGACCTGCGCGACCGGATCGGTGACCCCAGCCGGGTGGAGGACGTCCTCGTCGAGACCCACTCCCTGGCGGCCGGTCTCACCCGGACCGCCTGGGACACCCAGCTCGCCGCGCTCTTCTCCACCCCGTTCGTGGTCGCGACGGCGCTGGTGCACGGCGCCGTGTCCCCCGACCAGTCCGACGAGCACAGCCGGCACGACCCGGCCGTCGCCGCCCTGGCCGAGCGGGTCCGGGTGGAGGTCGCCCCCGACCTCGAGGCCCGGCTGCCCAGCGAGCGCGCGGCCCGCGTCACGGTGCGCGCCGGCGGGACCGTCCTGCAGGCCGAAGTGCCCAACCCCCGCGGCGATGCCGACCACCACCCGTTCGGCGAGGCAGAGGTCATGATCCTGCTCCGCACGATCCTCGACCCGGCGACCGCGACAGCCGTCCACGACGTGGTGACCGCGCTGCCCGCCGCCGCGGACGTCGCCCCGCTGCTCACCGAGCTCGCCTCGGTCTGACCCACCTGAGACAGGAGAACCTGTGCGTATCTACAGCGTCACGCCGATTCACGTCGACGAGGCCGAGCTGGCTCGTCGGCAGGCGCGCTACGACCAGCTGTGCCCCCCGGGGGTGACGGTGGTCCTCGAGGACATCGGCGAGCAGGCGCCCACCGCGCTGGACACCGCCGAGCAGGTCCGCGAGAGCGAGGCGCTGGTCGCCGACCGGCTCCGCGCCGCGGCGGCCGCCGCCGGCGAGCGCGGCTACGACGCGGTCATGCCCGACTGCGTGCTCGACCCGGGCGTCGCCGACCTGGCCGACGAACTGGAGGTCCCGGTGCTCGGGCTGCTGCGGCTCAGCGTCGGCTACAGCGTGCTGACCGGCCGCCGCAGCGGTGCCGTGGCGCGCAACCAGGCGATCGCGGACGAGATCCAGGCGCGCGTCGACGTCTACGGCTGGGGTGAATCCTTCTCCGGCGTCGAGGTCCTCGACCTCGACGTGCACGCCATCGCCGACACCGAGCGTTGGGACGCGGCGCTCGCCGGTGCCGTCCAGACCCTCGCGGGGGCCGGGGTCGCCGACGTCGTCAACGGCTGCTCGGCGGTCGAGGTCACCTCCGACCACCTCGGCGGTGCCCGGGTGGTCGACCCGACCGGCCTCGCGCTGCGACTCGTCGGGGCGGGAGGGCTGGCATGAGCGAGAACGGACCCGACCTCGTCGTCGCCGGCGCCGGTGGCGGCCTCGTCGCCGCGCTGCGCGCCGCCCAGCGCGGCCTGGACGTCCTGGTCGTCGAGGCCAGCGAGCACTTCCGCCGCGGCAACAACACCTCCATGTCCACCGCGATGATCCCCGGCGTCGGCACCCGCTGGCAGCGGGCCGTCGGCATCGAGGACACCCCCGACACCTTCGTCGCCGACGTGGAGCGCAAGACCAAGGGTCACGGCGACCTGCGCCTGGCCCGGGCGCTCGCGGAGGTCAGCGCCGAGCTGGTCGAGTGGCTCGCCGACGACCAGGGCCTCCCGCTGGAGTTGGCCACCGACTTCCACTACCCGGGCCACTCCTTCGACCGGTGCCACACCATCGAGGGGCGGCACGGCACCATCCTGCTGGACCACCTGCTGGGGCGGGTCCGTGAGAACGACCGGATCGACCTGCTGGTCCCGGCCAAGCTCGTGGACGTCGTGCTCGACGATGCCGGGGCGGTCCGGGCCGCCGTCATCGAGCAGCCGGACGGCTCCCGCGAGGAGATCGAGACGCCCGCGGTGCTGCTGGCCACCAACGGCTACGGCGCCGACCGGGGGATGATCGCGAAGCACTGCCCCGACATCGCCGCGGCGGTCTACCACGGCAGCGAGACCTCCCGTGGGGACGCCCTGCGCATCGGCGAGCGGCTCGGGGCCAGGTCGGACTTCCTGGACGCCTACCAGGGCCACGGCGCCCTGGCCCAGCGCACCTCCACGCTCGTCGGGTGGGCCACGATCATGCACGGTGGGATCATGGTGGACACCACCGGCCGCCGGTTCGGCGACGAGAGCACCGGCTACTCCGAGTACGGCCCCCAGCTGGCCGCTCGCCCCGGCGCCACCGGCTGGATCATCCTCGACCAGCGGGTGCACGACCTGTGCCTGCCGTTCACCGACTTCCGGCAGACCGTCGACGGCGGCGCCCTGGTCTGGGCCGACGACGCCGCGGGGCTCGCCGAGGCCACCGGGCTCCCCGCCGACGCGCTCGCCGAGGAGCTGGCCGCCACCGAGGAGACCGCGCGCGGTGAGGGCAGCGACCGGTTCGGCCGCACCTCCTTCGAGGCGCCCCTTACCCCGCCGTATGCCGCGGTGAAGGTCATGCCGGCCCTGTTCCACACCCAGGGTGGCCTGGTCGTCGACGGCCACGCGCGCGTGCTGACCGCGGACGACACGCCGATCCCCGGGCTCTACGCCTCCGGCGGCGCCGCCACCGGCATCTCCGGCCACGGGGCCGCCGGCTACCTGGCCGGCAACGGGCTCCTGCCCGCCCTCGGCCTGGCCTACCTGGCCGCCAACGATCTCCCAGCCTGACGACATACGACGCCCAGCGCCGACCACCCACCCAGCCTGACGACATACGACCCGCCTGAAAGGACCAGAGCGATGAAGCCGCTGCAGACCCTGATCAAGAACGTGACCGTGGTGCGCCCGGAGGCCGACGCCTCCGCGGACGGCGACCGCCTCGACATCGGCATCAAGGACGGCACGGTGGTGCGGCTGGAGGCCGACATCCCGGCCGAGGACGCCGAGGAGGTCATCGACGGCGGGGGCAGGATCGCGTTCCCGGGTGCGGTGGACGGCCACCAGCACTGGGGCATCTACAACCCGCTGTCGGAGGACACCGAGACCGAGAGCCGCGCGAGCGCGCAGGGCGGCGTGACGACCGGTCTGACCTACATGCGGACGGGGCAGTACTACCTCAACGAGGGCGGCCCGTACGCCGAGTTCTTCCCGAAGGTGCTGGCGGCCTCGGAGGGCCGGTCCTACATCGACTACGCCTTCCACCTGGCGCCGATGAGCAAGCAGCACCTGACGGAGATCCCGGCGATCGTCAAGGACTTCGGGGTCACCTCGTTCAAGATCTTCATGTTCTACGGCAGCCACGGGCTGCACGGGCGCTCCTCGGACCAGAGCCAGTTCCTGATGATCCCCGAGGGGGAGCGCTACGACCTGGCGCACTTCGAGTTCGTGATGCGCGCGATCCAGGCGGCCCGGGAGGAGCTGCCGGAGCACGCGGACGACATCTCGTTGTCGTTGCACTGCGAGACGGCCGAGATCATGACGGCCTACACCAAGCTGGTGGAGGAGGAGGGCGCGCTGACCGGGCTGGCGGCCTACAGCGCCTCGCGGCCGCCGCACAGCGAGGGGCTGGCGATCACCATCGCCTCGTTCCTGGCCGACGAGACCAACCTGCCCAACATCAACCTGCTGCACCTGACCTCGGCCAAGGCGCTGAAGGCCGCGATGACGATGGCCAAGACCTTCCCGCACGTGAACTTCCGCCGCGAGGTCACCATCGGGCACCTGGTCGCCGACATCACGACCGCGCACGGGCTGGGCGGCAAGGTGAACCCGCCGCTGCGTCCGCGCGAGGACGTCGAGGCGCTGTGGGAGCACCTGCTGGCCGGTGACATCGACTGGGTCGTCAGCGACCATGCCTGCTGCAAGGACGAGATGAAGTTCGGCGACCCGCGGGACGACATCTTCGCGGCCAAGTCCGGCTTCGGTGGCGCGGAGTACCTGCTGCCCGCGCTGGTCAGCGAGGGCCGGAAGCGTGGTCTGTCGCTGCAGCGCATCGCCCAGCTGGTGTCGTGGAACCCGGCGCAGCGCTACGCCCTGCCGAGCAAGGGCTCCCTGGCCGTGGGCTACGACGCGGACATCGCGCTGGTCGACCCGTCGGCCACGTGGACGATCCGCGCGGAGGACTCCCTGTCCACCCAGGAGTACACCCCGTTCGAGGGCTTCGAGCTGGACGCGAAGGTGACCGACACCTGGGTGCGCGGCCAGCGTGTGCTGCAGGACGGGTCGATCGTCGGCGAGCCGACCGGTCGCTACCTGCACCGCCCGGCCTGACGGCCCACGGACCAACCCACCCGGCCCCACGGCATACGGCATCCCCGCCTGCCCCCTGGAGGAGAGCACAGTGACTGACCGACCCACCGACGGCCCGCTGACCGGCCTGCGGGTGCTGGACGCCTCGACGATCCTGGCCGGGCCGCTGGCCTGCCAGATCCTGGGGGACTACGGCGCCGACGTGATCAAGGTCGAGCACCCCACCCGCGGTGACGGGATGCGCGGCCACGGGCTGGACAAGGACGGTGAGTCGCTGTGGTGGAAGATGATCAGCCGCAACAAGCGCACCGTCGGGCTCTACCTGGGCAGCCCCGAGGGGGCCGAGGTCTTCCGGGCGTTGGCGCGCACCGCGGACGTCGTGGTGGAGAACTTCCGGCCCGGCACCTTCGAGAGGTGGGGGCTGGGCTTTGAGGAGCTGTCGCGGGAGAACCCGGGGCTGATCATGCTGCGGGTCACCGGGTTCGGGCAGTCCGGGCCGTATGCCGCGCGGCCGGCCTTCGGGACCCTGGTCGAGTCGATGAGCGGGTTCGCGCACCTGACCGGGCAGCCGGACGGTCCGCCGACGCTGCCGGCCTTCGGGCTGGCCGACTCGATCGCCGGGATCGCCGGCGCGGCGGCCGTGTCGATGGCGCTCTACCAGCGGGAGAAGGACGGGAAGGGCCAGGAGATCGACCTGGATCTGCTGAGCCCCATCATGACCGCCGTCGGGCCCGGTGTCATGTATGCCGACCAGCTGGGCATCGACCAGGAGCGCACCGGCAACCGGTCGCAGAATAACTCCCCGCGCAACACCTACCAGACCTCCGACGGGCACTGGCTGGCCATCTCGACCAGCGCCAACACGATCGCCGAGCGGGTGCTGCGGCTGGTCGGTCACCCCGAGGTGATCGACGAGCCATGGTTCGCCACCGGGCGACAGCGCGCCCAGCACGCCGACCTGCTGGACGGGTATGTCGGTGACTGGATCGGCGCCCGGACCCGGGAGGAGGTCATCGCCGCGTTCGAGGAGGCCGGCGCGGCGGTGGCGCCGGTCTACAAGCCCAGCGAGCTGCTGACCGACCCGCAGGTGCAGGCGATGGAACTGGTTACCACGGTGGAGGATGAGACCTTCGGCCCGATGAAGATGCAGAACGTCATGTGGCGGATGGGCCGCACCCCCGGCCGGATCCGTGCGACCGGTCGGGCGCTGGGGGAGGACACCGACATCGTGTTGGCCGAGGCCGGCCTGACCGAGGAGCAGGTCGCCGAGCTGCGCGAGGGCGGCGTCGTTGCCTGAGGCCGGGGTCGCGGCCGGGGACGGCCGGGCTGGCGGTGCGCCTGGAGGTGGCGCGGCCGCCGAGGCGGCTCGCTTCGTCGCGGGTCTGCGGCTGGGGGACGTCCCTCAGGAGGTGGTGCAGCACGCCCTGCTCGTCGTGCGCGACACCCTCGGCGTCCTGGTCGGGGGCTCCCGCCAGCCGGAGAACGCGGCGGCGGCGCGGATGGCTGTCGGTCTTGGTGGCCCTGGGCGCTCCTCGGTGGCCGGTGCCTCCGAGGGCACCAGCGCGCACGTCGCCGCGATGCTCAACGCCACCTCGGCCGTCACCCTGGAGCTGGACGAGGGCAACCAGTTCGCGCTGAACCACCCCGCCATCCACGTCCTGCCTGCGGCGCTGGCCGTCGCGGAGGAGGTCGGCGCCACGAGCGCGCAGTTCCTCGAGGCCTTCCTGTGCGGCTACGAGGTGGCCGTGCGCTTCGGCGCGGCCACGCGGCTGCGCGACCAGGTGCACCCGTTCGGCACCACCGCGGTGGTGGGAGCGGCCGCGGCCGGGGGCAAGCTGCACGGGCTGTCGGAGGAGGAACTGCGGGGGTGCCTGCTCCTCGCTGCGGGGACGGCGATCGCCTCGTCCCAGACCGCCGCGAACTCCGGCGCCAGCGTGCGCAACCTCGCGGCAGGGTTGACCGCCCACAACGGCGTCCTGGCCGTGGCGCTGCACCGTGCCGGGTTCACGGGGGAGGAGCGGGTCTTCGACCGCGTCTTCGGGGAGATCCTGGGGACGGAGTGGCGCGAGGAGGACGTCGCCTTTGGGCAGGACGACTTCTTCATCACCCGCAACTACTTCAAGCTCCACGCCTGCAGCCGGTGGAACCACGCGCCGATCGAGGCCGCCGGCGACCTGCTGCGGCAGGGTCTCTCGCTGGACGAGCTTGAACGGGTCCGCGTCTGGACCTACGACCCGGCTGTGCGGCTGGCCGCGCCCTTCCCGAAGAACGGGTATGCCGCGAAGCACTCGATCCCGTTCAACGTCGCGGCCGCGCTCCTGTGGGGCTCGAACGACCTCGTTGTCTTTACCGACGAGGCCGTCCGGGACCCCCGGATCCTCGAGCTGCAGGCGCTCATCGAGGTGCGGGAGGATCCAGGGCTGACCGCTCTGCTACCGGCGGTGCGTCCCGCGCGCGTGGAGGCGGAGCTGCGTGACGGCCGGACTTTGACGGCGTATGCCGATCGGTTGCCGGGAGGCTTCGACCAGCCATTCTCGGAGGACGAGCTTCTCGCGAAGTTCCGTCGGCTTGCCGGCATGGGACTACCCCGACGCCGAGTGGACGACCTGCTTCGGGCGTGCACCAACCTTGGGTCGGCGCCCAGCATCGAGCCCTTGACGACAATCCTGCGCGACGTCGCGCCGGCGTTGCGCTGACCTCCGCACAGTCCGGACTACTCCGACGTGAGCCAGGCCGCGCGGGCGTCGTCGAACGACAGAGTCTCCTCGACGAAGACGATCGGGCTCTCGACGGCATCCTGCGGCACGTCGAAGCAGAGGTCGAAGGTGGCCTGGCCGCCGGTGGCCAGCGTGGGCAGGTCGAAGACCGGGTTCTCGGTGACCGCCGAACAGGACGACGAGTCGTAGATCCTGGCATCGGACCCGGCGAGCTCCACGGACAGGTCCAGCCAGGGGTCTCCCTCTTCGTCGCCCGTGTAGGTGACATCCAGCGACACGAGGACGTACTGCCCCTCCGGGGCGTCATTGAACGGGTTCGCCTGCTGCACCGCGTCGTTCGCGTCGAGATTGACGCCGGTGACCGTGACGGAGTAGTTCCCTACGTCTGCCGATTCTCCGAGACGGAGCGCGTCCTCCGTGCCGGGAACGGCGGGGCTATCTCCTGGCTCATCATCGGGGGCAGCATCCCCGGAGTCAGGCGCACGCTCGTCCGTGCGCCAGACGGCCTTGGTGTCCTCGAAGGACAGTGACTCCTCGACCGAGATCTTGGGGTTGTCCAGCGCCTCCTCGGGCACGTCGAAACAGAGGTCGAACGTCGCCTGGCCACCCGAGGTCAGGGTCGGCACGTCGAAGACCGGATTGGGCGAGACTGCTTCACAGGAGCTTGAGTCGTAGATCCGCGCGTCCGAGCCCATGAGCGCGACTGACAGGTCGAGCCACGGGTCTCCCTCGTCGTCGCCCGTGTAGGTGACATCGAGCTCGACGAGGACGTACCGGCCTTCGGGGTCCTCGTTGAACGAGTTGGCTTCCTTGATCGCATCGTTGGCATCGAGCTGCACGTCTGTCACCGTGACGGTGTAGGAGCCCACCTCTGCGGAGGCGCCCAGCGCCAGCTCGCCAGAACCGGAGTCGTCGCTCTCCTCCTCCTCGGGCTCGGACGCCGTGTTTGACGGCTCCTCCGTGGCCTCCGGTGTAGCGGCCTCAGTTTCGGCCTCGCTCGGCTCGTCGGACTCCGTCTCAGCCGCCGGGGGGTCGGCGTCCTGAACTTCCGGAGCGTCCGACCCGCAGGCGGACAGGGTGAGAACGGTGGCGGCCGCAGCCGCGACGAGTGCCGTGCGCATGATCTTCCTTCTTTGGGACGCGATGAGCTGACTCACTGTAAAGGAAAACTTGACCGTTGAATTAATCGCAATCTGCGGAATCGGGCGCGGGCCAGAGGGCATCGAGGGGCAGGCTCACGGAGGTGACGCACACGGTGTGCCCGGTGAGGGTGACTCCTCCGCAACGCGGCGCGCTCGGTGGGGTGATTTCTCGCAACACCGTGCGCTCGGTCGTCAAGGGGTGGCGGCGTCGTCGTCGACTAGTTCCAGGCGCGCCACGGCCTCGTCGTCGTCCATCTCGCCTGTGAGCACAAAGCCTGCCTTCAGGTAGAACGGCTCCGGCCCGCCTGGAGCCTGCACCCAGCTCGCCTCGACCGCCGTGTGCCCGGCGGCGCGGAGCTCCTCGGTCCACTGGTCGAGCGCACGCCGGCCGATGCCGCGGCCCTGGTGGGCCCGGTCGATGAGGAAGCGCCAGAGATACGGGTCGGGCGTGCCCTCGTTGATCGCATCGGCCCACATCAGGAAGCCTGCGGGCTCACCGTCGGCCTCGATCCCGCGCAGCACCGGCACGACCGGGTGTCCACCTTCCGGCTCGGGGAAGAGTGCATCGGCGAAGGACTGGTCCATCGTCGCGACGAAGCGCTCCTGGGTGCGATGGGTGCGCAGCCGCCGGTAGGCCCAGACGTTGTCGTGGGTGAGCTCGACGAGCCGCACCTGGTCCGGCGGAGTGAGCAGCCGGTCCCGCCAGGCGCGCCGCTCGTCCCCCGTCATCGAGTAGAAGAGGTTGTCATCCCAGGCCCCCCGCCACCAGAACGACTTCTCCGCGAAGTACTCGAAGGTCATCCCCAGGCGCTCCAGGAGACGGGCCGAGGCCAGGTTGTCCGGCGACAGCTCGGCCACGATCCGGTGCACACCCAGCCGGTCGACCAGGTCGTCGATCACGGCAGAGGCCGTCTCCACGGCATACCCCTTGCCGTGGTGCTCGGCGGCGAGGCTGAAGCCGATCTCGGCGATCCCAGCGTGCTCGTCCAGGCCGACGTAGATGTCTCCGATTAACTGACCGTCCAGGTCGATCGCGAGCTGGGTGCCCTTCCCCGGCAGGACGTCGTCACGATCGGCGTGGGCCGCCACAAGATGCGCGGCCCGCTCCCGTGGATAAGGCAGGTCCCAGTCCTGCAGCGCTGACACCTGCGGGTCGTTGCGGTAGGCGGTAAGGATGTCGATGTCTTCCTCGCGCAGCATGCGCACGAGGAGCCGCTCGGTTCGCAGGGGATATGCCGTGTCAGTCACGACCTCATCGTTGAACGGTGACTTGGGTCGATGCAACAGCTTTCCCAGCGCGAGGTTCGGCCCATCACCTACGACGTGGGTTCGATCGGAAGCGCGCGCTGGCCGATGTCACGCAGCGTCTGGGTGAGGGTGTTCGCACCCTTGACCGACACGATGCACTCGACCGACTGGCCGGTCCGTGCCGCGAGCGCCAGGTTGTTCGGCAGACTCGAAGCGCTCCGTCCGAGGAAGTCTGTCGCGACCGAGATGCAGTGCGCTGTGTCGTCCGTCTCGCCGACGACCTCGCCGTGGTGTGGATCTGCGCAACTGACGGGCCGGAGGTCGATGTCGACGCAGTGTCGGGCCTGGGCAGCCACGGGGCTCCGCGGCTCCTTGAAGGCCGCCTGGAGGGAACCGGTGAGTTGTGAGCCCTCGGCGAGGAGGAGTCGGCAGCCCGATCCTTCGGGAAGGGCGGTCGGGGTCAGGTCTGGTCTCAGCACGTCCCTCTCGGACAGTCCGAGGAACTGGCTGACGACGGCCTCGTCGCAAGCGGCAGTGGAACTCACGACCTGGCTTGCGTGCGGGGCCAGGCAGTCGGTCACCTGGTCGTCGGCGGCCAAGCACTCGCCCACCGGGCGCGCCGCAGGTGTGTCAACCTCTGCTTCGGTGGAGGCGGGTGGATCGGTCCCCAGGACGGGGTCTGCGGCATCGGCCGACTGCGATACGTCAGCCTCCTCCGACGAGGACGCGGCGTCAGTCCTCGATCCGGTCGCGGGCGCGGAGTCGTCAGTTGGTGGTGCAGTCCCACCAGGGATGCTGCCTTCGGCCGCTGTTGGCGAGGGGTCGCCCGACGGGTCACCCTGGTTCACGATGGCCACCAGGACGGTGGCCACCAGGGTGAGCGCGGCCACGATCACTCCGGCCTTGACCCAGGGGCCCTCCGGTGTGGTGCGGGGCGCGGTTGGCGGTATGGCTCCCGATGGATCGGACTGTGCTTCATCCTCCACGGGCGGCTCACTCCACCTGGATCCTTGAGAGCACGACGCGAGAAGTTCCTCCAACGCACGTGTTGGACACGATCAGTTTGATCGCGTTGCCATCGGAGATGTCTACGTCTTTGAAGGGCTGGATGACATTGAATTCAAACGAGTGAGTCTCGCGCAACTCGCCATCGACCAAGATGTCGATCTGGGTGGTGCACTCTGAGCTCTCCGAGTCGTTGGCGTGTCCGGCGTCAAAACTCAGGGTGGAGAACCGATTCTGGAGCCGAAGCTCTAGATCGTTTGCTCGCCTGATCGTTGCGGCTATCCCTTGCTCATTCTCCCTATCCGCGACATTCCACCGCCCTTCTTCCCACTCACCCCTTGGGTTGAAGAAGTCGTCCAGGCCCAAGGGACGATTAGCCGACGGAACATCCAGTGTCTCGAGGCCGGCCTCCCCACTCTCCGGCTCGGACGCCGCCATCGTTGGGGTAGGAGTTGGCTCGCTCGCGGTTGCTGTGACCTCGACGGTCACGGTCTCAGGGGACAGCGTCACGGTCTCAATCGTCGGCTCGAGGGTTACCGTCTCGGTCTCGGTCACGGTCGTAGTCGGGAGATCTGCCTCCGCCGCTGAACCCGTCCCGCCCTGCGAACAAGCCGATAGACCGAGGGCGACAACAGCCCCCACCACAACCCACCGCGCAGTCATGCGTGCCTCCCGTATCAACCCTGTGGAAATGGACCCCCGACCGATTGCTCGTGTCGGTACCCGCATAGTGCAGGAGTAACGCGCCCGACACAAGTCTCCTCGCGCAGCGAGCATTTACCTTCGAGGGTTCCTCAATATGCGAGAAATCCCGATGTCTCTGGATCAGGCGGTGAAGGCGCGCATCACCTGGAGCACCTGCTGGCGCGCCACGTCCGCCCACCCGGAGAGGACCTTCTCGAGGTTGGCGCCGCCGTCGAGCGCCACAGGGGCCGCGGTGGCCAGGTGCTGGAGCACGGCCCGCCGCAGTTCGGTGTTGACGTTGATCTTGCCCACGCCGGACGCGACCGTGCGGCGGATCGTGTCGGCGGGCAGGCCGGAGGCGCCGTGGAGGACGAGCGGCACGTCGACGGCAGCGGCCACGGCATCGAGCCGGTCGTGATCGAGCACGGGGTCGCCGACGTAGGTCCCGTGTACGTTGCCAACCGACACCGCCAGCAGGTCGACACCGGTGCGCTCCACGAACTCCGCGGCCTGCGCCGGGTCGGTCAGCTCGCCCGCGTCGGAGGTGATCAGGGTGGCGACGTCCTCGTTGCCCTCGATGCGCCCCAGCTCGGCCTCGAGCACGACGTCCCGGCCGGCCAACCGCTCGCGGGCCTGCAGGATGAGGGCGAGGTTGCCGTCATACCCCTGCTTGGAGCCGTCGACGAGCACCGCGTCCGCGCCGGCCTCGACGATGCGCTCGATCAGGTCCAGGTCGCTCGCGTGGTCCAGCTGCACCGAGACCGGCAC
>JAAYYA010000567.1 GCA_012515595.1 Actinomycetales bacterium
TCGCGGGCGACCTGGCCGAGCAGGTCGAGCACGCCGGTCAGCTGCTGGTCCTCCAGGACCGGCAGCCCCATCGGGACCGCCTCGCCGAAGACGCGCCCGCACTCCGCGACGACCTGGTCCCAATCGGCCCGGGCCAGCTCGAGCTGCGTGACGGCCACAGCGCGCGGGATGCCGACGGCGGCGCACTCGCGCCAGAGCATCCGGGTGGCCTCGTCGATACCGCTGCCGGCGGCGACGACGAAGAGCACCGCGTCGGCCGCCCGCAGCCCGGCCCGCACCTCCCCGACGAAGTCAGGGCGTCCCGGGGTGTCCACCAGCGTCACGACCGTGCCGGTCTCCTCGTGGACCGCGGTCACCACCCCGAGCTCGGTCGAGGGGTCCTCGGCCTCCTTCACGTGCCCGAGCTGCCCGGTCACGAGCTGCTCCACGAGGGCACTCTTGCCGGTCCCCTGCGGCCCCACGAGGACGACGCTGCGGATCTGGTCGACGGACTCGGGCGCGGTGAACGACGCGGCGCGGTTCATCGTCCCAACCTAGGCCCGATGGGGTCCGCGCCGGAAGGGCCAGCGGGGATGAGCCCGGTCACGCCCACCTCGTGCGTCCGCCGCACGAGCACTCACCGTCGCGTCCGTGGTGCGGCGACCAGAGGGGCTGGACGGCCGCCGCTACTGCTCGTCGGAGCCCGCGAGCTCGGCCGCCAGCTCGCTCTCGTCCTCGTCGGACAGCGAGGTCTGCAGGACCTTGCCCCCGAACTCGCCCATCGCGGACTTGAACTTGTCCTCGGTGATCTTGCTGGCCATGATCACGACCGCCGCGGTGCCCGGTTCCAGCAAGCCCTCGACGCGCTCGCGGAAGGCCTGGTTGATGCCGGCCTTGCTGAGTTTGCCGCTCAGCGCGCCGACGGCACCGCCGACCAGCATCCCCAGGCCCGGCGCCAGGAAGAGAAGGCCGATCAGGACACCCCAGAGGCCACCGGCTGCCGCGGACGACCCGACGATCTTCTGAGGCATCTCGATGTGCTTCCTGCCGTTCTCGTCGATATGCACCGTGGCCAGACCGGTGAGCTGGACCACGAAGTCGCGCTGCAGCTGCAGGACCTTCTGGTAGGCCCGGTCGGCGGTCTCCTGGTCGTCGTAGCCAATGATGATGAGCTCGGACATGAGGGTTCCTCTCAAGGGGAGTCGCTGGGTCCGGCATCGCACACGCGGGCTCCAGCCAGCCGGCTGCACTGGCACGGCTACCGCCGAGTCTGCTCCCGCGGCCCCCAGCGCGCCACCGGTCCGGCGCCTGCGACCCGCACCACATCACCGGCCCGGTGCCCGCCACCCGCCCAAGATCCGGTATGCCGGAACGCGGGTCGCGCTGCCCCGTCGCCTGTCCCGGTTAGCCGGACCCGCCCCGTGTGGCAGGGGCCGGGTCCTAGGGTGCGGCCATGGCACACGAGACGAACAGTCCCGCCGCGGCCCGGCCGGACGGACAGACGGCCGACGAGATGGTCGTCGTGGTCGGCGCCACCGGCGCCCTGGGGCAGGCGGTCGTGCGACGGCTCGCTCCCCACTACACGGTCCTGGCGGTGGCCCGCAGCGCCGAGGCGCTGGCCGAGCTCAGCGGAGCCGTCCCGGGCATCCGCACCGAGGTGGCCGACGCCGCCGACGACGGCTTCGTCGCGCAGGTCGAGGCGCGGCTGGATCGCCCCGTGCGCTTGGCCCTCTTCGCGGCCGGGCTGTCGATCGCGGGATCGCTCGACGCCATCGCGCCCTCCGACCTGGCGCGGGCGGTCGACCTCAAGGTGGGCGGCACCGTCCGGCTGCTGCACGCCGTCCGGGACCACCTCGCCCCCGAGGCCCGGTTCGTCGCCGTCGCCGGGTCCCTCGGCTTCGAACCCGGCCCGATGGACGCCGGCCCCGGCACGGTGAACGCCGCGCTGGCCAACGTGATGCGGCAGCTGTCCCAGCTCTACGGCCCCCGCGGTGTGGTCACCCACACGATCGCCCCCGGCCCCCTCGACACCCCCCGTCTGCGCGCCCTCGCCGAGCGGCGCGCCCAGGAGTCCGGGCGGACGGCGGACGAGGTGTACGCCGAGTACGTCGCCAAGACCTCCGCGGGCCGCCTGCCCACCGTCGAGGACGTCGCCTGGCTGGTGGAGACGCTGCTGGACCCCCATGCCTCGGCCCTGCACGGCAGCGTGCTCTACCCCGACGGCGGCGTGCGCCACGCCGTCACCTGACCGAGCACAGCCAGGACGCCGTCGAGCCCCATTCGCCCTTCCCTCACCAGATCCAGCCGCCCGGAGGACACCATGCCCGTCGCCCACTTCCACCTCGTGGACGATCACTACCCGCCGGACCGGGTCCGGTCCCTCCTCGAGCGTGCCAGCCAGCTGTATGCCGAGGTGCTGGGTTCCCCGGTCGACCGGGTGCGGGTCTTCGCCGTCCGCTACCGCGCCGAGGAGGTGGCCACGGGCGGCACCGTGGTCGCCGCCGGCGGTGCGGCCGCCCCGTTCTTCACGGCGATCGTGCTCGCCGGACGTCCGGAGGAGCAGCGGCACGCGCTGCTGGCCGGATTCACCGACCTCCTGGTGGAGGAGCTGGGCTGCCCTCGCGAGCTGGTGCGGGGTCGGATCGAGCAGGTGGACCCCGCGGACTGGGGCATCGCCGGGGGGCCGGCGAGCAGCGTCCGGTCCGGGGAGATCGCAGCACGGCAGGCCAGCCGCACGAACTGACCGGCCAGCTCAGGAGCGCTTCCGGGTGAAGGTCAGGTGGGTGACGCCGCTGGGGGTCGAGACGGCCTCGACGTCATAGCTGTCCTCGAGGGCCTCGAGACCGTCCCACACGCGGACGCCGCGGCCCAGCACGATCGGCACCTGGACCAGGTGCAGGTGGTCGACCAGCCCGGCGGCGACGAAGTCGCGCACCACCGTGGGGCCACCACCGACCCGGACGTCCAGGTCACCCGCGACCGCCCGCGCCGTCTGGAGAGCCTCGGCCGGGGTCGCGTCGAGGAAGTGGAAGGTGGTGCCGCCCTCCATCTCGAGGGGTGGTCGCGGGCGATGGGTCAGCACGAAGGTCGGCGTGTGGAAGGGCGGGTTCGGTCCCCACCAGCCCCGCCAGTCGGGGTCGTCGTGCCAGCCGGGCGGGCCGAACTTGTTCGCGCCCATGATCTCTGCACCGATGCCGA
>JAAYYA010000091.1 GCA_012515595.1 Actinomycetales bacterium
GCCAGGATGGTCATCGCCGCGCCGAGCCGCCGGACGTCGGCGATCCGCTCGGTCACGGTGAACGTGGTGATCATGGTGGGCGCGATGGCCAGGCCGAGGACCAGCAGCACGACGGCCAGCAGGCCGAGGCCGTCCACGGCCAACAGCGGCAGGGTCAGCACCGCCAGCGCGACGGTGAACAGGCGCAGCCGGCGCTCGTAGGCGAAGGTCTCCGGTACGGCGACCACAGCCAGCCCCGCGGCCACGCTCCCGACCCCGAGCAGCGCATGGAACAGGCCGGTCAGGCCGGGCTCGCCGGCCGCGGTCGCCAGCACGGAGGTGCCCGTCTGGACGGACCCGAAGACCATGCCGACCGACAGCTGCACCAGCGCGAGCAGCACGAGGGCCGGGGTGAGCAGGCGGGCGGCGGTCCGGGTGCTCACCGCCGCGGGGCCGACGAGGCCGGCGGTCGGGTGGATGGCGAACCAGGTGCCGAACAGCAGCAGGAGGACCCCGGCGGCCAGGATCGCCGCTGACGGGTTCAGCAGCGCGCCGACCAGCCCGACCAGGGCCGGTCCGAGGACGAAGGAGGCCTCGTCGGCGGCGCCCTCGTAGGAGAAGGCCGCGTCGACCAGCTCCCGCTTCTCGCGGCCCGCGCGACGGCTGATCGGGCGCCACCGGACCCGGGCCATCGTCCCGACCTGCGGGGTGAAGGCGCCGGCGACGGCGGCGAGCGCGGTCAGCGGCCACCAGGGGTCGCCGGTCTCGTAGGTCCCGGTGAGCGCGACCAGCGCGAACAGGCCGAGCGAGCCGACCACCGACTGGACGAGCAGCACGGGGCGCTGGCCGAGACGGTCGGTGAGGGCACCGGCCACGGGGGCGCCGATCGCGTTGGCGACGGCGAGCGCTCCCGCGGTGGCGCCGCCTGCGCCGTAGGAGCCGGTCACGCCCGAGACGAGCAGGAGGACACCCAGCTGTGACATGGCCAGCGGGAGACGCCCGAGGAAGGCCACCACGACATACAGCGGGCCGGTGAGCGAGAACAGGTGACGGTAGGACGCCACGGGTGACAACAGAACCTCCGAGGGGGGGTACAGCGGACTCGCGCCATCCCAGCCCCTGGCGCGTGAAGTCCCTGTGCGCCACCTATGATACCGGCTCCCGGAGGGTCCGACGGACACGGAAGCGGTCACAGCGGACGCACAGCCCGTTCCGACCCCGACCCCAGCCCCGGTCAGGAGGCTCCAGCCATGAACACCTCACCGCCGCCCCAGCACGACCACGGCCTGGCCTTCGACCTGCGCACCCTCGTCAACCGCCGCACCGCCCTCGGGCTGTTCGCCGGGTTCGGCGGGGCGACCCTGCTCGCGGCCTGCGCAACCGAGCCGACCCCGGACACCGCCTCGGCGGGCACGACGACGGGCGGATCCTCGGCTTCGGCGACCCCCTCGGCCTCGGGCGGCACGACCGGCGGCTCGTCGGGCGGCACGACCTCCTCCCCCTCGGTGACCACCGCCCTGGCCGACTGCGGCGTCGAGATCCCGCAGGAGACCGCCGGCCCCTACCCCGGCGACGGCTCCAACGGGCCGAACGTCCTCGTCGAGTCCGGCATCGTCCGGCAGGACCTGACCACCAGCTTCGGCAGCGCGACCGGCTCGGTCGAGTGCATCCCGCTGACCGTCACGATGACGCTGCTCGACGGCGCGGACGGCTGCCGCCCGCTGCAGGGCGCGGCGGTCTACGCCTGGCACTGCGACGCGGACGGCAACTACTCCCTCTACAGCCGCGGGTTCGAGTCGGAGAACTGGCTGCGCGGCGTCCAGGAGGCCGATGCGAACGGGCAGGTCACCTTCACCACCGTCTTCCCCGGCGCCTATCCGGGACGCTACCCGCACATCCACTTCGAGGTCTTCCGGTCGCTGTCCGACACCAGCGCCGCGGGGCAGGTCGTGGCGGTCAGCCAGATCGCGCTGACCGCGGCCTCGTGCGAGGCGGTCTACGCCACCGCCGGCTACGAGTCGAGCCGACGCAACTTCCCGGGCACCCCGATCGACCGGGACAACGTCTTCGGGGACGACGGGGGCGTGCACCAGCTGGCGACGATGGCCGGGTCGGTGGACGCCGGCTACTCCGCCGCACTCAACGTGACCGTATGACGTGAGCTGGGGACCGCGGTCCCGTCCCGTTGGTCACCGCTCGGCGGCCCTGGGTGCCGTCAGGCGTCGCTGGTCTCGACGTCCCGGACGTACCGGGAGATCACCCGCACCGGCTGGTAGCCGACCGAGGCGTAGAGCCGGTCCGCACCGGTCGGGCTGGTCGAGTCGACCTCCAGCTCGCTGACCCGCTGCCCCGCCTCCCGGGCAGCCCGCAGCGAGCCCAGTAGCACCTGGCGGGCCAGCCCACGGCCGCGCGCCTCGCGGCGGGTGCCGACCAGCTCGACGTGACTGACGCCGGGCTCGTTCTCGCCGACGATGGCGTAGGCCAGGACCCGGTCCCCCTCGACCACGA
>JAAYYA010000568.1 GCA_012515595.1 Actinomycetales bacterium
CTGCGGTAGAGCAGGCTCACGCCCTTGGCGTCGACCAGCTTGCCGCCGACCCGCAGGCGGGTCAGGAAGGTCGAGGCCATCCCCTGGCGTCCCTTGTCGAGGAACTCGATCAGGGTCGCGTGGGTTCCGACCGCGACGATGAGCTCAGCGCCCATGCCGTCCGCCAGCAGCATCGCCACGTCCTCGCTGGTGCCGATGGCGGGCAGCACGACGGCGTCGTTGATCCCCAGGGACTGGACGCGTTCCAGCCCCGGGGCGCGGCCGTCGCGGTAGGCGTGCACGATGATCTCGGCGCCGCTGCGGAGCGCTGCGTCGCCGACCGAGTCCATGTCGCCGACGATGAGGTCCGGACGGTAGCCCAGCTCCAGGAGTGCGTCGGCTCCCCCGTCGACGCCGATCAGCACCGGCCTGGCCTCGCGGATGAACGGGCGCAGCGTCTGCAGGTCCTCCTTGTAGTGGTAGCCCCGCACCGCCACCAGGACGTAGCGGCCCTCGATCTCGGTACGGATGTCGGGCAGCCGGATCCCGTCGAGCAGCAGTTCCCGCTCCTCGCGGACGTACTCCATGGTGTTGCGCGAGAAGGCCTCGATCTGCTCGGAGATGTTGCCCCGGGCCTCCTCCATGGCCTCCTCGACCTGCTGGAGGTCCAGCAGGGTCCCCTCGGCCACGACCTGGTCGTCGACGACCAGCTGACCGCCCGTGACCCGGCCGGTCGCCCCCTCGGTCACCTGGGTGAGCAGGGCCTCCCCGGCGCGGTCGATGAGCGGGACGCCGGCGTCGAGCAGGATCTTGGGCCCGAGGTTGGGGTAGGCGCCGCTGATCGAGGCCGCGGCGTTGATGACCGCCGCGGGGCGGCAGGACACCAGCGCGTAGGCGCTGACCTGGTCCAGGTCCTCGTGGTTGATCACCGCGATGTCCCCCGGCGCGAGGCGCTTGGTGAGGTTCTTGGTGCGGGCGTCGACCCGGACCGGCCCCTCCACCGAGGGGCCGTCGGGCGCAGCCGCTGGCACCGGGGGTCTGGACAGGCTCATGGTGGCCCCATCGTGCCACGCTTCGGGCCCGCGGCGTCCCTGACCGGCCGTGGCGCCAGTATGCCGAGGAGCAGGCCGCTCACGCCCGTCACCAGCAGCGCCGCGCCGATCACCTCCCCCGGCAGGTGCGCGTGCAGGGTGACGTTGCCCACCGTGACCGTGGCGAGGGCGAGGCCCCACAGCGCCGGCCCCCACCGACCGGCCACCGCGGCGCGCCATCCGCGGCCCCGGGCCCCGGCCCGTGCCCCGACCGGGAGCGGCCACAGGCAGGCGACGGACACCAGCACGGCATACCCGGCGACGGCGTGCCCGGAGGGGAACGCGGGGCTCCCCAGCCCGGCCCAGCCGTCCCGGACGACGACGAGCAGCGCGAGGCTGGCGGCCGGGACCAGGAGTGCGGTCAGCACCGCCCGGGCGCGGCGCGCCCGCAGGGCCGGCACGAGGAGCACCGCGGCCAGGGCAGCCAGGGCCACCGGGAGCAGCGGGCGCGCCAGGGTGGAGAGGCCCTCCCGGAGCCCCCACGGGAGCCCGTGGATCGCGGGCGAGGCCAGGACGGCATCGAAGCGCTCCCCCAGCGGGGTGTCGAGCCAGAACCGCGACAGCGCGGTGAGCCAGGCGAAGGCGGCCAGCCCGACGGCCAGCCACAGCAGCCGCCAGGCCGCGGGCAGCGGTCGTGTGCCCGGGGGCGCGAGGGGCTCCGGCGCGTCGCGGGGCGGTCGACCAAACTCTGCGGGGCGACCGACCACGTCTCGATCCACCCCACGGGTGGGGCGGCGGCTCACCGCGCCAGCCGCTGGGGCGCGTGCTCCTCCAGCAGTTCCCGCGCGTGGTCCAGCGCGGCCTGGGAGTCGGTGACGCCCCCGAGCATCCGCGCGATCTCGGCGACCCGGTCCGGGCCCTCGACGGAGCGCACGTCGCTCGCGGTGATCGCGCCGTCGGAGCTCTTGTGCACGACGTGGTGCCGGTCGGCGAACGCGGCGACCTGGCCCAGGTGCGTCACGACGATCACCTGGGCGGTCTCTGCGAGCCGGGCCAGCCGGGCCCCGAGGTCCAGCGCGGCGGAGCCCCCGACGCCGGCATCGACCTCGTCGAAGACGTAGGTGGGCACGTCCCCCTGGGCCGAGACGACCTCCAGGGCGAGCATCACCCGGGACAGCTCTCCGCCGGAGGCCGCCCGCGTCACCGTGCGGGGCGGGGCGCCGGCGTTGGCCGCGAGCAGGATCTCGACCTCGTCCAGCCCGTGCCCCCACGCGCGCACCCGTTCCCCGTCCGGGAGCAGGAGGCCCTCCTCGTCGGGACGGTGGCGGACGGCGACCTCGACCCGGGCGCTGCCCATCGCCAGGTGGGCGAGCTCGGCCCCCACCCGCTCGCCGAGCCGCGCCGCCGCCTCCTGGCGGACCTGCGTCAGGGAGGCGCCGGCGGTGGCCAGCGCCTCGCGGAGGCGCGCCTCCTGCGCGGTCAGCTCGACGATCCGGTCGTCGGCCCCGTCCAGCTCGGCCACCTCGCTCGCCGCGCCCTTGGCCCAGGCGAGGACGGCCGCCGAGCTCTCGCCATACTTGCGCAGCAGTCCGGTGAGGACCGACCGGCGTTCCTGCACCCAGGCCAGCCGCCCGGGGTCCACCTCGATCGAGGCGGAGTAGGACGCGAGGTCGGCGGCCAGGTCGGCCGCCAGGTAGCCCAGCTCGTCGAGCCGACGCCGCAGCTCCTCCAGGGTGGGGTCGTGCTCGGTGACGGGCGCCAGGGCGTGGCTGCCGGTCGCGAGCAGCTCCACGACGGGGCGGACCTCCTCGGCGGCAGACTCATCGCCGCCGGTCAGTGCCGTGTGCGCGGTCTCCGCGGCCTGCCGCAACCCGTCGGCGTGGGCGAGGCGCAGCTCCTCGGCCCGCAGGTCCTCCTCCTCGCCCTCGGTGGGGTCGACCGCCTCGATCTCCTCCAGCGCGGTGCGCAGCAGGTCGGCACGCAGCGTGCGCTCGGCGCCCGCGGTGCTCAGCCGGGCCAGCTCGTCCCGGACCGCGACCCACCCGGCGTGCGCGGCGCGGTAGGTCTCCAGCGCCTCCCGGACCGGGTCGCCCCCGAAGCCGTCGAGCAGGACGCGGTGCTGCTCGGGCGCGGTGAGCCGCCACTGGTCGGCCTGGCCGTGGACGGCCATGAGCCGCTCCCCCACCTCGCCGAGCACCCCGACCGGCGCGGACCGTCCTCCGACGTGGGCGCGGGACCGGCCTTCGGCGCTCACCGTCCGCACGAGGATCAGCCCGTCCTCGGTCTCGCCGCCGGCCGCCTCGACCCGCTCGGCGGCGGGATGGCCGGCCGGGACGTCGACCTCGCCCTCGACGACGGCCGAGGTGGCGCCGGCGCGGACCATGCCCGAGTCGGCCCGGGCGCCGAAGAGCAGCCCGAGCCCGGAGACGACCATGGTCTTGCCCGCGCCGGTCTCCCCGGTGATGACGTTGAGGCCCGGGGACAGCTCGAGCTCGGCGTCCTCGATGACGCCGAGTCGTTGGATCCGGAAACGGGTCAGCACCCAGGCACCCTAAGCGGGCCCACCGTCGGGCTTGCCGCGCCACCCCGCGACCGGCAGCGCGAACTTGCGGACCAGCCGGTCGGTGAACGGGTCGGAGGACAGGCGCGCCAGCAGCACCGGGGTGTCGCCGCGCCGCACCTCGACCCGGGCGCCCGGGGGCAGGTCCGCGCTGCGCCGACCGTCGCACCACATGACGCCGTGCGTCGTGGCGTGCGGCACGACCTCGACGGCCACCCGGGTGTCCGGACCCAGCACGACGGGCCGGGCGAAGAGGGCGTGCGCCGAGATCGGGACGACCAGCATCGCCCGCACGTCCGGCCAGACGATGGGACCGCCCCCGGAGAAGGCGTAGGCGGTCGAGCCGGTGGGCGTGGCGACCACGACGCCGTCGCACCCCCAGGTGGACAGCGGCCGCCCGTCGACCTCCACGGTGAGCTCGAGCATGCGCTCGCGGGCCGACTTCTCCACGGACGCCTCGTTGAGCGCCCACGTGCTGGTGACCCGGTGGCCGTTCTCGAAGACGTCGACCTCCAGGGTCATCCGCTCCTCGACCGTGTAGTCACGGGCGACGATCCGCTCGACGACCTCGGCGGTCTCCTCGCGCTCGGCCTCGGCGAGGAACCCGACCCGCCCGTGGTTGATGCCCAGCAGCGGGATGCCCGCCCCGCGGGCCACCTCGGCGGCGCGCAGGATCGTGCCGTCGCCGCCCAGGATGACGACGAGCTCGGCCTCGGAGGCCAGCTCGGACACCCCCGGGTCGTCCTCGAGGCTGTCCCAGCCCTGCTCGAGCTCGTGGACCTCGATGCCGTGGGCGCGGAGCCGGCCGGCCACCTCGGTGGCCAGGGCGGGCAGCTCCGGACGGTTGGCGTGGGTCACCAGGAGGATGCGACGGGTCATCTAGTCGTCCTCCTGGGTGAGTGCACGGATGCGGGCGCGCACGGCGCCCGCCTCCATCATGCCTGCCGTGGAGGACGCGAGCCACAGCAGGTACTCGGTGTTGCCGTGGGTGCCGGTCACCGGGGAGCGGTCGATCCCGTGGACGTGCCACCCGAGGCCGGTGCCGACCTCGACGACCTCGTGCAGGACCCGGGACCGATCGGCCACAGAGCTCACCACACCGCCGTGGCCCAGACGGTCGCGTCCCACCTCGAACTGCGGTTTGACCAGGAAAATCACGTCGCCATCGGGCTCCACCAGCGCCGCGACCGAGGGGAGCACGAGGCGCAGCGAGATGAACGAGACGTCCCCGACCACCAGGCCGAAGGTGCCCACCCGCTCCGGGCCGACGTCTCGGATGTTGGTGCCCGGCAGGTCGGTCACCCTCGGGTCGTCCGCGAGCTCCGCGACCAGCTGGCCGTGCCCCACGTCCAGGGCCGTGACGTGAGCGGCGCCGTGGGCCAGCAGCACCTGGGTGAAGCCGCCGGTGCTGGCGCCGACGTCCAGGCACCTGCGTCCGCGGACCTCGATCTCCCAGGTGGTCAGTGCGTGGAGCAGCTTGAGCGCACCGCGCCCGACCCACCTGGTGACCTCGTCCGGGGTGGAGGTGACCTGCTGACCCAGCCCCACGGCATACGACGGCTTGTCGACGACGACGCCGTCCACCCGCACTCCGCCGGCTCGCACCAGACGCTGGGCGGCGGTCCTGGACCGGGCCAGGCCCAGCCTGACCAGGTGGACGTCGAGTCGCTCGGTGCCGCCGTGGTCGCTCACGCTGGGGTCGGGGCTGCTGGTTCCGGGATCACGCGGACGGTGTGGCTCCGGCAACGCGCTGGATGGCCGATGCCGCGTTCCCGGGGGACGACTCGGTGAGCCGCTCCTGCAGGCGCCGCTGCGCGAGGGCTGCGGCCGCGGCACGGTCACCGAGTGGCTGCTCGGCGGTCGCGTGCAGGTCCTCGAGGACCTCGTCGACCACGGGATCCCCGGTCTGCGGTGGCTGCGTCATGCGGTCAGGCTATCGCGGCAGACCGACCAGGCGGCGCATCATCCACAGCCTCCGGCGGGTGTCACGTCAGCGCGGCTCAGGCGTCGCGGCTCCAGTGCTCGGCGAGTCCCGGGATGGTGTCCGCGATCAGGCCCGGTTGCTGGGCCTCGTCCGCACGCTCGACGTCGGCCCGGCCGTGGACCCCCGTGAGCACGAGCGCGGTCTGCAGCCCCACCCGCTTGGCGCCCTCGATGTCGGTGTCGAGCCGGTCGCCGATCATCAGGACCTCGTCGGCGGGGAGGCCAATCCGCTGCAGCGCAATCTCGAAGGCCGGAGCGTGCGGCTTGCCCGTCACCAGGTCCGGCTGCCGCCCGGTCGCGTGCGCCACCGCGGCAACCAATGAGCCGTTCCCGGGTGCCTGACCCCGCTCGGTGGGCAGGGTCGCGTCCGTGTTGGTCGCGACCCAGCGGGCTCCGGCAGCCACGGCGTAGGTGGCCTCCGCCAGCTCGGACCACCCCACGGCGGCCCCATAGCCCTGAACCACCGCCGCCACGATCTGGCTACCACCCCGGCGCAGCACCTCGCTCGGCTCCACGACGGGGATCCCCTGCTCGTCGAGCGCGGCCGTGACGCCGGGACCCCCGACGGGCAGCGCGAACATCCCTTCCGGCACCGGGTGGTGCTGACGCAGGTAGCTGGCGGCGACCTGCGAGCTGTTGAGCACCTCATCTGCGTGTGCCTCGACGCCGAGACTTTCCAGGTGCTCTGCCACCTCGCCGGGCAGCCTGGCGGCGTTGTTGGTCAGGAAGAGGATCGGGAGGCCGGCGGCGCGTGCCCCGGCAAGCCCCTCGACGGCGCCGTCGCAGGCCACAGCACCGCGGTAGACGACGCCGTCGAGGTCACAGAGCAGACCACGCACCTTCACGGTTGGGCGTCCTTCCCCGGCTCGTCCTCGCCCGACTTGTCCTCGCCCGACTCGTCCTCGCCCGATTGGCCGAGGTCGAGCTCGTCCTCCGAGCCGGTGTCGTTTCCGCCCTCCGACTCCGCGTCCTCGGGCGAGACGTCCGTGATGTCGATCCCGTCCAACTCCGCGAGCCGGTCAGGCGCATCGGTCAGGGCATCCTTGTCGGCGTCGACAGCACGGGCGAACCACCCGCGCGCCTCCTCCTCATCGCCGATGGCCAGCAGCGCGTCGGCGTACGCGTAGTACAACCGGGGAGCCCACGATCGTTGAGGGGGACTGGCATGGACCAGGTCGCGTAGGGTCTGGACCGCGGCCTCCGCCTGACCGAGGTCTCTTCGGGCTCCGCTGACCACGATGGCGAGTTCCACCCGGTCCGCGGCGCTCAGCGCATCGGCGGCTGCCTCCTGGGAGAGCTCGATGGCCCGGTCGGGACGCCCCAGGCCTCGCTCCACGTCCGCGATCTGCGGCAGCAGATGGTTCGACCCGCTCAGCCGTCGGGCGGTCCGGAACTCGCGCAGGGCCTCGGCCCACTCCGCGCGCCGGTAGTAGACGAAGCCGAGGACCTCGCGCACCACGGCCACCCGCCCCGCACGTCGGGACGCGTTCTCGGCGTGGGCCAGGGCACCGTCAAGGTCATTCTCGGCAAGAGCCTCGGTGGCGGCCACCAGGTGGCGCGCCACACCGTCCGCGTTCTCCTTGCTGAGGGTCAGCAGCTCGCGCCTAGCCGCCCGGTCGAGCTGGCCGGCCTCGATGTGCTCCGGGATCTCTGGCTCCGGCTTCCGTGCCGGCCGCGGACGGTACACCCGGTTGTCATCCTCGCGGTGCGCCCGGTCAGAGCCGCCGCGTGCGGCATGCCCGCGGTAGCCGCCCTCCCCACGTGCACCATCGCGGTCCCGACCTCGATAGCCCTCGCGGCCACCATCGCGGTCCCGACCTCGATAGCCCTCGCGGCCACCATCGCGGTCCCGACCTCGATAGCCCTCGCGGCCACCATCACGGTCCCGACCTCGATAGCCCTCGCGGCCACCATCACGGTCCCGACCTCGATAGCCCTCGCGGCCGCCGCCGCGGTAACCCTCACGGCCCCCGTCGCGGCCACCACCGCCGCGGTAACCCTC
>JAAYYA010000092.1 GCA_012515595.1 Actinomycetales bacterium
GACCTGCGCGACAAGGCGCTCTGGGTCAACATCTGGCAGGACGACGAGGCCGCGGCCTTCGTGCGCAGCGTCAACGACGGCAACGAGACCGTACCCACCGTGGTGATCGACGGGGAGGCGCACACCAACCCCGATCCCGAGGTGGTGCGACAGCGGCTGGAGCCGGTGGCATGACCGAGATCTCGATCCGGAGGGTCTACGACGGCGCACCGCCCGGGTGGCACCCGATCTTGGTCGACCGGCTCTGGCCGCGCGGCATCGCCAAGGACGACCTGTCCGCCACCTGGCTCAAGGAGGTCGGCCCTTCCACCGAGCTGCGGAAGTGGTTCGGTCACGACCCGGAGCGCTTTGAGGAGTTCGCCGAGCGCTACCGCCAGGAGCTCCAGGGGTCGGAGGCCTTCGACGAACTTCTCGAGGAGGCCCGCGGCCACAAGCGGGTGGTCCTGCTCTACTCCGCCAAGGACGAGGAGCACAACCAGGCCGTCGTGCTGGCGGACCTGCTGTGCGAGAGGCTCTGACCGGGCTCGTCGCGGCCCACGCGGGGGTGTGGCGGTGGTCCTAGGCTGGGGCGCATGGCGATCCTGCACCGGGCCACGCTCACCCCGACCAAGCTCGAACTCGTGCTGCCATGGCTCGACCACCAGCCTTGGGGAGGCGCAGGGGAGCCGGAGCTGATCGGCTCCTACCGCTTCGACGATCCGGAGGGCGAGGTCGGTGTCGAGGCGCTGCTCATCCGCCGCGGTGACGCGGTGCTCCATGTCCCGCTGACCTATCGCGCGGCCCCGATCGAGGGGGCCGACGAGCACCTGATCGGGACGCTGCATCACTCGGTGCTGGGGGAGCGCTGGGTCTATGAGGCCGCGGGCGATCCCGTCGGCCGGGGCTGCTACGCCCGGGCGCTCGCCGGGCAGCAGGAGCAGGCGGTCTTCGAGGTCTACGACGGTGACGCGATGGTCGAGGTGCGCGACCCGACGATTCGGCTCGCGCTCGAGTCCGACCCGGCCGACGACCCGGACGTGCGGCTGGCCAACGTCGTGGGTGACATCACGGGAGCGCAGCGGCTCGTCGCCAGCTGGGACAGTGGCAGCGGAGTGGTCGCGGCCGCGGGTCCAGCGGCGGCCTACGTGCACACGACGTCTCCGATCGGGCTCACGGTGGACGTCACGAACGTGGCTGAGGCACTCGAGGCTCTGGACGAGCCCGAAGCGAGAACGTGAGGGCAAGGCGCGACCACCTTGCGCAACTCCAGAAGTTCTCGTGCCCTTCTCGCATTCGCGACCTACCCTGACGGTATGACGTTGAGCGCATCGGAGTTCTACGAAGCGAGTCTGAGCCTGCCTCCGTCCGTGCGCAAGGACATCGCACTACGGCTTCTTGAGTCCGTCGAAGTGGTCGATGACGCGGCCGTCGAGGAGGCGTGGACCGCGGAGATCTTGTCCCGCATCGACGGCATCCGCCGCGGTGACGTGCAGCGTGTCCCGCACGAGGAGGTCGGGGCAGGTCTGGCGGAGCGTCGGGCCGCTCGGCTGGCGGCGCGGCAGCAGTCGTGAACCTGGGCACGCATATGTGGCCTGTGCGACGTCTATACCCCGCGCGCAGCAGGGACAAGCGTGCCCAGGTTCGGTGAGGGGACGCGGTTCGGAGCGGCGCCGACGGGAACCTAGACTGACCCTCATGTCCGCACTGTCCCGCGACGATGTCGCACACGTCGCCATGCTGGCCCGCATCCAGCTCACCGATGAGGAGCTCGACCGCCTCGCCGGCCAGCTCGACCAGATCGTCGGCTGGGTCGGCCAGGTCAACGAGGTCGCGGCCGACGATGTGCCGCCGATGAGCCACCCGTTGCCGCTGACCAACGTGACCCGCGCCGACGAGGTGCGCCCGAGCCTGACCGCAGAGCAGGCGCTCGC
>JAAYYA010000093.1 GCA_012515595.1 Actinomycetales bacterium
ACGGGCTGCGCACCACGGGCACCCTGGCGGCGCTGAACGCGGCGGTCGAGGCCGGCCTGGTCAGCGAGCAGGACGCCTCGGTGCTGCGCCGTGCGTGGACGCTCGCCTCCCGGTTGCGCGACGCGGGGGTGCTGTGGCGCGGGCGCGCCGTCGACTCGGTGCCCAGCGACAGCCGCGAGGCCGAGGGCATCAGCCGCATACTCGGGCGCCCCCCGGGCCACGGTGGAGAGCTGGCCGAGGAATGGCGCCGTGCTGGCCGCCGCTGCCGGCAGGTCGTCGAGCAGCTTTTGTATGGTCCGCGCCATCCGTGACTCATCGCAGATTGCGGCGCCGACTCCTATTGACCGAAGAGCACCTCGTCGGGTGGAAGCTCGGGGCAGATCGACTCCATCGACTCCCGTTCCGGCTTGGGGAGCAGCTGACTCCACTCGTTGGGCCACCAGTCGATGCGCTCGGCGGTGTGGAAGGCGTTGACGTAGGCCTCTCGGCTGGGCTTGTCGTCGTCTCGGATGTCGTACCCGTGAGCTCGCATGCATGGGATGTAGTACTCAACCCAGTAGTCGTAGACAATACCGACCTGCTCGTCTGACCAACCATATCCGTAGGTGGGGTGGATCATGTACTGGCCGTTACACACGTAGGATGCAAGATTTAGTGCGTCCTGCTGAGCGACAGGCACCCCAGGATTGAAGTAGTAGTGAATCCCGTCGAGGACCGCGGGAAAGCCCTCCTCCTGGAGGCAGGTGGCCATGTTGGCGGAGTACTCCTTACTGCCCATGCTCCACCGGATAAGAGATACTTCGGGTGGCGACGACAGGTCCCGCTCGTCAGCCGTCGACGCCAGGTGCTCATCATAATATGCGGTCAGTTCTGCGTCCGAATAGGTCGGCGCCACGACCTGCACGTGCGGCCTCCATGTGTGTGGATCCCACGATGCAACGTCGGTGGTGGCATCGTGTGGGGACGCCGTCGCTGACTGTGTGGAGTAACCCGACGTCAGTGGCGTGGACGGGTTTGAGGCCCCTGCTTCTTGGGTGCTGTCTGCGCACCCGCCCAGCAGGACTGTAGTCGTCACACTTGCAAGCGTGAGTTTCTTGACGCGGTTACTGGTGGAGCGTATCGCCGTCACGATCCAGGAGGAAGGCACATTCCGTAGGTGCCATCGTAGTGAAGTGAATTAGACGTCCCATACCAGGTCTTGTTGCCGGTCAGGGTGGAACTGCGGACGACGGAGTACACGTTGTGCTGATCGTAGACAACTTGCGTGTTGACCTTCAGGGTCAGCCGATTGCCGTATAGTTGCTGCTCCCCGCGCACCGCGACGATGTTTGCCCCGCAGCTGACGGGTCCCGAGTCAGTCAACGCGAGCGCCGCAGACACGTTAGTCAGTGTCAGACAGGCTGCGGCGGTTGTGGCAGCAAGAGCCTTCCCTGCCTGCTGGAGACGTCGATACTTGCCCGTGTCAGTGCAGTTCATGGTGCTTCCTCTCCGTGAGAACCCCCAGGCACCAGGCCGACGCTTGATGGGAACAACGGGCGTCAGGGTATCCGTGGCTGGTGGAGCGCAGACACCGTGCTCTCCACAATGTTATGCAAATGTGACGTGCCGAACAACGGTCTGAAGTCATTCACGGCGAACGTCACGACTCACGCACGGCGGGTTCAGTCCTCGGCGCGGGCAGTTCGTAGGATGGGCCGGTGATCACCGGTTCCCGCCCCGATGACGGGACCGCACTGACCGGTCTGCTCCTGCTGCGCGGGCCCGTCCCCGACGTCTCCGCGTGGCTGCGCCGCGGTGTCGTGCCGACGACGGTGGTGCCGTTGGAGGGGTGGACCGCTGTGGTGCCCGAGGGCCGTTCCTTCGCCGAGCCGCCGTATGCCGACGGGAATGTGATGCTGGCCGGCCGTCCGGTGCCGCGCAAGCTCGGGCCGGCACTGGGCTTCTGGGTCATCGACGGCCGGGCGATCATCACGGTGCAGACCAAGGGACGTGGCGGGATCCGGTATGTCGTGTGGGAGCCGGAGCGGGGCATCGTCTCCCCGCCGGGCCTGACCGTCGCCGGGCCGGTCACGCTGCAGCGCGTGGCTGGCGGCGGCAACCGCGCCGAGCTGGTGGAGATCCTGCGCGAGCTCTATGTCCAGCCCGACCGGCTGCTCGCCGCCGTGGTCTCCGTCCTGGAACTGCCGGGGGCCAAGATGCTCATCGACCCCGGTCGGGTGCCGGACCTGCCCGACGCGGTGTCGGTGCTGCCGGCGCCCAAGGAGGTCGGCTACTTCAACGACGCCGTGAAGGACGCGGTGGCGCTACGGCAGGAGCTGGAGGCATGACCCGCGCGCTGCCTTCTGGGGCTCCAGCATGAGCCGTCTCATGCTGCTGCCGGCGCTCGACATCGCCGGGGGCCGGGCGAGCCAGGTCGTGGGCGACGCAGAGGATGACCCGGGCCTGGTGGCTGCCGCGTGGGTTGCGGCCGGTGCCGAGTGGGTCCACCTCGTCGACCTGGACCGGGCCTTCCGGCGTGGGGAGAACGCGGCCCTGATCGCCGAGCTCGTCGCGGCCGCGTCCGTGCCGGTGCAGGTGTCCGGGGGGATCGACGACGAGGACTCGCTGCGGGTGGCCCTGGCCTCCGGAGCGACGCGGGTCAACCTGGCCAGCACCGCGCTGCGGGACCGGGAGTGGGTGCGTGCCGTCGTGCGTGAGCACGGCGAGCGCATCGCCGTGGGCGTCGACGTCCGGGCCGGTGAGGTCGTAGCGCGGGGCACCGAGGTGCGCCTCGGCCCCCTCGACGACGTGCTCGCAGACCTGGACAGGACGGGCTGCAGGACCTATGTCGTGGCCGACGCGAGTCGGGACGGCAGCCTGCACGGCGCGGACGTCGACCTGTTCCGGCACGTCGCCGAGAGGGTCGACGGAGATGTCATCGCCTCTGGGGGAGTCGCCTCACTCGACGACCTGCGCCGGCTGTGCACGCTCACCGAGGTCGGCGTCCGTGGCGTGGTGCTTGGTGCGGCGCTCTATCACGGGGCGTTCACCCTGGCCGAGGCGCTCGAGGTGGCGCGGGGGAGGGACGATGACTGACTCCGAGCACGATCCGGCCGAGCAGATCCGGCGTCGGTTCCAGGGCCACGACCCGCTGGCAGGACACGACACCGGCGGCACTCCGTGGGCCGGCCGTCAGCTGACCAGCACCGGCTTCGACGGCGACACCGGGAAGGCCGACCCCGAGTTGCTCGAGGCCCTCGCCGCGCACGCGGCGGCTCCGGACTCGTCACCGACCGGCTCAGCTCCCCACGGCCCGACCGCGGCAGACACCGAAGCAGCCTTCGACGCGGACGCTCGCCTGGTCGATCTCGTCGCGAAAGCCAGGCTGCTCGTACCCGTGGTGGCGGTCGCGGGGGAGACGGTCGAGGTCGACGGGCTGGTCAGCGACGCCACGAGCGACATGGCGGCGGTCACCCTGGTCGCGCCGGACGGGCACCGGGCCCTGCCCGCCTTCACCAGCCTGCAGACTCTCGCCGACTGGGACGCCGCCGCCCGCCCCGTCCCGGTCACCGCCCAGCGGGCCGCCCAGGCGGCGGTGCAGGAGGGATGCCACGAGATCGTGGTGGACGTCGGGGCGCCCACGTATGCGGCGCTGCGCGGCTCGATGGTGTGGGCGCTGGCGATGGACCG
>JAAYYA010000094.1 GCA_012515595.1 Actinomycetales bacterium
CGGCCGAGCCGGTGCTGGAGGCCGGGGTACCCGTCCGGAGGCGGGAGTACCGCACCTCCGCCGGCCGGCTGCTGTTCGCGGTCGACGAGGCCTCGTTCTGGTCGGGGGTCGCTCCGTCGGTGTGCGTCCGCCACGGGGTGGTGCTCGACGCCCTGGCCTCGGGGGTGCCTGTCGAGCGCGGGCTGGCGGTGACCTCCGCGGACCAGCAGCCGGACGGTCGCGTCCTGGTCAGTCTCTCCGACGGCACCCAGGACCTTGTTGACCTCGTCGTCGCCGCGGACGGCGTCCACTCCACGCTCCGCTCCTTGGTGGCCCCGTCGGCACCGCGTCCGTCGCTGATGACGAGCGCGAGCTGGCGGTTCGTGACGACCAATCCCGGGATCGACTGCTGGACGGTCTGGACGGGCGCCGGCCTCGCCTTCCTGCTCATCCCGGTGGCTCCCGGGCAGGTCTACGCCTACGCCTCCAGCAGCCGCGGCAGCGGTGCCGGCGACGACCCCTCCTGGCTCGCGGACGCCTACGCGGGGTTCCCGGGGCCGGTGAGCCACGTCATACGGCAGGTGCTGTCCTCCGGCACCCCGCCCTTTCACGCTCCGGTCGAGGAGGTCCGGATCCCCGCGTGGCACCGGGGCTCCCTGGTGCTGCTGGGCGACGCGGCGCACGCGACGGGACCGGTATGGGCGCAGGGGGCCGGCATGGCGCTGGAGGACGCTGTCGTGCTGGCCGACCTGCTGGCGTCGCACGAGGACTGGTCCGGGGTCGGCCGCGCGTGGGAGGCGGTGCGCCGGCCACGGGTCGAGCACGTCCAGGCCGCGACCGACCGGCTGTCCCGCCTGGCGGGGCTGCCCTCCTGGCTCGCGCACACCCTCGCTCCCGTAGCCGGGCCCCGCGCCTACCGCGCGGCCTACGGCCCGCTCCGCACACCGGTCGCCGGCGTGCGCTCCCCGGGTGCCCGGGTGGGGCGGGGGTGAGGTCGTGCGTGTCGAGGTCGGTGGGCTGAGCATCGCCTACGAGCGTGCCGGGACCGGGCCACCCGTGGTCCTCGTGCACGGCTTCGTCGGCGACGCGCGCTCCACCTGGGGCGCCCAGATCGACGCCCTCTCCGACGAGTTCACGGTGATCGCGTGGGACGCACCCGGTGCCGGGCACTCCACCGACCCGCCGGAGGACCTCGGCATCGAGGGGTATGCCGACTGCCTGGCGGAGCTCCTCGCGGCCCTGGGGATCGACAGCGCCCACCTCGTCGGGCTCTCCTTCGGCGCGACCGTCGTGCTCGTCGCCGCGCACCGGCACCCGGGCCTCGGGTTCTCGCTCACCTTTGTGGGTGGCTACGCCGGCTGGGTGGGCTCCCTCGGTGCGGCGGAGGCGGACCGCCGGCTGGAGCGGTCCCTGGCGGTTTCGCGGCTCCCGGTCGACGACTTCGTCGCCGCCCTGGCGCCGTCCATGTTCTCGCCGGGGGCTCCCGCGGACCTGGTGGACGCGATGCGGGCGAGCCTGCGGGAGTCCCGCCCGGCCGGCTTCCGGGCCATGGCCCGGGCCAGCCATCCCGACCAGAGCCACCTGCTGGCGGCGGTCGACGTGCCGACCCTGCTGCTGTATGCCGATCGCGACCTCCGCGCGCCCGTCGCCGTCGGAGAGGCTCTCCAGCGGGCGTTGCCCGGGTCCGAGCTCGTGGTGCTCCCGGGGGTGGGCCACGCCATGCCGGTGGAGGCGCCGCTCGCCGTGACCCGCGAGCTGCGCCGCTTCCTGCGGTCCGTCGAGGACCGGTCCCGGAAAGATGGGTAGGACTACCCATGCGCCACGGGACCCCGGGTGCCGATGCTGAGGTATGCACATCTCTCAGCAGTCGCAGACCACACCGCGGACCGTGCCGCCGCAGCAGGAGAGCGCACCGCGCGCAACGCCGCAGGCGTCGACGGCTCCCCGTGTCCTCAGCGGCGCGCTGCTGCGGCTGACCCTGGCCGACCTCGCCTACTTCTCCGCGGCCGGCGTGGCCATCTACACCCTCCCGGTGTTCGTCACGGGCCCACTGGGCTCCGGCCGTGCAGGCGCCGGTCTGGCGTTCGGTGCCTTCGCGGTCACGGCGCTGGTGCTCCGGCCGTTCGCGGGCCGCCTCTCGGACCGGCACGGCCGCCGACCGCTCCTCGTGGGCGGCGCCGCGCTCGCGGCCGTGGCCCTCCTGCTCACCGGTTTCGTCGACCACCTCGGCCTGGTCGTGGCGCTCCGGCTGGTGCTTGGTGTCGCCGAGGCCACCTTTATGGTCGCCTCGTTCGCGACCGTCGCCGACCTGGCGCCGCCCGGGCAGATGGGTCGCGCCCTGAGCTACAACTCGCTCGGCCTCTACGTAGGGCTGGCCGCCGGTCCGCCGCTGGGTGAGCTCCTGGTCACCGGCCTGGGCTACCGGGCCGCCTGGACCGGGGCCGCGGTCTTCGCCGTCCTGGCGACACTGCTGGTCCGTCGGCTGCCCGAGACGCGCACCCCGAGCCAGGCAGAGGTGGCGCCGAACCCGCCCCTGATCCACCGCCCGTCGATCCCGCCGGCCCTGGGCTTCCTGGCCTCGACGATCGCGATGAGCGCCTTCCTGGCGTTCGCCGCGCTTCACGCCGGGGCCGTGGGACTGGGCCGCGCCAGTCTCCCGCTCACGGTCTACGGCCTCGTGGTGGTCCTGGGCCGGATCTCGTTCGCCCGGTGGATGGACGCCGGCGACCCCCACCGGCTGGCCGCCGCGGCCCTCGTGGTGATGACCGCCGGCCTGGGTCTCGCCGCGTCCTGGCAGGCCCCGGCCGGACTACTGGTGGGGGCCGGGCCGATCGTGCTGGGCCTGGTGGCCGAGTCCCTCGGACTCTCCTGGGTCTTCGGTGCGGGTGCCGCCGTGGCGCTCGTCGGCGGCGCGTGGACGCTGGCCCTCGCCACCCGGCCCAGGCGGTGACCGGGCTCGGCCCAGCTCCGGGGGCTGAGCGGGCTCAGTCCACCAGCAGGTCGGCCGGGGTGAACTCGACCGGGAAGGGTTCGGTGACCACGACCGGCTCGTCGCCCTGTGCCGTCACCACCATCTCGTACGCCGCGTCCCGCAGCTCCCAGACCGTGACCGACGGCGCGAGCGGGTCCACCGTCCAGTAGGACGGGCACCCCGCCTCCGCCAGCCGGTCCCACTTCAGCGTCAGGTCGATCCGGCGGGTGCTCGGCGAGAGCACCTCGACGGCCAGGACCGGCGGCGCGGGGAGGTTCGTGTCCGTCAGGTCCGAGCGCTGCGCGACCAGGATGTCGGGCTGCAGGCTCGTGTCCTCGGCCAGGTCCACGTCGAACGGTGCCGGCATCACCACGAGGTCGTCCGGCTTGGCCTCGCGCAGCCGAATGCCCAGCTGCAGGACGACCGTCTGGTGCCACCTGCCGGGCGCCGGCGTCACGATGACGTTCCCGTCGAGCAGCTCATAACGCACACCCGAACCACCCTGCGTCGCCTCGCGCAGCGACTCGAGGTCGTCGCGGGTCAGCGGCCCGGAGTGCGGGATGACGGTCACAACTCCCATGGTGCCCCTTTCCCTCGATGGTCGCCCACCGTGCAACGGATCGCGGGAGCGCCTCTGCCTTTATCCACAGGTCCGTGCCATGATGCCGGGCGTGAACGAGCCGACGCACGAGGCGCCCACCCCCGCTCCGCCCGCCCACGCATCGACCGCTCCGCCCCCCGACCTCGAGGGCGGCCCCGGCTGGGTGATCGACGGCACCACCCTGCTGCCGCGCATCACCGATCTGGCCGCCTTCCGCGAGGGGATGGCGACCGACCCGCTGGCCGACGCGGTCGAGACCCTCTGGTCAGGTGACCCGTCCCACGCACGCGAGCTTCTGCATACTGCCCCCTCGACCGTCCGGGTGCGCGCCCTGCGCGCCGACTGCGACCGCGACCTGGGCGACGTGGACCGGGCACTGCGGGAGTATGCCGACCTGCTGGCCGAGTGCACCGACTCGCCCTGGGAGCCGGTCCTGCGGCAGCACCACGGCAAGGCCCTGCTGGCCGCCGGCCGGGTGGAAGAGGCACTCGTCGAGTTCGAAAGAGCCCACGACCTGCGGGTGGAGGCCGGGGCGCCCGCCGACCTGGTCGCCTCCAGCGCGCAGGCGCGCGACCGGACCCGGCAGCTCCTCGGGGCACGCCCCCAAGCTTCCGGCGCCTCCCGGCGCTGACTCACCTGCTCGAGTGCTCGGGCTCTGCTGCTGAGGCCGGCGTGGACTTTCGCAGCGTCAGCCAGAGACTGAGCGCGAAGTAGAAGAGGACGTAGAGCAGCGAGAGCCCGACCAGCGGCGTCGCGGGATCCGGCAGCTGCCAGGTGATCACGGCCCAGAGGAGCAGCCACGCCCCGGCGAGGGTCATGTTCACGCGCCACAGTGTCTCCGTGCGCGACGGGTAGACGTACTTCACCGGCACGAACACCGCCACCGTGAGGACCGCGATGAGCACCGCCGTCGCGGTGCTCGACAGGTCCAGCACGATGACGTAGAAGGCGACGATGTTCCAGTAGCTCGGGAACCCGAGGAAGAAGTGGTCCTCGGTCTTGGCGTCGCTGCGGGTGAACTGGTAGCAGGAGGCGAGGACCGGGGCCGCCGCGCAGACGCCCCCGGCCAGCCCCGCCGGGAGATAGCCGCCCGCCCACAGCAGCACCATGGGCGCGAAGACGTAGGTGAGGTAGTCGACGATGTTGTCCAGCAGGGCGCCGTCGATCTGCGGCATGACCTCCTTGACCCGGACGTGGCGCGCGAGGAGGCCGTCGGTGCCGTCGATGACCATCGCGACGAGGAAGAGCCACAGCACGGTCCGGACCTCGCCCGCGTAGGCGAAGTGCACCATGAGCAGGGCCAGGACCGCGCCGACCGCGGTGTATGCATGGACGCATCCAGCAGCCAGCCGCGCGCCGGTCGTTGCGGTGGTCACCCTGGCAACCCTAGAGGTCAGGGGTCCGCCAGGTGCGTGCTGGCAGAGTTTCCTGCGGCCGACACCAACCTCGGGGGCCTTCCCCGCGTTGAGGGGGGTGAGACTACGTCAATGAGAGGAGCCGTGGTGGGCGAGGACCCGGAGCGGGAGTTCGAGGCGTGGGCGCGCTCGCGCCAGCGCGGCTTCCTGCGCTCGGCGATCCTGCTCACCGGCGAGCAGACCTCCGCCGAGGACCTCGTCCAGGACGCGCTGCTCAAGGTCGCCGACCGGTGGTCGCGGCTGCGGCACGAGGCGCCCGACGCCTATGCGCGGCGGGTCATCTACAACGGCGCCGTGTCCCGGTGGCGGCGCCGGCGCCGCGAGACTCCGACCGCCGAACTGCCCGATGCGGGCGCGCCCGGTCGGAGCGAGGCCTGGCTGGCGGGCGCCGATGTGCGGGCCGCGCTTCAGGGGCTGACGCCGCGGCAGCGGGCGGTGCTGGTGCTGCGCTACTACGACGACCTGTCCGAGCAGCAGATCGCCGACACCCTCGGTGTCTCGACGGGCACGGTCAAGAGCCAGGCGCACGTCGCGCTGCGGCGGCTGCGCGAGGAGTTCGACGTGATGACCGCGGAGGAGGCCCGATGAGTGACCTGCGAGAGTTCCTGGACCGTGGTGCCGATGGTGCCACCGAGGTGGATCTGGTCGAGGGAGTATGGCGCACCTCCCGCCGCCGTCGCCGGAACCGGCGGCTCGGGGCCGGGTCGGCGGTGGCCGCCGTGGCGGCCGGTGCGGTCGTCGTGAGCCAGTGGGGTGGCGCGGGGCCCTCGCCCGAGGATCTCGCGCCGGCGGTGGACACAGGTGTCGTCACGTCCGAGCCGGCACCCGTCGACACGCTGGCCGCGAACCAGCGCTTCCTGGACGGCATCCGCGCGAGCGGCGTGCAGTTCGACTACGAGCTGATGGAGAGCCCGGGCTATGCCGTCGGCGGTGGCCTGCAGATCCTCGTGGGCGAGGTCGAGGGGGTTCGTGCCAATGGTCACCACTTCGTTGTGACGGTCGAGGTGGAGCAGTCCATCCCGGACGTCCAGGTAGCGGAGCACGTCGACGCCTTCCTGGAGGTCGAGACCCTGCACGACCTGACCCAAGCTGACCTGGACGCGGTCGGTGGCCAGGTCCTGCTGGTGCTGCCCGACCAGCCGCGCAACGTCCACCTCACGCCCAAGGTTTTCCCCGCCGTCGACGGGTTCTGGCTCGACGTCCCGGACGGGATCGGCAACCCCTACGTCGACTACAGCGAGATGGGGTCGGACTGGCCGCCGGTCGACTCGGTCGCCGAGCTGTCCGGCATGCTCTCCGAGACTCATTCGCTAGCCCAGGCTGGGGAGCAGGTGCAGCCGATCGAGTGCTCGGCGTCGTGGCAGAACCCGCCGCCGCTCAACTCCATTGGTCTCACGCCTGCAGCTCTCGACACCGCCAACGAGCTCGTCCGCCTGGCTGCCTACTGCGACGAGGCGGGGTTGATCGCCCGGGCGCTCGCGGACGGCACAGAGGTCGCGGTCGGGGAGGGCGAGGTGGCCGAGCAGCTGGCCATCCCGGACCCCAACCGCGCCTACGTCCGGCTGGAAGGCACGCTCGCGGTCCCCGTCGACAGCGAACCCGGCCTGCACGCGTTCGAGCTCGAGGGCTGGCGGGTCGTCATCGCCAGCGACGGCCGCTGGGTCGAGTTCACTCGGGAGTAGCAGCCGCTCTACTCAGGTGTGCTGGCCGCCTACTCATCTGCTCGTTTCCCGGCCGCTGCCCGGAGGCACCATGGTTCAGTGAGGCATGCGTCCCGTGACCCGTCATCGTGGTGTCCTCCCGGCCGCGGCGCTGATGAGCGCCGTCGTGCTGGCCTCCTGCGGTGGTGACGAGGGGCCTGACGACCCCGCCGATGCAGACGTGGCGGTGGAGGCCGAGGAGGCAGCCGCCGAGGTCGATGAGGCAGACGCTCCGGCCGAGGACGCGGAGGCTGAGCCCGCCGACGCCGAGGGCGATGCCGGCGGCTCCAGCGGGGAGGGGCGTGCGACGGTGGTCCTGGACGACGGCACGGCCTATGAGTACAGCACCACCGCACCGGCCACCTACGAGAACGCCTACACCTACTGCAGCAGCGTCGTGGGGTCGTTGCAGGCCTTCATGTACCTCGTCGACGAGTCAGGAGACACGACCGAGGACGCGCATCTGGACATCATCCTGCTGGAGCCGGGCGGGGACTACGAGCGCAGCGGCGACCCGGCTGAGCTCGAGGTCGGCCTGGGGTTGGACGACCGGGGCATCCCGCAGACCTACCAGGGCGTGGAGATCGACGCCACCGCCTCCGGCAACACGGCCTCCGGCACCTTCACGGCCGTGGACGACTTCTCTGGCGCGGAGATCACCGGGACCATCGAGGCCACGTGCTCCTGACCCACCCCGCACTCCGCCAGCCGTGACCTGAGGAGCCAGCATGCGGCATACGACACTCACAGCAGCCACACTCGCCGGTCTGCTCGCGCTCTCCGCCTGCGGTGGGGACTCGACTGGCGCTGAGGGGGGCGGCGACGGCAGCGAGGCAGGCGTGGACGGCGCAGCGGGGGAGGCCGACGGGCAGCCCGAGGATCTGGAGCAGGCCGCCGGGCCGGCCGACCCCGACGGTGAGGACGCGGAGCGCCGTGAGAGCGTCGGGGACACCGACGCCCCGGTGGTTGTCACGGTCGGCGGCGTGTCCTTCGGTTACCGGGACGGGTCGTGCCTGGTGGAGGAGGACTTCGTCCGCTTCCTGGTGATGGCCGACGGAGGGTCACCGCTCGACAACAGCGTCGTGGAGATCACCTGGTACCCCACGCTGGCCGACGACCCCCACTCGCGACAGCAGACGGAGTTCCGGGTCACCAACCGCGCCCGGGAGGCCCCTGCCCCGTTCACCCTCATCGGGACCCAGCACCAGGAGGGTGCCGGGTCATCCTGGTCGGGCTCGGTCAACGGCAGCAGCGTGGAGATCACCGCGACCCTCGTCGAGCGGGACGAGTACCTCGGGGTGGACCGCAGCGAGGACGTCACCATCGTCGC
This sequence comes from Actinomycetales bacterium, assembly GCA_012515595.1. Taxonomy (GTDB): domain Bacteria; phylum Actinomycetota; class Actinomycetes; order Actinomycetales; family Dermatophilaceae; genus Ornithinicoccus. Next base: position 7,997 of record JAAYYA010000094.1, read on the forward strand.
GCACTGTGCGGACGAGGTGCTCGGGTCCGGTCCGCCGCACGGCATGCCACCGGTCCGCGAGCTCGGTGGCAAGATCGACCTGGAACTGCGCCGGTCGAACGTGGTCGAAGGGCTCGTCGAGGTGACCTTCCAGGGCAGCGTCTTCGAGATCGACTACCTGACGGCCTGCTCGTTCTACGGCGATGAGGTGACCTTCGAGGGACTCAACAACGAGCTCGGGGTCTATGGCTACGCCAGGGGCACGTTCCACGGTCTGGAGATCGACGTCGGTGACGCCCGGCTGCACCAGGACCGCCCCCATTACGAGCTCCCCGAGGGTGAGGAACCCGTCTTCACCGGCACGTCGACCCGCACGTGGTCCGGGACGGTCGTCGACGCGAACGGCAGCGAGGAGGACGTCACGATCGCCGTCACCTGTCCGGAGTGAGGCTGTCCGGGGTGAAGCTGTCCGGGGTGAAGCGTCAGCCGGTCGGTGGTGCTGGCGTGAGGACCACCGGCAGCGCGGCCCGGCCGCTGATGACGAGCTTGCGGTAGATCCCGGCGAGGTGGTTGTCCACGGTCCGCACGGACAGGAAGAGCGCCCGGGCGATCTCCTTGCTGGAGTGCCCCCGCAGGGCGTGCTCGACAACCTCCAGCTCACGCTCGGTCAGCGGTGGGTCGACGGGACGGGCGAGGGCGCTGGGCGCGGGGACCTTGCGCCGCCAGAGCGCGGCGGCGCTGGCGGAACGCCCGGCTGTCACGGTGTCGGGCGCGGCCCGCGCGGCGTCGTCGAGTGCTTCCGCGACGAGGGCGTGGGCTCCGATCGAGGCCAGGGTGTCGGCGGTCTCGAGGAGTCCTCGTTCATCGCCGTCGCGCTGGGCCACGGCGTGGGAGGCGAACGCGTCGACCAGCGGCGCCGCGTCCGGTCCCGCGAGGCGGGCCAGGTCGTCGGCCACCAGGTCGGCGCGGCCGTAGCGGACCGCGTCATACATCGATCCTGCGCCCGTCAGCACGTAGGTCTCGGCCACACACCGTCGTCCAGCGCCGGCCACGAGTTCGGCCGCCTCGTCGCGCAGACCCCGGAGCGCCAGCACGGCACCCCGGGCCCGACCGACAAACCCCTCCAGCCGCCGGTCTCCGTCGTGGGACGCCTCGACGTCCACCAGGGCCGCCTCCGCCTGGTCGAGATCCCCGGCGTTCGCCTGGGCGATGGCCTGACCGGCGTTCGCGACGGGGCGCATCAGGTAGGTGTCGATCCGCTCGGTCGCCCTGCCGCCGGCCGCCGCCATGGCCTGCGCGTGCGGTGAGCCCCGGTAGACCAGCGGGTGCACGAGCAGGGTCGCCGTGATGCCGTGGAGGTGGCCCTCGGCGGCGCACCGCTGGACGTGTGGCACGAGGTCGTCCTCGCAACGGGCCAGGTCGCCACGCAGCATGTGGGCCATCCCCACCAAGGCCCAGTAGAGGTCGACCCCCTCCGGCCGGGCGGGGCCGGCAGCCTCGAGCAACCCCGCCAGCTCGGCGATCGTCTCGTCGAGGGAGTCCACGTCCGCCAGCATCACCTGCCCGAGCAGCAGGTTCATCAGGGCGGTCCACCGCGCCGCCGGGTCGAGGCCGCCGGCGGCCAGGATCTGGCGGTTGGTGTCGACCGCGACGTCGAACCCCTGGAGCAGCCCCGACAGGAAGGCGGCCTCGGACCGGAGCTCGAGCGCACGTGACGACGAGCTCACCTGGTCCGCCGCCTCGTGGAGCAACTCGAGCGCCCCCACAGGGTCGTCGGCATGGTGCGCCCGCAGGGTGCTGCGCCACATCGCCACCCGCACGATCGTCTCGTCGTCCTCGGCCAGATTGGCCCCGACGGCGAGCGCCGCCTCGGCCTCGGTGGCCTGAGCCTGCAGCCGCAGCGCCTGGCCCAGCAGGAGGTGACCCGCCCGGGGCAGGTCCTCCAACGCTGCCCGTGCCAGCTCGCAGGCCCGCTCGAACGCCAGTGAGGCGAGAGCCTCGTGACCGGCCGCCAACGCCAGCCGGGGCGGCAACGGGTCACCGCACTCCTCGTGCCAGGCGGCGAGGCGCAAGGCGTCCCCGGGGGCCGGGTCAGCGGCCGCGGACACCTTTTGCACGACGTCCCGGAGGAGCGCCAGCCGCCGCCGGGTGGACATGTCGCTGGTGATCACCTCGGCGACCAGCGGGTGGTCGACCCGGACCACCCATCGGCCGGCGAGCTGCTCGCAGCTCGCCAGGCCCCGACGTTCGAGCCCGTCCAGCTCAGTGCCCTCGGCGGGGTCGAGCAGGTCGACAGCGAGTGGCTCGCCGACGGCGACGACCTCGAGTAGTGCCCTGGCAGCTCCGGTGAGGGAGGCCAGCCGTGCGCCGATCAGCTCCTGGAGCCGGGCGCCGGTCCGGAGATCGCCGTGCAGCAGCCAGGAACCCGCATCCTCCACGAGCAGGCCCTGGGTCGCCGCATCGAGCACGAGCTCTCGCACCAACAGGGGGACACCGCGGGTGCGCTCCCAGACCTGGGCCGCCAGCTCGGGGCTCACCGGACCGGCCAGGAGGTGTCGGGTGAGTGCAGCGGTCTCGGCGTGATCGAGGGGCCCGATGTCGAGCCGCTCCACCGCGTCCCCCGCCCACAGCGCCATCAGGTCCGACGGTGTCGGCTCGGTGCTCCGGGCAGTGCCGAGGAAGACGACGTCGCCCTGGTGGACGAGGTCGACCAGGCAGGCCAGGCTGTCGTCGTCGAGCAGGTGAGCGTCATCGATCGCCAGCGCCGTCGGGAGGCCCCCGGCCCGCTCGCGGAGCGCCTGCCGCACCCCGGCGAACTGCTGCCGCCGGTCCCCGCCGCCCGCGGGGAGGAGGGAGATCAGGGCACCGAACGGCATACGTCTCCCCGCGGTCGACGCGACGAACCGCTCGGTGTGCCAGTTGCCGGACTCCAGCGAGGCGAGCACCTCGGAGAGCAGGCGCGTCTTGCCGATGCCGGGCTCGCCGGTGAACAGCACACCGACGCCGTTGGCCGCGAGGGTCCGGGCGCGCTTGATCTGGTCAGCGCGCCCCACGAGCCCGATCCGCATATCCCAGACCTTATGGTGGTTTTCCTTTTCAAGGGAGGTTGGGGATCGCCGCTGGTGGCCTGCGACACACCGATACTCAGGTTTTTCCACGCGTTACTCACTGTCGCCAATTCAGGTTAGCTGCTGGTAAAGCGGTGGTTTAGTGAGTGCATGGTGGCATCTGTGCGTCCCGGAGGATTGAGAACCCTTGTCGTGATCGCAGCGGTGGGGTGCGTCGCCCTGTCGGGGTGCGGCGGTGACGCTGACGACGGTTCAGGGGCCGACGGCGGAGCCGTGGAGGACCAGGCGCCCGCGGGTGCCGACGCGGCCGCCGACCCGCCCGACGAGGAGGACTTCGCGGCCGCGCAGGACCTCGCCGACAAGGCCGTGGCAGACACCTCGGCGGACGCCAAGGCGACTGTTGTGATTGACGGCACCGCCTACGAGTTCCGCGCCCTGGAGCCGGGACCCGACGAGGACTTCTGGTCGCTCTGCACGACCATGGCAGGCTCCCTGCAGGGCACCATGCAACTCGTCGATGACGACGGAGCCCACGTCGAGGAGGGTGAGCTCATGTTCGTGCTGCTCGAGCCGGGTGCGGCCTACGACCTCGGGGCGGAGGTGGAGTTCACCATCCCGGAGTTCGGCACGGCAGTCTACGACAGGTCCTTCCGCGCGGACGAGATCGACGCGACGGTATCGGGGCGAAGCGGGTCGGGGTCGTTCACGGCAACGAACGTCATGGGTGACCGCACGATCACCGGGACGATCGAGGCCACCTGCTGACCCGCACGTGACCCCACCGAGCGCGCCGCGTGGTGAGAATCCGGCCCACCGAGCGCGCCGTGTGGTGAGAATCAGACTGACAGGTACTGGACCGCAACACGGGCGCTCAGTCGCGCTGAAGATCGCAACGCGGCGCGCTCGGTCGAGGGGTGACGTCGTGGCAGGCGGGCCGGCGACGCGTGCAGTGCTCTCGGATGTGTGATGATCCGGGTATGACCGAGGACGCCGCGCCGGAGCAGCCGCGCGAACCCGGGGTGCGGGAGCGCAACCGCGCCGAGGTGATGGCCCAGATCATGGCCGCGGGCCGGCGCGAGCTGGCCGAGCACGGCGCCGACGGGCTCTCGCTGCGGGCGGTGGCGCGGGAGATCGGGATGGTCTCCTCAGCGGTCTACCGCTATGTCGCCAGCCGCGACGAGCTGCTCACCTTGCTCATCATCGAGAGCTACAACGCGGTCGGGCTGGCCGCCGAGCGCGCGGCCGACGCGGGCGGGTCGGCGGCTGAGCGGTTCGTCGCCATCGCGCGCGCCGTCCGGGACTGGGCGTGCGCCCACCCGCACGAGTTCGCGCTGGTCCACGGCTCCCCGGTCCCCGGCTATCGCGCCCCGGAGGACACCGTGATCCCGGGAACCCGGGTCCCCACCGCCATGCTCGGGCTGCTGATCGAGGAGTATGCCGCGGGCCGGGTCTCCGAGCCGCCCGTCGAGCAGGTGCCGGCCGTCAGTCAGGAGCTCAGCGAGCAGCTCGACGTGGTCCGGGGATTCTTCGGGGTCGAGGTGCCCGATGCCGTCCTGCTGCGCGGGATCGCGGCGTGGACCCAGGTCTACGGGCTGATCAGCTTCGAGCTCTTCGGCCAGTTCGCCAACACCTTCGAGCCGGCGGATGACCTGATGGAGCATCAGTTCGCCCTGGCTGCGGCGCGGGTGGGGCTGACGTGAGCACCGTGGGCCGCGCCGGACACGGAGTGGGCCGTGCCGGACGGGGAGTGCGCTCCGGGCGCTGGCCGCAGGGGCATCCGTGGCACCGGTCGACCAGCGGGAGCGCCCCGGAGCACTGGGACGTCATCGTGGTCGGGTCCGGCTTCGGCGGGTCGGTCGCGGCCCTGCGGCTCTCCGAGAAGGGCTACCGCGTCCTGGTCCTCGAGGCCGGTGCCCGGTTCGCCGACGAGGACTTCGCCAGCACCTCTTTCGAGCTGCGTCGCTACCTGTTCCGTCCCGAGATCGGGTGCTACGGCATACAGCGCATCGACACGCTCAACAACGCGATGATCCTCTCCGGGGCCGGCGTCGGGGGCGGTTCGCTCGTCTACGCCAACACGCTCTACGAGCCGATGGAGGAGTTCTACGCCGACCCGCAGTGGGCGCACATCACCGACTGGCGGGCGGAGCTGGCGCCGTACTACGACCAGGCCAAGCGGATGCTCGGCGTGGTCACCAACCCGACCCACACGCCGGCGGACGAGGCGCTGCGGCAGGCCGCGGAGGAGATGGGGGTCGGCAACACCTTCCACTACGCGCCCGTGGGGGTGCACTTCGGCGCGGCTCCGGGCGTGCCCGCCCCGGACCCCTACTTCGGCGGCGCCGGGCCGGAGCGCCGCGGCTGCACGGAATGCGGCGAGTGCATGACGGGCTGCCGGCACAACGCCAAGAACACCCTGGTCAAGAACTACCTGCACCTGGCCGAGTCGCTGGGGGCCGAGATCCGTCCGCTGAGCACGGTGACCCGGATCCGGCCGGTCGACGGCCAGCCCGCCGGTGGTCTCGGCGAGGTGCAAAACCACTACGAAAATACGTGGGTGGGTAGCAAAACCACTACGAAAATTGGGTGGCGGGTGACCGTGCGGGACACCCGGCCCACGCGCCGGGGGAGCTACGAGCTCACCGCGGCGCACGTCATACTCGCGGCGTCGGCGCTGGGCACGCAGAAGCTGCTGCACCGGCTCCGCGCGGACGGCGACCTGCCCGACCTCTCACCGCGGCTCGGCGCGCTGTCGCGGACCAACTCCGAGTCGCTGCTGGGTGCGATCCGGACCGGCGACGGGCCCGACTTCAGCCAGGGTGTGGCGATCACCTCCTCGATCCACCCCGACCCGCAGACGCACATCGAGCCGGTGAGGTACGGCCACGGCAGCAACGCCATGTCCGCGCTCCAGACGGTGCTCACCGACGAGGTCGAGGGGACCCCGCGCTGGCGCACCTGGGCGGGGGAGCTGTGGCGTCAGCGGCGGGTCCTGCCGCGTATCTACGACCTCAAGCACTGGTCCGAGCGCACCGTGATCGCCCTGGTCATGCAGTCGCTGGACAACTCGATCACCACCTTCCCGCGCCGCAGTCGGCTGACCCGCCGCTGGGTGCTGGGCAGCCGGCAGGGCCACGGCGCACCCAACCCGACGTGGATCCCCGTGGCCAACGAGGCGGTGCGGAGGATGGCCCGGATCGTGCGCGGTGTGCCCGGCGGCAACATCGGCGAGCAGTTCAACCGGCCGCTCACGGCGCACTTCCTCGGTGGGTGCGCCATCGGGGACAGCGCCGAGACCGGTGTGGTCGACGCCTACCACCGGGTCTTCAACTACCCCGGCCTGCACGTCGTCGACGGGTCCGCGGTCTCGGCGAACCTCGGCGTCAACCCCTCGCTGACCATCACCGCCCAGGCGGAGCGGGCGATGGCGCTGTGGCCGAACAAGGGCGAGCCCGACCCGCGCCCGCTGCCCGGCGAGCCCTATGCCGTCACCCGGCCCGTCGCGCCCCGCACCCCCGCGGTCCCCGGCCCCGCGCCCGGCGCGCTGCGCCTGCCGATCACCCCCGTCTGACCCCAATTTTCGTAGTGGTTTTGCTGCCCTCCCACGCATTTTCGTAGTGGCTTTGTGCGTCCACCCACGCACCTGGCAACCGAGGCTGCCGTCTCGTGGGGAAGCCGGGGGGCGTCAGAGCGCGCCCCATTGACCCATGAGTCCCTCGCGGTGGCGTCACCAGCAGACGCGCACAGCACGGCGCCCCAGGAGCGGGAGAGTTCCTGGAGCGCCGAGAGGTGGGTCGCTGCGAAACAGGGGTTCAGCGACCCGGCCGGTGGGCCACCGCGGCTCGGTGACCGCATGGGTCACGGCCGGGGGTGGCCCACCGGGGCTCGGTGATGGATGGAGATCAGGGCCCGAAGGTGCCCTCGGGTCCAGCGGGGTCGGGGATGCGGAACCGGCCCGGGACCTTCTTGCCCGGCACGCCGTTCACGTCCTGCGTCGAGTAGGCGAACGTCAGCACCGCGAACGCGACCGCGTCGCTGTTCACGTCGAGGGCGTGCAGGTCGACGTTGCCCAGGTCGTCGCAGGCCTGGTGGTAGCACGGGTCGAACCAGTCGCCCGCGGTGCCGCCCCAGATCTCCTGCTGCTCATCGGTCTTCACGCCCTCGGCGCCGGTGAACAGTCCGCCGGCGGGGATGTCGTTGGCGATGAACGCCTGGTAGTCGCTGCGACCGCTGAACTGGGAGTCGTCGTAGGGCTCGTCGGCCCAGGTGTAGAACGACTCGAAGATGCGCTCGACGGCCACCGAACCCTCGGGGATCGGCACGCCGTCCGGGGCCGGGAACGTCGACTCGTTGGCGTCGTAGACGCCCAGGTAGTAGTTCGGCGACCCGATCATGTCGAAGTTGAGGTAGAGCGCGATCTTGTCGAGCTCCTTCTGCGGCTGGTCGGCGACCCACTGGGTGGAGCCGACGAGACCGATCTCCTCGGCACCCCAGAACGCGAAGCGGAGGGTGTTCTGCGGCTTGTGGTTGCCGAGGTTCTGGGCGACCTCGAGCAGCCCGGCCGAGCCGGAGCCGTTGTCGTTGATGCCCGCGCCCTCCTCCACGCTGTCCAGGTGGGCGCCCGCCATGACGACGTTCCTCCTGTTCTTGCCCCGCAGCTCGCCGATGACGTTGACGGACTCCTTGGTCACGTAGTCGACCATGACGCGGGCCGTGGAGCCCGGCTGGGCGAGCAGCTCGCCGTCAGCAAAGGTCAGGCCCGCGACCGGGATGGTCACGACGGAGGGCAGGAGCGTCGGGTTGAGCGGACCGCACCGGTCCGGGGTGTTGCACTGGTTCATGATGAGCACGGCGCTGGCGCCGGCCGCCTCGGCGTTCTCCGCCTTGAGGCCGAACGCGCAGGTGCCGCGCTGCACGAGCGCGATGTGACCGGGGGTGAACCCGGCGAAGTCCTCCGCCTCGCACCCGCTCGTGCTGTCGCGCGGGGGGTCCAGGGCGAGGTCGACCGGCGAGACGCTGGCCGTCACGTCGCCCTCCCCGGATCCCTCGGCCACGTAGTGCCCGAAGTCGGCCGGGACAGGGGTGAGCTGTTGCACGACCGAGTCCGTGCCCTCGTAGGAGAACGGGACCGCCTCGGCGTCCCAGCCGGCGTCCTCGAGGACCTCGATGACGTAGTCGACGCTGGCCAGGTAGCCGGGAGTGCCCTCGGCGCGGCTGCCGTGCTCGTCGGCGATCGCCTGGAACGCCTCCAGGTGCTCGAACGTCCCGGCGCCGCTGACGCAGTCCAGCAGCTTGGGGTAGGTGTTGTTGTTGCGGTGCTCGCACGCGACGGGCTTGGGCCTGGGCTTGTGCGCCTCGGCCGCGTTGCCGGGCAGGGCGACGAGGCCGGAGACGGCCAGACCGGCCGCGGCGAGCAGCACGCCGAACCGGCCCATCCTGGTGTGGTGGTGCATGTGCGACCTCCAAGTCGCTCGGGGTCCGACCTGAAGGGGCTTCGGGAGATGGTCGGGGCGGGACAGAACCTAGTGACCGCCGCGAGCCCGTGGGAAGAGACTTTGCCAAGTCCATAGCGAGATATAGGTGGGGGTTTGGCATAGACGTCCATCGCGGGTGTTAAATCCTCCGGTGCGAGGAACCGCTGAGGAACCGCCGACCGTCGGGACGCCCGTCGAACCGGGCGCCCGTCGCGTCGGAACCCTCTGCTGGCGGGGCGTCCCGGTCGTGTCGGAACCTCCTGCGTCGGACGACGACGGACGTTCGCTGGGCGGGTCGGTGTGCGGGATGAGCCGCCTCGTTTTGACTGTGGACTTACCAATTCTTTACCAACGCTATATAGTTCGCCCAGTTATTCGGGCGTTTGCCGTGCCGCTCTCCGAAGGGAGTGCTCGTGGGCGAGTTGCGTGAGGTCGGTGGATGAGCGCGGGCGGGGGAGCCGTGTTCCCCGATGACTGGGTCCGCCTGCGGGACCTGGGCACCCCAGGCGTGGCGGCTCTTCCCTCGGGCCGTCGCATGCTGGTGGGGGAGCAGGACGCGGGGTGGGTGACCCTCGAGCTGCTCGGGGGCGTGCGCGTCGTGGTGGACCTCACCGAGCCGGAGTGGGTCACCGTGTCGCTGCACCGCGCCCGGGGCGACCGCGACGGTCCGCCGGCCACCCGGCCGACCGGATCACCTGCGACGGTCGCCATGGACCACCCCGGCGGGGGGCTGGTGATCCGGGACCTGCCCGACACGGCCCACCGGACGTCGTGCGGGTCCTGCCCGGCCGACGATCGGGGCCAGTTCCGGGCGACCGTGCCGGGTCGCCTGGTGCTGACGTATGTCGATGTGCTGGCCGGTCTCCCACTCGACACCAGACCCTGGTCGGTACCGGTGGCGGGGGTGCGGCTGTGGCGCGGGCGCGTCGACCGGAAGGGGCGGGCCATGGTGGAGCTGCTCGGGGACGACGAACGGCACTGGGTGGCCGAGATGCCGGTGGTCGCGCGGGTGGACCTGGGGCTCACCCGGGACTTCGGCTGAGCGGAGGTCCGGTCGGGTCGACCCCCGGCCCCGACGGGGCGCCGGCTCAGTCCTCGGGCATCACGGTGGCGGCGAGGACGGCCCCGAGCTCCTGGCAGGCAGCGAGCGCCTCCCGGTCCGGCGTGCCCATCACCTCCAGGGTGGGCGCCACCGCCTCCCAGCCCAGGGCCGAGGTGATGCTGCTGATCGCCCGGACGGCCCCCTCGAGCCCCTCGTTGCCGTGGACGTATGCCGCAAAAGGTCGCCCTCTCGTGGCGTCCAGGCAGGGGTAGTAGATCTGGTCGAAGAAGTGCTTCAGCGCCCCGGAGACGTAGCCGATGTTGGCCGGGGTGCCCAGCAGGTACGCGTCGGCCTCGAGCACGTCCACGGCGCTGGCGACCAGGGCCGGGCGCACCACGACCTCGACGCCGGAGATCTCCTCGTCCCGGGCTCCGGCCAGGCACGCCTCCAGCATGGCCTGCATGCCCGGAGAGGGGGTGTGGTGCACGACCAGGAGGCGCGTGGTGCCGCTCTCGGCCCCGCCGCCCACGTCTGCGCCGCCCATGTCTGCGCCGCCCACGTCTGCGTCGCCCACGTCCCCGCCGCTCACGCCTGCCACGGCCGCCTGCCGTGCAGCACGGTGAGGGCGGTCTTGAAGATGCCGTCCACCCGGGCCCGGCGCTCGAAGTTCGTCATCGAGACCGGTGGGGTGAACCGCTGTCGCGCCACGGACTTGGCGTAGCAGAACTCCCGCAGCCCGTCCTCGCCGTGAATCCGGCCGAAGCCCGAGCCGCCCACCCCGCCGAACGGCAGGGCGGGGAGCCCGGCGAACCCGACGACGTTGTTGACCGAGGTCATGCCGCTGCGCACCCGCCGGGCGATCTCCGGGCCGCGACGGCGGGAGAAGACCGCGCCACCGAGCCCGTAGGGCACCGCGTTGGCCACCGCGACGGCCTCGTCCATGTCGCGCACGCGGTCGACCGTGATCACCGGCCCGAAGGTCTCCTCGACCTGGATCCGGGCGCCGGTGGGGGTGTCGACCAGCACGACCGGCTGGATCAGCCGCGCCGGGTCGGAGATCGGGGTGTGCTCCGACACCTCCGCCGCCTCCTCGTCCGAGGTCGGGCTCCCCACGACCGCGCGCGCCCCGGCGGCGACGGCCTCGGCCACCTGGCCCCGGATGATGGCGACCTGTTTAGGCAGCGTGATCGGGCCGAGGTCGGCCTCGTCGTCCGTGCCCGCCCGCAGCCGGGAGGCCTCCTCCCGGATGGCGTCGACCAACTCGTCGTAGACCGCCTCGTGGGCCAGCACCCGCTCGACGCCGATGCAGGTCTGGCCGGCGTTGCTCAGGCCGCCCCACACCGCCGCCTGCGCCGCGGCCCGGACGTCGGCGTCCTCGTCGACGATCAGCGCGTCCTTGCCGCCACCCTCGAGCAGCACCGGCGTGAGCGTCTCCGCGCACGTGGCCATGACCTTCTGCGCGGTCCGGGTCGAGCCGGTGAAGCCGAGCTTGTCGACCCCGGAGCGGCACAGCGCGTCCCCCACCTCGGGGCCGCCCTGCACGGCCAGGAGCACCGGGCGTCCGACGGCCCGCTCGAAGCTGTCGACCAGCCACTGACCGGTCCTCGGGGTGAGCTCGGAGGGCTTGAAGACCACCGCGTTGCCCCCCGCGAGGGCGTAGCCGATCGACCCCATCGGCGTGAAGACCGGGTAGTTCCAGGGGCCGATCACGCCGATGACGCCGAAGGGGAGGTACTCGACCGTGGCGGCCAGGTGGGCGGCCAGCAGGGTGGAGCCCACCCGGCGCCGGCCCAGCGTGCGCCCGGCGTGGCGGGCCGCCCAGGCCAGGTGCTCGACGGCCAGCCCGATCTCGAGCGCGGCGTCGCCGTGCGGCTTGCCGGTCTCCTGCCGCACGACCGCGGCCAGCTCGTCGAGGTGCTCCACGATGTCCTGGCGCCACCGGTCCAGCAGGTGCCGCCGCCCGGCGAACCCGATCCCGGCCCACCAGGCCTGCGTCTCCCGGGCCAGCGCGACCGCAGCGGCGACATGCTCCCGCGGCTCCCCGGCGGCGGCCGGCTCACCCGGCCCCCCGCCGTCGGTGACGGAGACGTCGGCCGGCCTCACGGCATACTCGGTGCTCATGGGCCCATCCTCACCCGCTGGGCGTCGCTGACCAAGGCCCGGGGGGCCAGGTCCGCCCCGTCCAGCCCGCGCAGTGCCGGCCTCCAACGCCGACCGGCCCACCCGGGTGCCCGCGACTGAGAAGCCAGCGGCAGGAATACTGAGAAAACTTTCATCAAAACTTAATGTGCATTTCATCCAGACCTCATAGGTTTCCTGGTACGACCCTGAGTGCCTGGGCAAGCAGGTGGTGACGGGTCACCAAGGCCATGTGTCGGCGGTCCGTGCAGCCTGCAGACCCCGACACCACCAGGCGGGTCCCGTGAAGCCCCCCCTCCTCGCGGGATCTGCCGCTGTCCGGCAGGACGGGTGGCCGGGCAGGGGCGACCCGCGCGTCGACCCCGGCGAGTCAGGACCGCGCCGTTACTACGAGGACGGTGAGGCCCGGCTCGAGCGCCGCGCGGGTCGCTCTGGCCACCGTCGGGTCGGGGGCGGGGCCGAGAACCCCTGTGGCACCGTCTCGTTGGTCGGGGGTCCGCCCTATGCTGACCAGCACCCGGTCCCATTCGACGAGGAGAGCCCTGCCATGGCCCTGGACAACCCGTTCTACACGCCCGAGGTGCAGGGTGCCTACACCCTGCACTCCCTGGGTCGCTTCGAGCTCGAGGAGGGCGGGGTCATCCCCGACCTGCAGCTCGCGGTCGCGACCTACGGCGAGCTCAACGAGGCCAAGGACAACGCGATCCTGATCCCCACCTGGTTCACCGGGACCCACCAGACCTGGGAGCTGGTCTACATCGGTCCCGGCCGGGCGCTGGACCCGGAGAAATACTTCATCGTCGTCGTCAACCAGATCGGCAACGGGCTGTCCACCTCGCCGCACAACACGGACGGCGAGATCGCGATGAGCCGCTTCCCGCACGTGCGGATCGGCGACGACGTCCGCGCCCAGGAGCAGCTGCTCCGCGAGGTCTTCGGGATCGAGCGCCTCGCCCTCGTGGTCGGTGGCTCGATGGGAGCCCAGCAGACCTGGGAGTGGGCGGTCCGGTTCCCCGAGAAGGTGCTGCGCGCCGCGCCCATCGCCGGCACCGCGCAGAACACCCCGCACGACTTCCTCTTCACCCAGACCCTGATGGACGCCGTCACCTCCGACCCGGGCTGGAACGGCGGCGAGTATGCCGCGCACACCGACGTCACCGACGGCCTCAACCGGCACGCCGACATCTGGGCGGTGATGGGCCTGTCGACCGAGTTCTGGCGCACCGAGTTCTGGCGCGGCGTGGAGCTGCCGGACGTCACCTGGGACACCCCGCTGGAGTTCCGCGACCGGTTCCTGCGGGCGGTCTTCGCCGGGCTCGACCCCAACTCGCTGCTCGTCCAGGCGTGGAAGTGGCAGCGCGGCGACGTGGCCCGCAACACCGGCGGCGATCTCGCCGCGGCGCTGGGCCGGATCACCGCCAAGATGTTCGTGATGCCCATCGACGAGGACATGTTCTTCCCGCCGCGGGACTGCGCGGCCGAGTGCGAGCAGGTCCCCGGGGCCGAGCTGCGGCAGCTGCACACCATCGCCGGCCACTTCGGGTTGTTCGGCTTCGAGCCGTCCTACCTGGAGGAGGTCGACGCGAACCTGCGGGAGCTGCTCGACCACGAGGTATGACGTAG
>JAAYYA010000095.1 GCA_012515595.1 Actinomycetales bacterium
CACGACTTCGAGCTGGTCGCCGGGTTCCTGGTCAGCGAGGGCGTCGTGGTCGACCGCGAGCAGATCCGCTCGATGGACTACCGCTCGGGCATCGCGGCCGGGGGCGAGCGGGACTACAACGTCGTCGACGTGCGGCTGGCCGAGGGGGTGCCGCTGCCGGACACCTCGATGGAGCGGCACATCTACACCTCCAGCAGCTGCGGCGTGTGCGGCACCGCGTCCATCGAGGCGGTGCGCAAGACCTCTCCGTATGCCGTCAAGCAGGACCCCCTGACCGTCCCGTTGGCCGTGCTGCTGGGTCTGCCGGAGAAGCTGCGGGCGGAGCAGTCGGTCTTCGACCGGACCGGAGGGGTGCACGCCGCTGGTCTGTTCGTCGACGGCGAGCTGGTGTGCCTGCGGGAGGACGTCGGGCGGCACAACGCGGTCGACAAAGTGGTCGGGTGGGCGCTGCTCGAGGGGCGGCTGCCGCTCGCCGGCACGGTGCTGCAGGTCTCCGGGCGGGCCTCCTTCGAACTCGTGCAGAAGGCCGCGATGGCGGGCGTCCCCGTGCTGTCGGCGGTCTCCGCTCCGTCGGCGCTCGCAGTGGAGCTGGGCGAGGAGCTGGGGCTGACGGTCATCGGGTTCAACCGGGGTGAGACGCTGAACGTGTATACCCGGCACGGCCGGGTCGCTGGTGTGGAGGAGGTCGAGGGCGGTGCTTGAGATCACCGACGTGACCAGGCGTTCCGACGACCTGTGCGTCGCCCGTGTCCCGTTGTTCCAGGCGCTCAGCCGTGAGGAGCAGGAGGCGGTCGCCGATCTGGCGCGGCCGGCGCGGGTCGCCAAGGGGGACCGGATCTACTCCGCCGGCGACGACGTCTCGCAGCTGATGGTCGTGCACACCGGGCTGCTCAAGATCAGCCGGATCTCCGCGGACGGCCAGGAGCAGATCATCCGGGTCCTCGAGCCGGGGGAGTTCGTGGGGGAGTCGGCCTTCCTCAACGGGGGGCGGCCCGACCACTTCGCAACGGCGCTGGAGGCCGGGAGCATGTGCGTCTTCCGGCACCAGGACGTCGGGGCCCTCATCGCGCGGCACCCGAGCATCGGGCTGCGGATGCTGCAGGGCGTGAGCCGCCGGCTGGAGCAGACCGAGGAGCGGCTGGCGGCGGCCACCTCCGTGGAGGTCGGCGGGCGGCTCGCGCGCTACCTGCTCGACCTCCCGGCGCAGCACGCTCCGGACGGCGCGGTGTCGGTCCGGCTGCCGCTGGCCAAGAAGGACATCGCCTCGCTGCTGGACACCACCCCGGAGTCGCTGAGCCGGCAGTTGCGACGGCTGCAGGACGCCGGGGTCGTCGACCAGCGCGGCTCGCGCGAGGTGCGGCTCCTCGACCTGGACCAGTTGCTGGCCCTGGCCGACTGACCGCGGACCCTGTCCCGGCGCGACCCGCCACCGCCGCGGCTGGTGGGATGGCAGGATCGGTGGGTGCGGTGGACTGCGGTGGCCCCGGTGACCTGGCCGAGCGACGAGGGCTTCGACGTGTGGTGGCGCGGCACCGTGGCGGAGGCGCTGGGCACCGATGGTGACTCGTCCGAGGTCTTCGGGGTCGACGGTGAGCACGTGGAGCTCGTGTCCGGGGAGCACCTGCGGCCGGGCGCCATCTATCGCTGGGTGGCACCGGACGGAGTCGTCGGATCCGCGGCGTGGGGGATCGGGGGCCGGCCGGACCGTCGGGACGCCTACCTGGAGTATCAGGAGAACGACGACCTCCGCCGCCGCGTCGAGGTCCGGGTCGACGGGCTCGACGCCTGTGCCTCGGCAACCGCGACCAGCACGCTGAAGCACCTCGCGGCCGAGGTGTCCTTCGTTCCGGAGCGGGAAGGCCTGCTGGACCTCGAGGTGACCCTCGACTGGCTCCTGGTCCGGCTCAACGCCCGGGTCGTCCCGGCCGAGACCGGGGAGCAGCTCCGGGTGTCGCTGCGGGTGGTGGGCCGGGGCCTCTGGAGGCCGGTGGTCGCCCCGCTGCTGGTGCCCCTCGGCGTCTACCTGCGCCACCTGCTGACCGAGGAGACCCAGGAGGCCGCTGACCGACTGACCCACCTCGACATCGACCCCCGCGGCGACGGCGCGCCCGAGCGGGAGCTGGCGCGGATCCGGGCCGGGGCCGAGCTGATCCGGGAGCGTCTGCACGAGGTGGTGCGCACCGTCGACGCGCGACCGCTCTGGACCGGGCGTCGGGCCAGTCACCTGCGCGAGGCCTTCGCCGCGCTCCCCGCGGTCGGCATCGGATGGCCGCCGGTGACGCCCGCGATCACCTTCGGGGAGAGCGGCCGCTGGTGGGACGAGGAGCAGTGGATCTTCGACCGTGTCATCGAGGCGAGGCCGTGGCGTCGCAAACGGCACGAAGAGGTCGACCGACAGGTCGACAGCTGGCTGCGGCCCCAGGAGGAGATGGTGCGGTACATCGCCGAGAAGCAGGCGGAGCTGCTCGCGACCCCGGACCCGGCTGACCACCTCGTCCCGACCACGGCGGCCGAGCTCAACGAGTGGCTCGACCTGTCCTGGCTGGCCACCCCGTGGTCCACCGTGCGGCACCTGATGACCAAGGGCGCCGACGCCGACGACGACCTGCCCCCGATGCGGACCGACGAGGACGCGCGCCGCTACGTCACCACGATGCTCAAGGAGATGACCGAGTGAAGACCGCAGACGCCGTGATCATCGGAGCCGGCGTGATCGGCAGCGCCATCGCCTACGAGCTGTCCCGCGCCGGCCGGTCCGTGCTGGTTCTCGATCGTGGCAGGGGGCCGGGACAGGGCTCCACGAGCGCTTCCTCCGCCGTGGTGCGGTTCAACTACTCAACCTGGACCGGAGTAGTCACCGCGTGGGAGTCCAAGCACCGCTGGGAGGCGTGGGAGGACTACCTGGGCGGACGGGATGGCGGCAGGCTCGCCCGGTTCCACCGCACCGGCGGCCTGTGCCTGGACTCGCCCAACCAGTCGGCGGAGAAGGTGCTGGGCCTCTTCGACCAGGTCGGGGTGCCGTATGAGGTGTGGAGCCCGGAGGACCTGCGGCTGCGCCTCCCGCTGGTGGACACCGGGAGGCACTACCCGCCCAAGCCGGTGGCCGAGGACGCCTTCTGGGACGAGCCGACCGGCTCGATCGGTGGTTACTGGACGCCCGACGCGGGCTTTGTCGACGACCCCGCGTTCGCCGCCCACAACCTGATGGTTGCCGCGCAGCGGCTGGGCGCCAGCTTCCGGTTCGGGGCGACGGTGACCGGCGTCCGCAAGGAGGGCGGACGCGTCCTCGGGGTCACCCTCGACGACGGGACCCGGCTGGACAGCCCGGTCCTGGTCAACGCGGCCGGCCCCCACTCCGGGGTGGTCAACGAGCTGGCGGGCGCCCTGGAGGACTTCCGGATCACCACCCGACCACTGCGGCAGGAGGTGCACGAGATCCCTGGCGTGACGGCATACTCTCCGGGCGTGCCGCTGGTCGCGGACCTGGACCTGGGCACCTACTTCCGGGGCACCCCGGCCGGCAACATCCTGGTCGGTGGGACCGAGCCGGAGTGCGACCCGTTGGTCTGGCTGGACGATCCGGACGACACCTCGCTCACGCCGACCCAGGAGATCTACGAGGCGCAGACCTACCGGGTGGCCCGGCGGGTCCCCGAGGCCACCGTGCCGCCCCGGCCGCGCGGGATCGTCGGCGTCTACGACGTGAGCAGCGACTGGGTCCCGATCTACGACCGCACGAGCGTCGACGGCTACTACGTCGCGATCGGCACGAGCGGCAACCAGTTCAAGAACGCGCCCGTGGTCGGCGAGCTCATGGCCCGGCTGATCGGTGCGGTCGAGGACGGGCAGGGCCACGACACCGACCCCGTGCAGGTCCCCCTGGCGCACACCGGGCACGTGGCGGACCTGAGCCACTACAGCCGGCTGCGCACGCCGGCCGCGACCTCCGGCACCGTCATGGGCTGAGGGGCGCGGAGCTGGTTGTCACCCGGTCCGGTTCTGCAGCAGGGGCTGCAGGGGGGCGAGTGCGGTGGCAACGGCGCTGTAGTAGACCCACGTTCCGCGGCGTTCGCTTTCGATGAGCCCGGCCTCGCGCAGTTTGCGCAGGTGGTGGGAGACCGTGGGCTGGGAGACGCCGAAGTCTCCCAGGTCGCACACGCAGGTCGCCCCGGTGGTGGCGGCGATCCGGGTGTAGAGCCGCAGCCGGACCGGGTCGGCCAGGGCCTTGAGCAGGGTCGCGAGCTGCTCGGCCTGATCGGTCGGTAGACCCTCAGCCGGCGCGCAGCCCGCGGCGCAGGCGGCGGTCTCCTCCAGCTCGGTGAGGGCTTCAGCGGTCAGCACGGAACTATATTGACAAGAATCTAAATAGGTTGCAAGGATGGGCACTGGATCGACGTCCATCGAAACAGAGCGGAGTGTCTCGTGGAACCTGCAGCATCCTTGCCCGTGGTTGTCGTCGGTGCCGGCCCGATCGGCCTGGCGATCGTCGCCGAGCTGGTCGGCCGGGACCAGGACGTCATCGTCCTGGAACGAGGCGAGGCGGTCGCAGCGGCCGTCCGGCAGTGGGGGCACGTGCGGCTGTTCTCGCCCTGGTCCGAGCTGACCTCGCCCGCTGCCGTTTCTCTGCTGGAGGTCACCGGCTGGGCCCCGCCCGACCCGCACACCTACCCGACCGGGGCCGACTGGGTGCGTGACTACCTCGACCCGCTTGCAGTGGTGCTGGGAGAGCGGGTGCGCACCGGACAGCGGGTGGTCGGGGTGGCCCGCGCGGACCGGGACCTGCTCGTGGACTCGGGACGTGAGGACCAGCCGTTCGTGGTGCATGTCCAGGGCACGGACGGGACCGCCACCCGGGTGCTGGCCCGCGCCGTGGTGGACTGCTCGGGGACCTGGGGATCCCCGAACCCGTTGGGGGCCGAGGGCTACCCCGCGGCGGGGGAGAGCGCGGCCGCCGGCCGGATCCTCTACGGCATGCCCGACCCGGAGCGGGACCTGGCCAGGTTCGCCGGGGCGGCCACCGCAGTCGTCGGGTCGGGAGCCTCCGCCCTGACCGCGCTGATCTCGTTGACCTCGTCACCACTGCACACCCCGGACTCCCGGGTGGTGTGGGTCGTGCGCCGCGGCACCGTCGGCAACGCCTTCGGCGGCGGCGAGCTGGATGAGCTGCCAGCCCGCGGCGCGCTGGGCACCCGGGTGCGAGCCGCGGTTGACGCCGGGCTGATCGAGGTCGTGACCGGGTTCCGCGTCGCTGAGGTGCGGGAGCGAGCGGCGGACCTGGCCCTGGTCGCCACCGATGGTCGGGCCATCGAGGGAGTGGACCAGATCGTGGGGGCGACCGGCTTCCGGCCCGAGACCTCCTTCCTGTCCGAGGTCCGGCTCGACCTGGACCCCCGGTTGCAGGCCCCCACGCTCCTGGCGCCCGGCATCGACCCCAACGTGCACTCGTGCGGCTCGGTCCAACCGCACGGCTTCGACGTGCTGGCCCAGCCCGAGGGCGACCTCTACCTGGCCGGGATGAAGTCCTACGGACGGGCACCCTCGTTCCTGGCGATGACTGGCTACGAGCAGGTCCGGTCGATCGCCGCGGCGCTGGCCGGTGACCTGGACGCGGCCCGCGCCGTCGAGCTGACGCTGCCGGACACCGGAGTATGCGGCGGTGCCGGTCTGTTCGACGAGGACGCGTCGGCCGGTGGTTGCTGCGGCGCCCCCGCCGGTCCGCAGGAGCTCACCCTGACCCGGCCCGCCCGGTGACCAGCCCGTCTGGCCCGACTCGGAGGAGACCCATGAGCAAGCCCAGCGTCCTGTTCGTCTGCGTCCACAACGCCGGCCGTTCTCAGATGGCTGCCGGCTATCTGCACCAGCTCGGCCAGGGCCGCATCGAGGTGCGCTCGGCCGGGTCCGCCCCGGGGGAGGCCGTGAACCCGGTCGCGGTGGAGGCGATGGCTGAGGAAGGCATCGACATCTCGGCCAACCGCCCGAAGATCCTGACCACCGAGGCCGTCCAGGACTCGGACGTGGTGATCACCATGGGTTGCGGAGATGCCTGCCCGATCTTTCCGGGAAAGCGCTATGAGGACTGGGAGCTCGACGACCCGGCGGGCCGGCAGATCGAGGCCGTCCGGCCCATCCGTGACGAGATCCGCCGCCGCGTCCAGGCGCTCGTGGACGACCTGCTCGCCCCCGTGCCCTGAAGGCGAAGGCTCACCAGGGCGTCGCGGCGGACAGGTCGGCGCAGATGATGCCGGTGTTGCCGTCGTGGTCCGCGATCACGGTGAGGCCGGGCGCGTTGCTGTCGTCGACCACGGTTCCGCCCGCAGCGACCGCGGCGGCGACCCGCTGCTCGACGACCTCGGGCGCCACGTAGACCTCGACGTGGAACCGCTGGCGTGCGGGTTCGTTGTCGTCGGCGTCCCCGAACCACAGGTTCGGCACCCGCCCGGTGGCGTCCCGGATCTCGTCACTCGGTGTCCCCCGCCCCTGAGCCTCCGCGTTCCCCGTGAGCAGCGCCGCCCACACCGGAGCGATGGTCGCCGACCGCGACGTGTCCAGGCCGAGCTCGATCATGCTCACCGAGGTCGGGTCGGCGTCGAGCCCGTGCGCGGCGGCGATCCCGGTGATCCGTCGGGCGAGCTCGACGTCCTGCTGGGTGACCCACTCGATGACGTGCTCGGTGCCGTCGTCCTCGCGGTAGACGGCGTCATCGGTGACCAGCCTGAGGTCGACGAACCCGTCCCCAATCGACACGCCAGGGTGGTGGCCGAGCTCGTCACCCGCGTCACCGACCGCGGCGACGAAACGAGCCGCGGAGCCGAAGTCGGCGACCAGATAGCGGGCGTGCAGTCCCTGGGCCAGCTTGCGCCAGTCGGTGAGGCCGGCCGCCGCGATCTGTTCGCCCATCAGCATGTCCATGACTCTGACCCTAGATCTGCTGTGGGTCGGAGCGCAGGTCTGCGACCCTCGTCGCGATCTCGACCTGACGCGTCAGGAAGGCGCGCTCGTCGAGCTTCTTGCGACGCATCCACAGGGTGACCTCGGCGTTGCACTTGCTGGCGTTGCACGAGCCGCAGGCGGGCACGACGTTGGTGAGCGTGTACCGTCCGCCGCGAGAGATCGGCAGCATGCAGTCCTTCTG
>JAAYYA010000096.1 GCA_012515595.1 Actinomycetales bacterium
AGGGTGCCGCCGGCGAAGACGGCCACGACGGTGATCGCGCCCGGCACCGAGACCGTGCGGGCCATGATGCGCGGCACGATGACGTAGTTCTCGAACTGCTGGTAGACGACGTAGTAGATGCAGACGACCAGGGCGACGACCCAGCCCTGGCTCAGCGCCACGAGCGCCACGATCACCGCGCCGAGAGTGGCGCCGACCATGGGGATGAGGCCGAGAATGCCGACGAGGACCGCGAGCACGATCGCGTAGGGCACGCCGAGCAGCTGCATCATCACCCACGAGGCGGCGCCGTTGATGGTGGCCACCGCCACCTGGCCCAGGGCGTAGCCACCCACCCGGCGCATGATCTCCTCGGCCAGCCCGATGACCCGGGCCCGGCGGCTCAGCGGCACGATCTTGTAGGCGGCGTCCTTGACGGTGGGCAGGGCCGCGAGGAAGTAGAGCGTCAGCACCAGCGCGGTGAAGAAGCCGATCAGGCCGCCGGCCAGGGCACCGGCGACGCCGAGCACACCACCGAAGACCGAGGAGAGGAAGGTCGTGTCCTCCAACCGGTTCTCGATCTCGGTGTTGAGCCGCTCCGCCAGGTCGTAGCGCTCGTTGAGGTCGACGACCCACGGCTGGGCGTTGAGGTCCTCGAAGTAGCGGGGAGCGCGCTCGATCAGCGTCGAGGTCTCCTGCACGATCGTGGGCACCACGAGCCAGCTGAACAGCCCGAGCACCGCGACCATCCCCAGGAAGACCGTGAACACCCCCGCCGGTCGGCTCATGCCGCGGCGGGTCAGGCTCTCCACGATCGGGTTGAGCGCCAGGGTGGCGAAGACCGCGATGAGGACGAAGGTGATGACCGACCCCAGGCGTCCGACGTTCTGGGCCAGCCACCACGCGACCAGCACGCCGAGCGCGCCGAAGAAGCCGAACATGAAGGGCGAGGTCACCGTCATCAGCTCGCGGCGCCGCTCGACGATCGGCTCCTCGGCCCCGGCCGCGTCCGCCGCCGGGGCGTCGTCGGCCAGGCCCGGCAGCGCGGCCTGGGCGTGCGGCGTCGCGGACCGCTCGACCAGCTCGCGCTGCAGCCGGTTGCTCTCGGCCAGCTCGGTCAGCTGGGCCTCGCGGTAGCGGCGCCACGTCTCGACGGCCTCCTTGCCCCTGCCCCGCACGCCCCCGCGCCCGAGCGAGGGCAGTCTGCGCAGCCGTTCGCGCAGGCTGACGCCGGTCCCGGGCCGCGTGCCGCCGCCAGACCCCGCTCCCGCGCCCGCGTGGATCCCCTGCCCCGCGTCGGCCTCGCTCTCGCTCACCGGCCCATCCTCACCCATGCGGCGGCGTGTCGGTCGACCCCGCGACGGCGTCGTGCCCGGCAGCTCCCGCGACGGCGTCGTGTCCGGTGCCTCCTGCAGGCGGCTCGACCAGCTCGACGAGCACGCCGCCGGCGTCCTTGGGGTGCACGAAGTTGATCCGGCTGCCGCCGGTCCCGCGACGAGGGGCGTCGTAGAGCAGGCGCAGCCCGCGCTCGCGCAGCACCGCCGAGACCGCCTCGACGTCGGCCACGCGGTAGGCGAGCTGCTGCAGGCCGGGCCCGGACCGGTCCAGGAACGTGGCGATCGTCGACTCCGGCGTGCTCGGCGCGAGCAGCTGGATCTGCGCCGACCCCGCCGGCGCGCCGGCCGGCCCCATCATCGCTTCGCGGACGCCCTGCTCGTCGTTGGACTCCTCGTGCAGCAGCGCCAGGCCCAGCACGTCCCGGTGGAAGGCGATCGCCGCGTCCAGGTCCGGCACGGCCAGCCCGACGTGGTCGATGGCGAGCAGCAGGGGGGCGACGTCGTCCGGGAGGCTCATGGGGCGAGCCTACCCACCCGGGACGACACCACCAGAGCCCTTTTCGGCCCGGTCGCGGACCTGGGGGGCGCAGGCCTTACCGTGCACTCATGACCGATCTGCTGGTGCGCGAGGTCCGCGCCGTGCCGCTGGACCTCACCGTCGCAGGCCAGCCCCACGCCCCGGGTCACGGGGATGCGGGCAGCCGGCCCGTCGACATACTCATCCATGACGGCCGCGTGGCCGCGGTCGGGACCGACCTGCCCGCCGCCGGGGCGCCGGAGCTCGCGGGGGAGGGGCGCTGGGTGGTGCCCGGCATGTGGGACCACCACGTGCACACCGTGCAGTGGGCGCTGGTGCGCTCCCGCCCGGACCTCTCCGTGGCGACCAGCGTGGAGCACGCTCTCAGCATCCTGGGGGGCGCGCTCGCGGCCGACCCGGCCGCCACCGGGCCGCTGATCGGCTGGGGGCACCGCAGCGCCGGGTGGCCACAGCCGCCGACGACAGCCGACCTGGACGGGTTGAGCCCGGTCCGGCCCGTCGTGCTGATCAGCGGTGACGGCCACCACGGGTGGCTCAACTCCGCCGCGATGGCGCTGATGGGGGTGCCCTACCGCGCGGAGGTGATCCAGGAGGAGGAGTGGTTCGCGATCTGCGATCGGCTGGGCGATCTGCCGGGGGCGGCGGACCAGGGCGAGACGGCGGTGCTCGACGCGGTCCGGGACGCCCGGGCCCACGGGGTGGTCGGGCTGGTGGACCTGGACTTCAGCCCCTCGTGGGACCTGTGGCCGGGCCGGCTCGAGAAGGTCGGGCCGATCCGGGTGCGGACCGGCGTCTACCCGGGCCGGCTCGCCGAGGTGCTCGACCGGGGCTGGCGCTCCGGAGACCCGCTGCCCGGCACCGACGGCTGGGCGGTGATGGGGCCGCTGAAGGTGATCTCGGACGGGTCCCTCAACACCCGCACGGCCTGGTGCTGCGAGCCGTATGCCGCGACGCACCCGGGCGGGTCCGTCCCGGCGGGCGCCCCGCACCTGGGAGCGGCCAACTACAGCGAGGACGAGCTGCGTGCGGTCGTCGAGCTGGCGCACGGGTCCGGGCTCGAGGTGGCGCTGCACGCCATCGGGGACCGGGCGGTGCGCCAGGTGCTCGACGTGCTGCAGGGCACCGGTGCCCGCGGCTCCATCGAGCACGCCCAGCTCGTGGCGTTCGCCGACCTGCCGCAGTGGGCGGGGCTACCGGTGCGGGGCAGCGTGCAGCCGGCGCACCTGCTGGACGACCGGGCGGTCACCGAGCAGTACTGGCCGGACCGGACCGGCCGGACCTTCGCCCTGCGCAGGCTGGTGGAGCACGGCATACCGCTGGCCCTGGGGTCCGACGCCCCGGTGGCGCCCCTCGACCCCTGGCTGGCGATGGCGGCCGCGGTCCACCGCGCGCCCGACGGCGGCGAGGCCTGGCATCCCGAGCTGGCGCTCACCCCCGCAGAGGCGCTGGGGGCGTCCGTCGACGGCCGCGGGCTGCGGGTGGGGGAGCCCGGCGACCTGGCGCTGCTCGACACCGACCCGCTGGCCGCGGGGGACCCGGTCGAGCAGGCGCGGGTGCTGCGGACGATGAGCGTCTCCGCGACCGTCGTGGGCGGCCACGTGGTGCACGGCGGCTGATCCCCCGCGGCCCGCCGTCGGCCGGTGACCACGGTGCCGGGGGCGCCCGATGCCGACGACGGCTGACCCCCTCGTTACGATGAACGAAAACGCTAATGCATCCACCGAAGCCGCTGGAGGACCCCATGACCGCACCCACTGACGCCCCGACCACCCCCGTGTCGGTCATCGTCGCCGGCGCCCGCACCCCGATGGGTCGCATGTCCGGTGGGCTCAAGGACTTCTCCGGCAGCGACCTCGGAGGCGTCGCCATCAAGGGGGCCCTGGCCAAGGCCGGTGTCTCCGGCGACCAGGTCGACTACGTGATCATGGGCCAGGTCCTCACCGCTGGTGCCGGGCAGATCCCCGCCCGCCAGGCCGCGGTCAAGGGCGGGATCCCGATGGACGTGCCGGCCCTGACCATCAACAAGGTGTGCCTGTCCGGGCTGGACGCCGTCGCCCTGGCCGACCAGCTCATCCGCGCCGGCGAGTTCGACATCGTCGTGGCCGGTGGTCAGGAGTCGATGACCAACGCCCCGCACCTGCTGGAGAAGAGCCGCGCCGGCTTCAAGTACGGCGACGTCACGATGCGCGACCACATGGCCTACGACGGGCTGTGGGACGTCTTCACCGACCAGTCGATGGGCAACCTGACCGAGGACGCCGCCGCCGCGGACAGCCAGCACGCGTTCACCCGCGAGGAGCAGGACGCCTTCTCCGCCCGCAGCCACCAGCTGGCCGCCAAGGCCTGGGCCGACGGGCTCTTCGACGAGGAGGTGGTCAGCGTCCCGGTGCCCCAGCGCAAGGGCGACCCGGTCGACTTCCGCACCGACGAGGGCATCCGCCCGGAGACCACGACGGAGTCCCTCGGCGCGCTGCGCCCGGCCTTCTCCAAGGACGGCACCATCACCGCAGGCAGTGCCTCCCAGATCTCCGACGGCGCCGCGGCGGTCGTGGTGATGAGCAGGACCAAGGCGGAGGAGCTGGGCCTGTCCTGGATCGCCGAGATCGGCGCCCACGGCGTCGTCGCCGGACCCGACTCGACCCTGCAGAGCCAGCCGGCCAAGGCGATCCGCGCCGCCTGCAAGAAGGAGGGCATCGAGCCCTCGGACCTCGACGTCGTCGAGATCAACGAGGCCTTCGCCGCCGTCAGCCTGGCCGCGACCAAGGAACTGGGCCTGGACCCCGACAAGGTCAACCCCAACGGCGGCGCCATCGCGCTGGGCCACCCGATCGGTATGTCGGGCGCCCGCCTCGTCCTCACCCTCGCCCACGAGCTGGGTCGCCGGGGCGGGGGCACCGGTGCCGCGGCCCTGTGCGGCGGCGGCGGCCAGGGCGACGCCCTCATCGTCCGCGTGCCGGCCCAGGACTGAGCTCCGCCCGGCATGGCGCGCCGCACGGTCGACGTGCCTGACCTGGTCGAGCAGGCCAGGGCAGGGTCGCCGCGCGCGGTCGCCCGGCTGATCACCCTGGTCGAGAACGACCACCCCGCACTGCGGGAGGTGATGGCGGCCCTGGCACCGCACACCGGCCACGCGCACGTCATCGGGCTGACCGGCAGCCCGGGTGTCGGCAAGTCCACCAGCACCTCGATGCTGGTCAGCGGCTTGCGCGGCCGGGGCCTGCGGGTCGGCGTGCTGGCGGTCGACCCGTCGTCGCCGTTCTCGGGCGGGGCCCTGTTGGGGGACCGGATCCGGATGACCGACCACGTCCTCGACCCCGAGGTCTACATCCGGTCGATGGCCAGCCGCGGCCACCTCGGTGGGTTGTCGTGGAGCACCCCGCAGGCGCTGCGGGTGCTGGACGCCGCCGGCTGCGACGTGGTGCTGGTCGAGACCGTCGGCGTGGGCCAGAGCGAGGTGGAGGTCGCCGGCCTGGCGGACACCACGCTCGTGCTGCTCGCCCCCGGCATGGGTGACGGCGTGCAGGCGGCCAAGGCCGGCATCCTGGAGATCGGTGACGTCTTCGTGGTCAACAAGGCCGACCGCGAGGGCGCCGACAACACCGTCCGCGAGCTGCGGCACATGATCAGCCTCGGTGACCGCACCGAGCCCGGCCTGTGGCGCCCACCCGTCGTCAAGACGATCGCCGACCGGGGCGAGGGGCTCGACGACGTGCTCGAGGCGTTGGACAAGCACCGCGCGTGGATGGATGACAACGGTGAGCTGCACCGCCGCCGGGTCCGCCGGGCGCGCTCCGAGATCGAGGCGATCGCCGTGGCGCAGCTGCGCGAGCGGATGGGGGTCCTGGGCCACGGCGAGGACCTGGCGACCGCCGCCGAGCAGGTCGTCGCGGGCGAGACCGACCCCTACGCCGCCGCCGACCGCGTCGTCGCCGCCCTCTGACCCTGGGCGCGCTCCCCCCTCTGAACCTGGGCACGCCTAGAGGGACTGGTGCACGGCTATATCTGCGGCACAGGCTGAATAACCGTGCCCAGGTTGGTCCGCCTGGGTGAGTCCCGGCATACTCCCTGCGGTTCCTGACCCGTGGCCAGGGGGTGGGGCTGCGGCTAGGTTAGGGCCATGGACTCGGGCTACCTGATCCGGCCGCCGGCCGGTGGTGACGTGGAGGCGTTGGGCGCGCTGCACTGCCGGGTGTGGCAGGAGGCCTACGTGGGGCTCATGGACGAGGCGGCCTACGCCGCGCTCACGCCGGAGCGCTTCGCGGGGGGCTGGGGGCGGCGCCTGGTGCCGGTGAAGGACGTGCCCGCCGAGGACCAGGATGCGAACCTGCTGGTGGCCGGGCGCAGCGCCCGCGGTGAGCGGGTCGCCGTCGCGGAGTATGACGACGGGCTGGTCGGGTTCATCAGCGTCGGTCCGGCGCGGGACGAGGACGGGCCGACCGACACCCAGCTGTGGGCGATCAACGTCCTCGCCGAGCACTACGGGACCGGGGTCGCGCAGGAGCTGATGGACGGGGTGCTCGGGGAGGGACCGGCTTACCTGTGGGTGGCCGAGGGCAACGACCGGGCGATCCGGTTCTACGAGCGCAACCACTTCCGGCTCGACGGCGGCCGGGCGACCGACCGGGAGGACGGTCTGGTCGAGCTCCGCATGGTGCGACGCTAGGCCGCCGTGGGGGAGTTCTTCGACGCGGAGGACGGGGGGCCGCTGCGGCTGGAGCTGCGCAGCATCGACGGGCGTGACTTCACCCTGCTGCGGCAGATCGGCTTCGACAGCGACCACTACGAGGAGGCCTTCGTGGTGCCCGCCGACCTGCGGCGCTTCCGGACCGACCTGGCCTCGGTGCCGGCGCTGTTCACCTGGCTGGTGCCCAAGAGCGGTGACTTCCTGCCGGCCGCGGTGCTGCACGACGCCCTCGTGAGACCGGGCGCCTTCACCGGGCCGGACACCGACCGGGACGGCGAGCCCTTCGGCCGGCGCGAGGCCGACCGGATCTTCCGGGAGGCGATGATCGGCCTGGGGACCGGCCGGGTGCGCGCCTGGCTGATGTGGGCCGCGGTCAGCCTCGGCACGATGTGGCACTCGGGTCGCACCTGGACCCGCGCGGTGCTCGTCGGGCTGCTCGGGGTGGTGGCCGTGCTCGGGGTGCTGGCCACGCTCGACTTCTTCGACCTGGTCGACGTGGTCCCGTGGATGGGCGGGGCCGAGACCCGCTGGTGGTGGGAGGCGCTGACCGGCGGGCTGGGCGCGGTCGTGATCCCGGCGGTCCTCGGCCTGTCCTGGGGCAAGCTGTGGCGGGCCGGGGTGATCACGGCGGTGGCTCTGGCGTTCCTGCTGCACGTCACGGTGGTGCTGGCCCTGCTGGTGCTCGCCTACCGGGTGGTGGAGCGGATCGTCAGCGGCCCGGCCAACGCCGAGGGCATCCGCACCCAGGATCGGGACGCCTAGGTTCGTTGGCGTGGGTCGGGACCCGGCGGGAGCGGTAACCTGGCGAGCATGAGTGACAGCGCCGTCCCAGAGACCCCTTCGACGTCCGGCCGGGAGCGCTGGCAGGCGCGGTTCGACGCCGCCGTCGCCAAGGGCCAGGTGCGGGACGCGGACTTCACCACCCTGTCCGGCATGGAGGTGCAGCCGGTCTACGGACCGACGCCCGAGCTGGAGGCCGCCGACGAGCGGATGGAGCGCATCGGGTGGCCGGGGGAGTTCCCGTTCACCCGCGGGCTCTACCCGACCGGCTACCGCGGGCGCACCTGGACGATCCGGCAGTTCGCCGGCTTCGGCAACGCCCAGCAGACCAACGAGCGCTACAAGATGATCCTGGCGCGCGGAGGCGGCGGGCTCTCGGTGGCCTTCGACATGCCGACGCTCATGGGGCGCGACTCCGACGAGCCCTACAGCCTGGGCGAGGTCGGGCACTGCGGCGTGGCGATCGACTCGGCCGCCGACATGGACGTGCTCTTCTCCGACATCACCCTCTCCGACGTCACCACCTCGATGACGATCAGCGGCCCCGCGGTGCCGGTCTTCTGCATGTACCTCGTGGCCGCCGAGCGGCAGGGGGTCGACATCACCACGCTCAACGGGACCCTGCAGACCGACATCTTCAAGGAGTACATCGCCCAGAAGGAGTGGCTGTTCCCGCCCGAGCCACATCTCCGGCTCATCGGGGACCTGATGGAGTACACCTCGGCCAGCATCCCGGCATACAAACCTCTGTCGGTCTCCGGCTACCACATCCGCGAGGCGGGGGCCACGGCCGCGCAGGAGCTCGCCTTCACCCTCGCCGACGGGTTCGGGTATGTCGAGCTGGGCCTCTCCCGGGGGCTGGACGTCAATCAGTTCGCGCCGGGGCTGTCCTTCTTCTTCGACTCCCACCTGGACTTCTTCGAGGAGATCGCCAAGTTCCGTGCGGCGCGCCGGATCTGGGCGCGGTGGATGCGCGACGTCTACGGCGCCACCGACGAGCGGGCGCAGTGGCTGCGCTTCCACACCCAGACCGCCGGGGTCTCGCTCACCGCGCAGCAGCCGCTCAACAACGTGGTGCGCACGGCGGTCGAGGCGCTCGCGGCGGTGCTCGGCGGCACCAACTCGTTGCACACCAACGCCCTCGACGAGACCCTGGCGCTGCCGACCGAGCAGTCCGCCGAGGTGGCGCTGCGCACCCAGCAGGTCCTCATGGAGGAGACCGGGGTGGTCAACGTCGCCGACCCGCTGGGCGGCTCCTGGTATGTCGAGGCCCTCACCGACCAGATCGAGGCCGAGGCGGAGAAGATCTTCGAGCACATCCGGCTGATGGGGGAGCGGGACCGCACGCCCGCGGCCGACGGGTCGTTCGAGCACCCGATCGGCCCGATGACCAGCGGCATCCTGCGCGGCATCGAGGACGGCTGGTTCATGTCCGAGATCGCCGACTCGGCGTTCCAGTACCAGATCGCGCTCGAGAAGCGGGAGAAGAAGATCGTCGGCGTCAACGTGCACACCGAGTCGGTCAGCCACGAGCTGGAGATCCTGCGGGTCAGCCATGAGGTGGAGCGCGACCAGGTGGCCCTGCTGGGCCAGCGGCGCGAGGGTCGTGACGTGGGCCGCGTGCAGTCCGCGCTGGAGGCGATGGTGGCCGCGGCCCGCACGTCGGAGAACATGATCCCGAGCATGTTGGAGGCGGTCCGCGCGGAGGCTACGCTGGGCGAGATCTGCAACGCCCTGCGCGACGAGTGGGGCGTCTACCGGGAGCCGGCCAGGTTCTGAAACCGGGCTCTCCCGGTGAGAAGTGCGTCACACAAAAGCCGTGCTCCCGACCGGGTGATAGCAGTCGATTCTGGGTGATTCCTGGGGGCCTCCGATTAGGTGCGCCCCCATTCACGAGGTTTACCATTTCGTTATGAAGTTGTCCCATGCTGCGCTCTCCCTTGCCCTGACGTCCTCGCTGCTGCTTGCCGCCTGCA
>JAAYYA010000097.1 GCA_012515595.1 Actinomycetales bacterium
CCGGCACTCCCTCGGCGGGTCGCGCCCCCGTGAGCATCTCCACGGCACACATCCCCACGGCATACAGATCGGCGCGTGGGTCCGGGTCCCAGCCCGGCTGGCGGCACTCGGGGGCGAGGTAGCCCTCGGTGCCCAGCGTCACCGGCCCGTGCGTCAACCGCGGCTGGTCGATGGCCGCGGCGATGCCGAAGTCGCTGAGCCGCAGGTGCGGCAGGTCCCGGCCGGTCGCGTCGAGCAGCAGGTTGCCAGGCTTGACGTCGCGGTGGACCACCCCGTGGTCGTGGATCTGCTCCAGGGCAGCCAGCGTCTGGTCGAGCAGCACCGCGGTCAGCCGCGGCGGCAGCGGCCCGAAGTCGCCGATCAGCGTCGCGACCGACCCGCCCCGCACGATCGGCATGGTGAACAGCACCCGGTCGTCCTCCCCCGCCCAGCCCCGCGGCGTCAGCACGTGCGGGTGCTCGATGCGCACCGCCTGCTCCCGGACGAACCTGACCAACGTCGCCGCGTCCACCTGCCGGAGCACCTTGGCCGCGACATACTGCCGCTCGCGCCGGTCCCAGGCACGCCACACCACCCCGCCGCCACCCTCGCCGAGGGGGTCGACCAGCTCGTAGCGCCCCGCGAACACCTCTCCCACGGCGCCCACAATAGGCGCAGCGGAGGTATCCCCAGGGAGCCGATCGGTGGGATAGTGCGTCCGAGGTCCGGACGTGACCACCGAGGAGGGGCAGTATGCCGACACGCACCAGGGCGTGGATCGCCCGGATCGCAGGGGCCGGGTTGGTGGCCGCCGGGCTGTCCGTCGGGGCGTCGTCGGCAATGGCCTGCGCGTGCGGCGGGATGGTCGGCCCGGACGACGCGAGCACCGTGATCGGCCGCGAGACCGCGGTGCTGCAGCTCCACGACGGGGTCGAGACGATCCACCTGCAGCTGAGCGCACGCGGCCACGACAACGAGGCCGGGCTGCTGCTGCCGACGCCCGCGCCGGCGGAGGTCTCCCTGGGAAACCAGCAGATGTTCACCGACCTGTTCCGCGCCTCCCAGCCCCGGCACGAGGAGCGCAGGCACCTGTTCGGGCCGCGGTGGCTCTTCGTCGGGGACGGCAGCGGCGGGGGTGCAGACGGCGCCGGGGCGCCGGGCAATAGTGGTGTCAACGTGCTGAGCGTGGAGGACCTCGGCCCGCTCGAGGCGACCGTGCTCACCGCGGACGACCCAGAGGCGCTCGAGGTCTGGCTCGACGAGCACGACTACGTGATGAGCGAGGAGTTCGCCTCGGTCGTGCAGCCCTACACCGACGACGAGTGGGCGTTCGTGGCCGTCCGGCTGACCGCCGAGGGCGAGGCCCTGGACGGTGACCTGCCCCCGCTGACGGTGACCTTTCCCAGCGACGAGCTGGTCTATCCGATGCGGATGTCGCAGGCGGCGACCGGCCACCAGGAGACCCGCACCTACGTGCTGTCCGAGCACCGGACCGAGCGCACCGACCCGACCGCGACCGGCGGCTCGACGCCGGAGGTGATGTTCGCCGGCGAGCTGGAGGTCGACGGCCTCGAGTCCGCCGACCTGCGGGCCATCGTGAGCAGCACGCCCTACCTGACGACGATCGACCAGGAGTTCTCCCAGCCCGACCGGATGATCACCTCCGACTACGTGTTCGCTGCGGCTGCCGACGACGAGCCGTTCCAGCGGGTCATCTACGAGGACACCTACCTGATCCCGATCGACGTGGCCGTCATCCTCGGTCTGCTCGTGCTGGTCGCCATCGCGGTCGGGGTCACCCTGACCGTGCGCGGGGTGCGGCAAGCCCGACCCGACTGACTCGCCGCGGGAGCGACCTCAGAACCCCTGCGCGAGCCGGAAGTACGCCTGGTTCCACCGCAGTTCACGATGGAAGTCACGCACGGTCGTGTCGTCGTCGATGGCGACCAGCTCGAGCTTGGCCATCTCGGCGAAGTCGCGGAACACCTCAAGGCCGACCGCCG
>JAAYYA010000098.1 GCA_012515595.1 Actinomycetales bacterium
AGGAGGTACTTGTCGAGCCCGTACTCGGTGATGGCCGGCTCCCCGAGCACCTCCCGCACCCCGTCGCGGCCGGTGGCGGGGTCGGCCGACTCAAACACCTTGTGCAGGTGCTCGAAGGGCTGCATCTTGTCCGTCGGCTGGATCTGGAAGTAGACGGAGTGGACGGTGCCGTCGTTGCTGATGGAGAGCTGCGCACCGCCCTCGGTGGCCCAGAGGACCCGGGTGCCCCCGTCGTCCGCGAACTCGAACGCGTGGCCGGTCCACTCCTGCAGCAGCGCGGTCGCCGCAGCGACCTCCGGTGAGTCCTCGGTCGTGCCGATGGCAGCCAGCAGGGTGCGTGCGTCGTCGGTCAAAACTGTGTCTGGTCCCCTCATGCCCTCAGGCTATAACCCTGTAAGGTGACACAAAGAGAGAGCGCCGCTCTCAGTAGGGGGGGGTCGATATGGTGGCAGTCCCGGCCGTGGCATCAGGCCTGCTGATGCTGCTCTATCTGACGATGCGGCCCTACGGCGACGCCGGCACGGAGCTGACCATGGAGGCCGCGGCAGCCTTCGCCTCCCCGTGGTGGCTGGTCGCCCACGTGGCGGGAGCCCTCGCGCTCGCGACCTACGCCCTGCTGGCGGTGCGGGTCGCCGCCGGGAGCACCGGCCGGGCCGGACCGCTGTCCCGCGCGACGGCGCTGACCGGGCTGGTCCTCGTCTTGCCCTACTACGGCGCCGAGACCTTCGCGCTGCACGTCATCGGCCGGGCCGCGGTGGCGGGGGAGCCCGGGGCGCTGGAGCTGGTCGAGCCGGTCAGGGACCACCCGGTGGCGATGACGATGTTCGGGGTCGGCCTGGCGCTGCTCGCGGTCTCTGCGGTGCTGATGGCCCGCACCTGGCAGCGCTCCGAGCGTCGTGTCGGCTGGGCGGCCTGGCCGCTGGCCGGGTTGGTGGTGCTCTTCCTGCCGCAGTTCTTCCTTCCGCCCGCCGGGCGGGTCGCCTACGGCGTGGCGTTCGCGCTCGCGGCCCTCCTGCTGGCCGCAGCGGGCAGCCAGAACCGGAGCACACGGCATACTCCCATCGGTTCGACACGGTCTGTGGCAGCATGACGCGGTGACTGACGCCCCGCCCCGCCGCATCCTGGTCTATGGCGTGACGGGGTCGGGCAAGACCTCCCTGGCGCGCCGGGTCGGCGAGGCGACCGGGCTGCCCTGGCACTCCGTGGACGACGAGATCGGCTGGCTGCCGGGGTGGACCGAGCGTCCGGCCGAGGAGCAGCGCCGGATCGCCGAGCGGATCTGCGCGGGGGAGGAGTGGGTGCTGGACACGGCCTACGGGAAGTGGCTCGACGTGCCATTCGCCCGGGTGGAGCTGATCGTCGCCCTGGACTACCCGCGCTGGTTCAGCCTGCAGCGGCTGCTGCGCCGCACGGTGTCTCGGGCGGTGACCGGGCAGGAGATGTGCAACGGCAACGTCGAGTCGTGGCGGCAGGTCTTCTCCCACGACTCGATCATCGTGTGGCACTTCCGCAGCTGGGCCCGCAAGCGGGAGCGGATCCGCCGCTGGGTGGCCGACCCGCGGACCGTGCGGGATCTGGCCGCCGCGGCGGCACCGCAGCCGGCCGAGGCTCCCCCTCAGCCGGCCGACGCGCCGCCGCGGGTGGTGCACCTGGGGTCGGCACGGCATACGGAGGAGTGGTTGGAGACACTAGGGGCATGACACAGACGTCAGCCCGGCAGGTCACCCACCCGCAGCCCCGGTCCACGCACGAGGTGACCAACCAGGCGCCGCCCCGGGTGGACGTCAACGAGTTCACCAGCCAGCGGGTGCTGCGTGACGGGGTGGGCGCGTTCGGTGCGGCCTGGGCCGTCCCACACCTGGAGTCGGTGGGTGAGCTGGTCGGCTCCGCCGCCTTCCAGACCGACGCGCGGACCGCGCACCGGAGCGAGCCGGTGCTGCGCACCCACGACCGGTGGGGCCACCGGGTCGACGAGGTGGACTACGACCCCGCCTACCACCGGATCATCTCCGCGGCCGTGGCCCACGGGGCCCACACAAGTGCCTGGGCGCAACCGCGGCCCGGTGCCCACGTGGCGCGGGCCGCCACCTTCATGCTCTTCGCCCAGGTCGAGCCGGGTCACGCCTGCCCGATCTCGATGACCCACGCGGCGGTGCCGTCGCTGCGCACCACGCCCGACCTGGCCGAGCGCTGGCTGCCGCGCCTGTTCTCCACGGAGTATGACGGGCGGCTGGCCGCCCCGTCCGCCAAGCCGGGGGCGCTGGTCGGGATGGCGATGACCGAGAAGCAGGGCGGGTCGGACGTGCGGGCCAACACCACCCGCGGCGAGCACGTGGGCGACGGGGACTACCTGCTCACCGGGCACAAGTGGTTCTGCTCGGCGCCGATGTCCGACGCCTTCCTGGTGCTCGCGCAGACCTCCCGCGGTGGGACCGAGGAGGGGATCAGCTGCCTGCTCGTCCCGCGGGTGCTGGAGGACGGCACGCCCAACGTCTTCCGCATCCAGCGGCTCAAGGACAAGCTGGGCAACCGGTCCAACGCCTCCAGCGAGGTGGAGCTCGACGGGACCGTCGGCCACCTGGTGGGGGAGCCGGGGCGAGGCGTGCGGACCATCATCGAGATGGTCGCCCGGACCCGGCTCGACTGTGTCCTGGGCAGCACCGCCGGGATGCGGCAGTCCGTGGCCGAGGCGCTGTGGCACGTGCGGCACCGGTCTGCGTTCGGTGCCACCCTGGTCGACCAGCCCGCGATGACCGCGGTCGTGGCCGACCTGGCGCTGGAGGCCGAGGCGGCGACGCTGACCTCGCTGCGGCTGGCCCAGGCCCACGAGGACGACGCCTCGGACCAGGACGTCGCCTTCACCCGGCTGGCGACCGCCGTCGCCAAGTACTGGATCTGCAAGCGCGGCCCGCACCACTCCTACGAGGCGCTGGAGTGCCTCGGCGGCAACGGCTACACCGAGGACTTCCCGCTGGCGATGCGCTACCGCGAGCAGCCGGTCATGGCGGTCTGGGAGGGCTCGGGCAACGTCATCGCCCTCGACGTGCTCCGCTCGATGAGCCGCGAGCCGGAGACGGTCGAGGCCGTCCTGGCCGAGCTCGCCCTGGCCGAGGGGCAGCACCCGGACTACGACGCCCACCTGAAGCGGGTCCGCCGGCTGCTCGCGGACGCGGCCCGCCAGGATCACGGGACGTTGCAGGCCGGCGCGCGGCGGCTGACCGAGGCACTGGCCCTGGCGCTCCAGGCGAGCCTGATGATCAGGCACGCCACGGC
>JAAYYA010000099.1 GCA_012515595.1 Actinomycetales bacterium
GCTCGGCCATGTCGGGCATGTCCTTCATGCCGCCCAGGCCGCCGAGCCCGGGGAAGCCACCACGCTTGCCCTTGCCCTTCTTGCCGCCGCCGGTCATGCCCATCTTCTTCATCATCTTCTGCATGTCGCCGAACTGCTTGACGAGACGGTTGACCTCGCCCGGTTCGACGCCGGCGCCCTTGGCGATGCGGGCGCGACGGCTGCCATTGATGATCTGAGGACGGGCACGTTCTTCGGCCGTCATCGAGCTGATCATCGCCTCGATCGGCACGAGCATCTCGTCGTCGATCTCCGCGTTCTTCAGCTCCTTCGGCATGCCGGGCATCATCGCCATGATGTTCTTGAGCGAGCCCATCTTCTTGATGGCCTGCATCTGCTCGAGGAAGTCGGTGAAGGTGAAGTCCTCCTCGGCCATTAACTTGCGCGCCATCTCGCGCGCCTGGGCCTGGTCGAAGGCCTTCTCGGCCTGCTCGATGAGGGTGAGGACGTCACCCATGTCCAGGATGCGGCTGGCCATCCGGTCGGGGTGGAAGGTCTCGAAGTCGGTGACCTTCTCACCCGTGGAGGCGAACATGATCGGCTGGCCCGTCACCGTGGCGACCGACAGGGCGGCACCACCGCGGGCGTCGCCGTCGAGCTTGGTCAGCACGGTGCCGGTGATCCCCACGCCGTCGGCGAACGCCTTGGCGGTCTCCACCGCGGCCTGGCCGATCATCGCGTCGATGACGAACAGCACCTCGTCGGCGTTGGTCTCCATCCGGATGTCGTGCGCCTGGCGCATCAGCTCCACGTCGACGGCGAGGCGGCCGGCGGTGTCGATGATGACGACGTCGTGTCCCTTGTCCCGGGCGAAGGCGACACCGTCCACCGCCACGTCGATCGGGTCGCCGAAGGACCGGGTCCCCTCCCCGGACTCCAGCGCCGCGTCGTGCCCGAAGACGTTGCCCCGCTCCGGCGCGAAGACCGGCACGCCCGCCCGGTCGCCGACGACCTCGAGCTGGGTGACGGCGTTGGGCCGCTGGAGGTCGGCCGCGACCAGCACCGGGGTGTGGCCCTGGTCCTTGAGCCAGTGGCCCAGCTTGCCGGCCAGCGTGGTCTTACCCGAACCCTGCAGACCCGCCAGCATGATGACCGTCGGCGGGTTCTTGGCCAGGTTGAGGCGCCGAGTCTGCCCGCCGAGGATGCTGATGAGCTCCTCGTTGACGATCTTGACGACCTGCTGGCCCGGGTTGAGCGCCTTGGACACGTCGGCCCCGAGCGCCCGCTCCCGCACTGCGCTGGTGAACTGCTTCACGACCGGCAGCGCGACATCGGCATCGAGCAGGGCCATCCGGATGTCGCGGACGGTCTTGTTGACGTCGGTCTCGGACAGGGTCCCCTTGCGCTTGAGGTTGCGGAAGGTGTCTGTCAGACGATCGGAGAGGCTGTTGAACACCCCCACAGGTTAACCGCTGCCCCTCGCTCGACCGTCCTCGCCAAGCCTGACCCCAACCTGGGCACGGATATCCGGCGTGGGTGGCACCTATAGCCGTGCACCGAGCCCGATCGGCGTGCCCAGGTTGCAGAATGGGCCGTATGCCGATCCGTCGCCGACTGTCCGCCGCCCTCCGTGCGCGCGTGGCCGGGCCGGACGCGGACGAGCGCGCCGCCCGCATCTGGCTCGCGCCGGGCGAGCGGCGGTTCGCCCCCACCGACCCGATCTGCCGGGTGCACAACCACGCCGGGATGTATGCCGGGGGGTTGCGTGCCCTGCTCCTCCAGTCACTGCACCCGCTGGCCATGGCGGGGGTGGGCGAGCACTCCGGCTACCGCGGCGACCCGTGGGGGCGGCTGCAGCGGACCAGCGAGTTCATCGCGATGACCACCTTCGGCCCGGTCGAGGACGCCCAGCGGATGGTCGACCACATCAACCGGGTGCACGGGACGGTCTCGGGGACGGCATCGGACGGAAGGCCCTACGACGCGCGCGATCCCCACCTGCTGACCTGGGTCCACGTCGGTGAGATCGACTCCTTCCTCACCGCCTACCAGCGCTACTCGCGGACCCCGCTGACCCCGGGCGAGGCGGACACCTACGTCGCCCAGACCGGCTGGGCGGCCGGCGAGCTCGGCGTGCCCGACCCACCGCAGACGGTGGCGGACCTGCAGAGCCGGCTCACGGCATACCGACCGGAGCTGGAGGTCACCGACGGGGCCCGGGACGCGGCCAGCTTCCTGCTGCGGGAGCCGCCGCTGCCCTGGGCCGCGCGACCGGGGTACTGGCTGCTGGCAGCCGCGGCGGTCTCCATGCTCCCGGACTACGCGCGCGACCTGCTGGGGCTGCGGGTCGGCGGCCCATTGGACCCGGTCGCCGAGAGGTTCGTGCTGCGACCGGCCGGGCGCCTCGGAACGGCTGCCGTTGCCTGGGCGCTCTCGGAGCCGACCGACGCGCGCAACTCCCCGGAGAGCTCAGCCGTCGGTCACTGACGTCTCCGCGCTGGCCGCGCCATCGGGCGACGCCGCCGGGTAGCGCCTGGTCTTCGCCAACGAGCCGGTGGAGCGACTGCACGCGGGACCGAGTCGGGCGATCCTGGGGTTAGGACACGCGGTCGCGCTCAGCCGATGATCGCGTCGACGAAGGCCGCCGGGTCGAACGGCGCCAGGTCGTCGGGGCCCTCGCCGAGACCGACGAGCTTGACCGGCACGCCGAGACGACGCTGGACGTTCACGACGATGCCTCCCTTGGCGGTGCCGTCCAGCTTGCTCAGCACGATGCCCGTGATGTTGACGGCCTCGCCGAAGACCTCGGCCTGGCGCATGCCGTTCTGACCGGTCGTCGCGTCCAGGACCAGGAGCACCTCGTCGATCGGGCTCTGCTTCTCGATGACCCGCTTGACCTTGGACAGCTCGTCCATCAGGCCGGCCTTGTTGTGCAGGCGACCGGCCGTGTCGACGATGACCACGTCGGCCTCGTACTCCGCCGCGGACTTCACCGCGTCGAAGGCGACCGACGCCGGGTCCGCGCCCTCGCGCGGCGAGCGCACCGTGGGCACCCCCACCCGCTCGCCCCAGGTCTGCAGCTGGTCGGCCGCCGCCGCACGGAAGGTGTCCGCCGCGCCCAGCACAACGTCCTTGTCCTCGGCGACGAGCACGCGCGCGAGCTTGCCGACGGTCGTGGTCTTGCCGGTGCCGTTGACACCGACGACCAGGATCACGGCGGGACGGTCCCCGACCCGGCTGGCCGCCACGCGGCGGTCCATGTCCGGGTCGACCAGCGTCAGCAGCTCCTCCCGGAGCCACCCCTTGACGACCTCGGGATCGGTGGCGCCGTCGACCTTGACCCGGGTGCGCAGGGCGGTGACCAGCTCGTCGGTGGCCTCAACCCCCAGGTCGGCCTGCAGCAGCGTGTCTTCGACGTCCTCCCAGGACTGCTCGTCGAGCCCGCCGCTGGACAGCAGCGAGAGCAGCGCGTTGCCGATCGCGTTGTTGGATCGGGCCAGCCGGGCGCGCAGCCGCGCCAGGCGGCCACGGGCCGAGGCCGGCTTCTCGATGGTCGGGGTGGTCGGTTCCGGCTCGACCTCGACGGCGACGCCACCACCGGTGTCCTCGACCCCCTCCCCGGGGGTCGGCTCGACGCGGTCACGCTCGTCATCGACCTCGACCGGTGGCGCGGTCGGCGGCCGCTCGATGGTCTTGGTGCCACCCTTGCTCCCCTTGCCGCCCCCGCGCACGAGCCCGACGATGACGCCGAGGCCGACGAGGGCGACGACGGTCGCTACGGCCAGGATCTCCCACAGACTGTCCACGCCGGACATTCTCACAGACGCCGGAGGGTCACCCGGCCACCACTCGTCTCACGAGGAGCCGACCGCTTCCCCATCGACGACCGATCAGCGGTTTTGGTCGCGCGGAAGACGTCGCATGCGACCAGATTCACGCGACCATCTCCGCCCAGCGGACCCGCTCACCGTGACCTCGGCCCGGCTAACCCGCACTACTTGCGGACGGCGTGCACCGTCCTGCGCGCCACCTGCTCGCCGCGCTCCACCAGGGCCTCCTGCCGGCGGCGGGCGCTCGCCAGGAGCTCCTCACCCTCGGGCGTGAGCACCTCGCGCCCGTCGCGGCGCGCCTCGACGGCGACGAAAGCGACGACGAGTCCCCCCAGCACCACGCACACGAGCATGGCCAACACAAGAGCAATCATGGTCACAATCGTGCAACGATCCGGTTGCCTCGCCAAATCACCGCGCCGCTGATCGTGAGACGCATGTGACAGAAGTGACGACTCTCACGCTGCGCCAGGCGGGCACGTCCGGCCGGGTGTGACATCCGTCCCTCGTGAGCACCCGCAGGCCGGCTCCGGGTCCACGCGGGTCGACGCCTGCGCGTCAGGCGGGTCGAGGCGCGTGAACCAGGGGGTCGAGGTCCGCGCGTCAGGCGGACTGCGGCTGCACGTCCCGCAGCCGCTGCGACACCACCGTCGTGACGCCGTCGCCCTTCATCGACACCCCGTAGAGCGCGTCGGCGACCTCCATGGTCCGCTTCTGGTGGGTGATGACGATCAGCTGGCTGGAGTCGCGCAGCTCCTCGAAGAGCGTGATCAGCCGCCCGAGGTTGGTGTCGTCCAGCGCCGCCTCGACCTCGTCCATGATGTAGAACGGGCTGGGCCGCGCCTTGAAGATCGAGACGAGCAGCGCCACGGCCGTCAGGGACCGCTCGCCACCGGAGAGCAGCGAGAGGCGCTTGATCTTCTTGCCCGGCGGGCGCGCCTCGACCTCGATGCCGGTGGTCAGCATGTCGTCCGGGTTGGTCAGCGTGAGCCGCCCCTCGCCGCCGGGGAAGAGCCGGGAGAAGACCCCGGCGAACTGCTCGGCGGTGTCCTCGAAGGCCTCGGCGAAGACCCGCTCGACGCGCTCGTCGACCTCCTTGACGATGTCCAGCAGGTCCTGCTTGGAGCGTCGCAGGTCCTCGACCTGCTCGGTGAGGAACTTGTGCCGCTCCTCCAGCGCCGCGAACTCCTCCAGGGCCAGGGGGTTGACGCGGCCCAGCGCGGACAGCTTGCGCTCGGCGCTGCGCAGCCGCTTGTCCTGCTCCTCCCGGACGAACGGACGGGGCTCCGGCAGGTCGTCCGGGTCGTCGTCGGGGCCAGGGATCGCCGGGATCAGCTGGTGCGGCCCGAACTCCTCGACGAGGGCGTCCGGGTCGATGCCGAGCTCCTCGACGGCACGGGTCTGGAGCGCCTCGATGCGGAGTCGCTGCTCGGCGCGGGCGACCTCGTCGCGGTGGACCGAGTCGGTCAGGTCGCGCAGCTCGTCGCCGAGCGTGCTGACCCTCCCCCGGGCCTCGGTGAGGCGGGCCTCCCGCTCGGCGGCCTGGGCACGGGCC
>JAAYYA010000100.1 GCA_012515595.1 Actinomycetales bacterium
CCTGGCGGTCCGTCATACGCTCCAGCAGGTAGCGATCGTGCGAGACCACGAGCAGGGTGCCCGCCCACCCGTCGAGCACGTCCTCCATCGAGGTGAGCGTGTCGATGTCGAGGTCGTTGGTCGGCTCACCCAGCAGCTAGATGGCAGATGCAAGAGGAGCACCTGTCTGTCATGGAGACTCGACTACCCACCCGACCACCGGCTTCCGAGATCAAGGCTCTCATATACACGCGAGCCTCGATGGATCGTCACTACCTCATGCGCTCGACCGACGATCAGGAGACGGACTGCCGCGCCTGGTGCGCGCAGCAGACGTGGAATGTCGGCAGGGTCATCACCGATGCCAATCGATCTGCATCGAAGTGGCGCACCCGCGAGCGTGAGGGGTTCGAGGAGGCTCTCCACCTGATCGCCTCCAAGAAGTATGACGCGTTCGTGACGTGGGAGCCCTCCCGCGCCGGACGTGAGCTACTGGCGTACGTGCAACTGCGTGCGGCTTGTCAGGAAGCCGGTGTGCTCTACCTGACGAAGGGCCGGGTCTATGACTTTTCCCGCCATGACGACAGCTTCATGATGGGGCTGGAGTTCCTCACTGCGGAGAAGGACGCCGCGGTGATCCGGGACCGGCAGCTGCGCACCGTGCGGCTCAACGCGCAGAAGGGTCGCCCACA
The DNA here is from genome assembly GCA_012515595.1 of Actinomycetales bacterium. Lineage (GTDB taxonomy): Bacteria > Actinomycetota > Actinomycetes > Actinomycetales > Dermatophilaceae > Ornithinicoccus. The sequence goes on from JAAYYA010000100.1 coordinate 672, forward strand.
CGGTCGGCTCCCCTACGGGTACCGCAGGGTGTATGACGAGCAGACGCGTGCGCTGGTTCGTCAGGAGATCGACCCGGGAAAGGCCTCGATCATCATCACGGCCGTCGATGAGATTCTGGACGGGGTCTCGATCAACAACATCGTGACTCGCCTGAATCGCGCGGGGGTGCCGACCCCGATGAAGCCGACGTCCGACCAGTCGCGAGGTTGGATGAGCTCAACCCTGCGCCAACTCATCAAGAGTCCAACGATTGCGGGCCTGCGCATGTATCAGGGCGAGGTCATCGGTGAAGCGGACTGGCCGGCGATCGTTCCGGTCGAAAAGTGGGAGAAGGTCAACCAGATCCTTGCGGACCGGGCTCGCCGTACTCGGTACGTGGAGGAAGGCAACCATAGTCACCCCAGGTGGCTGCTGTCATTCATTGCCAGGTGCGGCTTCTGTTCGCACCCCTTGGTGCGCATTCATGGTGCCGTGGATCGCAAGCGGACTGGGATGCCTCGCGACAACTACATCTGCGGGAAAGTGGGGTGCCGGAAGGTCAGTATCGACATTCCCTACACGGACGCTTACGTCACCGGCGCACTACTTGGTTGGCTGTCCAAGCCTGAGAGCCTAGCGGTCATTCTGGGCCCGGACGACAACTGGAACGAGCGGGTCCGCGAAGCCCAGGACCATGTCGCAGCACTGCGCAGGCGCCTCGCCGACGCAGCGGGCGAGTATGCACAGGGCCGGATCAGCATGACGATGCTGGCCGATGTCGAGGAACGCCTCAAGCCCGAGATCGAACGTGCCGCGAAAGCCGCCGTTCCCCCGGTCGCCGACAGGCAACTCCTCGCACTGATCCAGACGAAGGATCTGGATGCCGCATGGGAAGCTCTCGACCTGGTCGAGAAGCGCCGCATGCTCAAGATGCTGCTCGACATCCGGATCGAGAAGGCCAAGACCATGGGCGGCCGCTTTGATCCGGCACGGATCAAGATCACTCCTCGGTTCTCGGTTCCCGAGACATATCAATGGAGGCGACCAGAATCGTCCTGACCGCTGCGCCCTGACGGTCAGTCGGCGGTAGGAACGACGCGCCGAGCTCTCGCCCCAGCTCCTGGAGCCGCGAGAGCTCGGCGCTCGTCTGCTGAGCTGCGGTACTCATCGCAGTTCCCCGGTGCGCGGATCGGCGCCTGCGAAGAAGGCGTCCTCGGCGGCGCGGCGTTCGGCGACTCGTGCGGCGACGTACTCGACGAAGTCGGCATCGCGGTCGGCGACGAACACGTCCTCGACCGGGTCGGCGGGGTCCTCGCCGGGCCAGGTCGTCTGCCTGGTTGGCCGGTCGCGGTCCAGGCGGGTACCGGAGGCGGCGACCCATTCGCGCAGCCTGGCGCGGGCGTCGGCGAAGTCGCGATGCCACCCGAACGGGGCACTGCCGTTCTGCTCGGGGTGGTAGGCACACAGCCAGTGCAGATGCAGCGCTGAGAGCTCCCAGACGAGTTCGTCGTGGCGGTGCCAGAACGGTGGGATGACGCTGGCGGGCAGCCCGTAGGTGCGGCGTGTCGTCTCGACCCACCGGTTCAGGGCGTACCACTCCTTTTCGAGTTCGTCGGCGCGCAGCAGGTACCAGTTCACTGGGTGCGGCGGGCCGGGGTCCTCCTCGTCCTCGTCTTCGAGCATCCCCTCGTCGTCGAGGTCGAGCTCGTCCTCGGGCAGCTCCTCCACGGCGGGCTCACCGGGGGTCTCGTGGTCGCGGTCGTCGGTCATGATCGGGACTCCTCGGTGCTCACAGGCCCATGTCCGGCGACTGCCGGTCGGGCCGGTACTCGGGCGCGGCGAACGCGGCAGGCGTCTGCTGCTGCGCCACCTGCCGTTCCGGCTGCTCGGGAACACCGGAACCGGCGGACTGCTGGGCTGCGTCACGTTCGACGGTGGGTCGCTGGGCCTGTTCGCGGCGCGGGGTGCGGTCGACCTCGTAGGTGGTGCGGGCCATGTCGTGACCGAGCGCGGTCGCGACGAACCGCTGCTTCGTCTCGCCGGTGCTCTTGGACTGGTAGTCCTCCATGCGCCCCTCGGCGATGAAGAAGTCGTTCTTGGCGAGTTGCTTGTAGGCGCGCACGGCGACGCCCTTGTAGGCGACGAGGTCGTGGTAGGTGTTCGGCAGACGGGTGTAGGTGCCGTCGTCCTCGTAGTCCCAATGACGCTGCTCGACCTTCGCGTAGAACGCCGCTTTGCCCTTCTGAGTGGTGCCCAGCGTCGGCTCGGACTTGATGCGTCCCTTGAAGGACTCGCGGACATCCGCGCCCTGCTCGGGCTGGGTCTCGGGGCCGGTTCCTGGGTTCTCGTGCTCGGCCATCGTGCTGCTCCTGTCTTCCTGATGCGGCCACCTGTCGTGGCGGCCGTCGTGACAGGCAGGTGCACACGAGCTGTCCCGGACCTACCGAGGCGGGTCGGGGCGGCGCAGCAGCGCCTCGATCTCGGCCCGGTCGGTCTTGAGCTGGTCGGCGTCGGCGCGAGCGGGCCAGGCGCGCAGATCGGTGACGATCGGCGGGGCCGCACGCAGCAGGGTCACCGCGGTGCCGAACGGGAGGGTCCGCAACCGGTCGGGCGGGAAGATCGCGACCCTGCGCACGGAGCGCTGGTTCTGGCGAGTGCCGTGATCACCGAGGGTGATCGAGTCGGTGTACTCATCACGTTCACCGATCAACGTGGACAGGTCTTGAAGGTCTTTGCTGTTCGAAGCCCCGCCGAGAAGAATCTTCACGATGGAGGCGTCCCAGATCGCGCCGGCCTGGTTCTCCGACCACTTGTCGCGCGCCTGCGCGAGAGACTGGAGCACGGGCAAACAGGTGATTCCGGTGCCACCGCCCTCGGCCATCAGCGTCGGCAACGACGGCAGCGGGGCGAGGTTGCCGATCTCATCCAACGCCAGCAGCAGTGGCGGGTCGAGACGGGCTCCGGGTGAGCGTGCCGCGATCCGCCGGGCGGTCTCCACGAGATCCTCCACCAACGCGGCGACCAGTGCTGCGGAGGCTCCGGCTCCAGCACCGGTCGCGAGGAGGAACAGGGTGCCCCGATCACGGATGAACGCTTCGGGGTCGAACTCCTCCCCGGGGCCGGGGCTGACGGCATCGAGCACCCGCGGGTCAGCGAGAGCACCGAGGGCCAGAGAGACGCCCTGCCAGATCGAATCGCGGGTCCTGGGGTCGGCGTCGATCATGGATTCCAGCGAGTCCGCCCACCCCGTGGCCGCGTCCGGGCTGTTGGTGAGGATCGCGACGGCCTCCGCCGCAGCCGAGGGGTCCAGGGTCCAGCGGAACAGCTCCGCCGGGGAACGCCCATCAAGAGCAGCGGCGTGCAGCAGAGCCTGCAGCGCAGTCCTCGTCTTGCCTTCCCAGAATCCGCCAGACTCCACCCCGCCGGCAGACAGGCCGGTGGCCGAGGCGAGGCCGGTAGCGCGGATCATCGCGGTGAGAGGGTCGGCGCAGCCACGCACGGGCGACCAGCGCATCCCCGCCGGGACGCCCTCGGCCAGGTGCTGGGGGTCGAACACTGCGACCGGGCCGTGCTTCTCTCTCGCGCGCAGGGTCGCGGTGAGGTTGTCCGGGCGGGTGCTGGTGGCGATCACCGCCCCCGGCGCGTCGAGGATCGCGGGGATTACCACGTGCAGGCCCTTGCCGGAGCGGGGTGGTCCGATGAGCAGGATCGAGTCCTCGACGCTGGCCCACACCTCCCGGCCCCGGCACATCCCGAGTCGGTAGCCGACATCCGCCGGGGTCGGCTTGGAGAGAGAGGGTCGCAAGTTCCCGGCGCGGGTGAGCAGCGCCGTAGGTGAGGCGACCGTGGCCACCTCGTGGCGGGTCGCGACTCCGGCGGTTGTGTGCGGGTCGACCTCGGTCTTGCGGGCGTGACGGCGCAGCCGCGTCCACACCCAGCAGCCGCCGGCGACCAGCCCGGCCAGCAGCACGACGGTCACGGCCCAGTAGGCGACCGCGCTCATCCCTGGCGCGTCGAGCGCGGCGGCAGGATCACCGGGCCGGAACAGCACCGAGATGCCGGAGGCGGGCCCAGCGGCGGGCTGGTCGGTGCCGGTGAGGAACGCGGCCACCGATCCGGCGCCGCGCAGGATCAGGGCGAGGCCGAACAGTCCGACCAGCCCGATCATCGCGGCGTTGGTCAGCTCGTCGCCGAAGCTGCCGCTCTGGCGGCCCTGCGGGACGCTCATCGCAGCCTGCGCGCCACGACCGTGCCGGAGACGCGCCCGACCAGCAGCACCTCTCCGGCATCCCCGACCCGTCGCGGATCGAGCAGCCCCCGTGCAGTGCCGTCGCCGGCCGCGTCGGTGTCGGAGACGAGCACGGTGCAGGCGATGTCCTCCCCGGCGACGAACCCCTCCCCGGTGACCTCGATCAGCGCCGGCACCGCCTTGGGCCGTCTCGTCTTTGGGGCCGGCTCGGGTGCAGGGTCGGCGCGGTGTGGTTGTGCGGCGACGAGTTCGGTGAAGCTCGTGCCGTCGGCCTCGTGCACCTCCACCCGCACCGGCACCGCACGCTCCTGGCTGGCGTGGTCGATGATCTGCGGGAACGCGGCCCGCGACCACGGCCGCTGGTCGTCGTCGGGCGGATACACGGTGCCGTCGATCATCACGGTCATCGACCCGTCGGCGTGGATATCGAGGATCACGGTGCGCATCGACACCGGCACCGGCTCAGGGAGATTCGCATGTCGTCTCATGCCGGCCAGGTGCACAATCCCGTACCCGCACCGTTCATCCTGGCTGCTGCTGGCGCAGCTGCCGGGCCTCGTCCAGCACACGACGGCAGGGTTCCCTCACCCATACGCCGCTGTTAGTATCTGCGTATGGATGCAGATAAGCAGATGTGCGGCATGGATCCCGCGTCGGAATACGTCGATCTCGCCGCGGAGGTCTTGGGACTGTTGTCCGATCCGACGCGGATCAGGATCGTGCTGGCCCTGCGCCAGGCCGACGAGTTGCCGGTGAACGCGCTGGCGGAACTGGTCGGGAAGAAGCCCTCGGGGGTGTCGCAGCATCTGGCCCGACTACGGATGGCGCGGATGGTCACGACCCGGCAGGAGGGCACGAGCGTGCTCTACCGCCTCACCGACGAACACGCGGTCGCCCTGGTGGTCGAGGCGATCAAGCAGGCCGAGCACGCGGTCGCGAACGGGCAGATCCCGCCCCACCACCACGCACCCCGGCAGTAGTAGCCCGTTCGTCGCACAAACTCTCGTTCGTTAGGCCTCGTCTCATGCTTGCTGTCCTGCGCAATCCCACCTACGCGAAACTGTTCAGCGCGCAGGTCATCGCGCTGCTGGGCACGGGCCTGCTCACCGTCGCGCTCGGACTGCTCGCCTTCGAAATCGCCGGCGGCGACGCCGGCGTGGTGATGGGTGTGGCGATGACGATCAAGATGGTGGCCTACGTCGCCGTCTCCCCCCTCACGACGGCACTCACCGCCCGTCTCAAGAGAAAGCCACTACTCATCGGGACCGATCTCATCCGGGCTGGGGTCGCGCTCTCGCTGCCGTTCGTGACCGAGGTGTGGCAGATCTATGTGCTGATCTTCCTGTTGCAGTCCGCATCGGCGACGTTCACGCCCGCGTTTCAGGCCGTGATCCCGTCCGTGCTCCCGGACGAGGGACAGTACACACGTGCCCTGTCGCTGTCGCGGCTCGCCTACGACCTGGAGTCGCTGGTGAGCCCGATGCTCGCCGCCGCCTTACTGACGGTCGTCAGCTTCCACAATCTCTTCGCTGGCACCGTGGTCGGGTTCCTTGCCTCTGCGACCCTGGTGCTTGTCTCCCGCTTTCCTCGCTTCGAGGCTCCCGCTCCGGCGCCGTTCTTCGATCGCCTCACCCGCGGCGCCCGTGCGTTCTGGGCCAGCCGGGAGCTGCAGGGCCTGATGGCGCTGAACCTCGTCGTGGCGACGACCACGGCGATGGTGATCGTCAACACCACTGTCCTCGTCCTGGGCGATCTGGGCCGCACCCAGTCCGATGCTGCGCTCCTGCTCGCCGCCTACGGAGGCGGCTCCATGATCGTGGCCCTGACCATGCCCAAGCTCTTGGAAGCCGTCTCGGACCGGCGAGTCATGCTCACCGGCGGCATCGCCCTGCCCGTCCTTCTCCTGGCCGGAGCCGGGGTGCTCGCCTGGACCGATGGCACGCCCCAGTGGGTCGGGCTGCTGAGCGTGTGGGCGCTGATGGGGGCGGCAACCTCCACGATCCTCACCCCCTCCGCCAGGCTGCTGCGGCGAGGCAGCACGGAAGAGAATCGGCCCGCGGTGTTCGCCGCGCAGTTCTCCCTGTCCCACGCCTGCTTCCTCATCACGTACCCCCTCGCCGGTGTTCTCGGCGCCGCTATCGGCCTTCCCGCCGTGGCTCTCGTCCTCGTCGGTATCGGCATTCTCGGCGCGGTCCTCGCCACCACTGCTTGGAGCGCTACGTCCCGCACTCTCGTGCAAGCTCACAAGCGATGAGCACAGGGAGCGCTCATGCCCTCCACGACCGCTTCGACAAAGATCGATCCGATCGCTCGTACGGTTGCATCTGTAACGAACATGCGACCCCACAGTCAAGGTCAGAACGTCTGGAGATCCGCGGAATCACGCGGATTCTTACCCTACGCGGGGTTGGTTTCTTCCGGGATCGGACATGCGGCTGGTGGTGTCGAAGAGCTCGTACTCGGCCGGGTGGAGCTGGTGCTGGACGACGAAGGAGCGTTCCTTGATCCGCCACAGCCCTTGTCCGGTGCCCAGCGTCGGCAGCAGCTCGCGCTCGGTGCCGGTCAGTCCAAGGGTCTTCGCGGTCGTGCCCAGCTGGTCGGATTCCTGCCGGTAGATGATGCGGGACTCCGCATTGGCGAGCAGGGAGTTCGCGAGCGAGCGCATGGCCGAGCCCTGGTCGCCGACGTTTTCCAGGTCGGTGAGCTTGTGGAAGATGAGCATGTTGCTGATCCCGTACGCCCTCGCCAGCCGCCAGTGCGCATCCATGCGCTTGAGCAACGCGGGTTCGGACATGAGGCGCCAGGCTTCGTCGTAGATGCACCAGCGCTGCCCGCCGTTCGGGTCCAGCAGCGCCGATTCCATCCACGCGCTGGAGCACGTCATCAACACCGACACCAGCGTGGAGTTCTCGGTGACTCGCGACAGGTCCAGGGACACCATCGGCAGGGTCGGGTCGAACACCTCCGTCGACGGGCCGTCGAACAGGCCGGAGAGGTCCCCAGCCACCAGTCGTCGCAGCGCGTGTCCGACCATGCGGCCGTCCTCGGCCAGCCGCCCGTCAGGGTCGTGGGAGGGAGACAGGAGGTGGTCGACGATCATCGGCAGGATCGGCACCTCGTTCTCCCGTACCGTTTCGGCGAGGGCGGTGTCGATCGCGGTGTGCTCCAGCGGCGACATGGGCCTGGCCAGCACGGTCTCGGTGAGCGCGCCGATCAGGTCGCGGCGGCGGGAGGCGACCGTCGTCTCCCACTCCGCATCGCTGAGCCCGGAGGGGCGGTAGCCCTCGTCGAGGGGGTTGAGGCGGGTGGGCAGGCCGTGGCCGAGCTGGATCGCCCGCCCGCCGACGGCGCGGGCGATCTCAGTGTGCTCGCCTTTCGGGTCACCGGGAACGTAGACCCGCCGCCCGAACGGCAGGCTGCGCGTGTACAGGCTCTTGGCGAGGGAGGATTTGCCGCTGCCGACGATCCCTGCGACCACGACGTTCGGGGCGGTGATGACCCCGGTCTGATACAGCACCCACGGGTCGTAGACGAACGAGCCCCCGGAGTAGAGGTCCTGGCCGACGAACACGCCCGCCGAGCCCAGGCCGCCCTCGGCGAGGAACGGGTACTGGGCCGACAGGGTCGCGGAGGTGTCCTGGTGGCGGGGCAGCCGGAACCGGCCCGGCGTCCGCAACGTTTGCTTGCCGGGCTCCCCGGCGGCGGGCAAATACCGAGTGGCCTTGCGCTCGGCCCGCTCGACCTCGGCCTTGGCTTTCGCTTCCGCGACCTCGCGGCGACGCTGCTCGGCCTGCAACCGGGCCGCGGCCTGGCGGCGCTGCGCCCGCAGCCGTCGCCGCTCGGTGGCCGGGGCGACCAGCACGGAGGTATGTAGGCGTTCCTTCTCGCTCACAGTCCCAACCCCCGCCCCTGACCTCTGCTGGACCCGGCGGGGTGCGGGTCGAACCACGACCCTGCCGGCTGCGCGACCCGCGCCTGCCTCCCCGCGCGCAGGGAACGCCGCGTCGTGTGCTTCGGAACGGTGGTGGGGTGTTCGATGGCGGTGACGGCACCGGTCAGGCGGGTCGTGGTCTCCTCCAGTGCGGTGCCGGCCTGATGGAGCTCGTCACCGATCTGCAGCCCGGTATCCCGTGCGAGGGCCGGGGCGCCGGGGAGGGTGTGGGCGACGGCGATCCGGTCGATCGCCTCCCGCATCGCCGTGGCCGCATCGCGCAGGTCGCCCAGCAGTGTGGCGGTGCCGGGACCCGTGGCCTGCAGTTCACTGTCCGCGGCGAGGTGGCGCAGGTTGCGGGCGGCCTCGGTGGCGAACGCGGCGGGATAGTAGACGGCGGACATGATGGCCTCCCAGGCACGAGAACGACGGGGATGTGGTGCAGGTGCACCCCACCCGCCCGGTCACGGACATGCCGGTGCCGCCGACCCCACAGGGCGGCGGCACCACGGGAGGTAGTCGGGTCAGAGGCCGAGGCCGCGGTCACGCTTGACCGCCGCGACGCCCGGATGCTCGAACCAGGACCCCTCGCTCACCGGCCCACGCCCGGCGGCACTGCCCGCTTCTCGTCCGGTGGCGCGTACCCCGCGATCAGAGAGCGCCGCAGCGGCAGCACCCGCCGCGCCCATCGCAGTCCCGGCCGAGGCGGCACCGCCGGCACTGCCCATGTCGGGGTCCATGGTCGGTGCGGGGGTGTCGGTGTCGAGGCTGTCCTCGGGCGCGATCTGGTGGTGGCGGTAGAGGGCGACGTGGCCGAGGTCCGGGTTGTAGGTCAGCGTGTACTCTCCCGTGCGTGCTTCCTTGTCCAGCGCCCCGGTCGGTGGGGTGTCGTAGACGTAGCCGTTGAGCAAGGCCGCGTCCGTGGTCTCCTCGCCGTAGTCGAAGCCGGCCAGGTGCTCGATCGCGGCGTCCGGGCCGTCACAGTCGATCAGCCACAGCACCGCATCGGCTTCACCGCCCTGGAGGAAGACGATGTTCACCCACCGCGACACCGGCCCCTGAACCCTGGTCATCTCCGTCTCGGCGGGTGCGGGCGGGGCGGGGTGCCAGGCGATGCGACCGGCAGCCTGCGAGGCACGGTTAAGCCCCTCCTCGACACGGTCCAGGGCGGCAGCGGCCTCGGAGAGCTCCCCGGCGGCCAGGCGGGCATCACGGATACCGGCGGCGGGGTCTCCGGCATCGTCGAAGGCGCGCCCGTCATGGCGGGCGTGGCGGGTGGCGAGCTGCTGGATCGACTGCTGCATCGAGCGCACCCCGGCCAGCAGGTCCCCAATCACCCCGTAGGCGTCCTCGGGGTGGGTGAAGTCGCGGCTGGCGTGCGCCAGGCCGCGCAGCGCCTGCGATGCCTCCTCGGCGTCGGCGACGGGATCGTAGAATGTAGGCACGGTTCCTCCCCTTGACTGTGGTGATCGAGAGGTACGCATTCAGAGCACGAACCAGCCGGAGGAGCACATGAGCGGTGAGGATAGGGCCAGCGATCAGCTCGCAGCGAGGCACACTCAGACCCTGCGACTGTTCAAACGCCGAGCGGAAGAGCTCTTCTCGTGCGAGCTCGCACGTCGTGACGATGCGATGAACCTGGGGCAACAGCTGCACATGAACTTCGTTGTCGATCAAGCCACAGGCCAGTCGTCTCTGGCAGGCATTCGCCAGGTCATTCCTCCCAAAGAGCAGGTGGCTTACGCACTCACACTGATCCGTCCACTCACGCTCACGAAGAAGGGCGACCGGCTCGCATGGGTAACGGTTCTTGCCGCGTTGGAGTACTTTCGGCCGGCGGACGCCACCAATGTCTCTGAGCATTTGACACAGTTGCGTGAGAACTGGGCGCAGTACCCGCCTCGCCGAATGCGGATTATGCAGGCCCCGATCGACCCAGAAGCAGCCGGGGTTCGTGTCAATGCCTGGGACAACGAGATCGCACGTATGTTCCTCTACGGTGACCTCGTCCATGGCGATGACAACGCCGAATTGCTGGACGCGCTCGGAGATGATCAGGTTGTCTTCTCCGCCGGTGCGATGGCGTCGGACGGCTTCATGTTGGTGAACAACACGTATCAGGTCATGCACTGGCTCCGACCAGATATCGCCCCAAACGACGCGCACTTCTCCCAACTCCTAGCACAGGAGAAGCCCCCGAAGGACAACTGAGCCGGCTCATACGGGCCGGGTCAGGGGCAAGGCCGCGGCTGTGAACGCGGCGGCCTGCTGGCCGACGAGGCGGCGGGTTTCGCAGGAGGCCTGGATGGCGGCCTGCTCGACCGCGGCGACCGCGGCGTCCAGTTCCTCGATGGTGGGCGCCGAGACGGCGACCAGACCGGTCACGCGCAGCACGCCGTGCCCGGCGGTGAGGTCAGCTTCCTGCTGGAGCACGTCGGTGTATTCGGCGGTCTGGGCGGCGTCCTCGATCTGTCCGATCCGGCGGCGCTGCGCGGCATCGGAGATGTGCTCGACCTTCTTCTTGCGGATGTCACGGGCAGCCTGATCGGTGCGCAGCGGGGTGTAGAGCAGCGACAGGGATCGCCCGATCCCTGAGGAGAGCACCAGCGGGGCGAGGAACCCCGGATACACCATCGAGCGGGGCCACTCGCTGATCCAGAGCACGACGTGGTAGCCGGTATCGGTGCGCAGCCTCGTCCAGGTCTCGGTCACCGCGACCGGGCCGGCGGTGGCCAGCGACTGGCCGATCTCCCCGTGCCGCTCCAGGGTCGCGGCGACGGCCGGGTCGTAGGCGCTGCGCAGGATCACGGCGATCTGCCCCGGGCTCAGCCACCCGGCAGGGGTCAGGTCCGCCGAGCGCAGCGCCGCGGTCAGTGTGCTCATCTCCTGGCGCAGCACCGCGGCCGCGCCCCGCAGCCCGCCGCCGGCGGTCCGGATCTGCCGGGCCGCCGTCTTCATATCCAGGCTGAGGCTGATCGTGGTGGCGTGACGCTCCCCGGCGGGCCCGGCGCGCTCGATCAGCTCGGCATACGTCCTCGATGCGAAGGAGTCGTCCTGGCTGCCGTGGGCGGCCCACCATTCGGCCAGGCCCGTGCCCGAGTCCGGCAGGGTGCGCTCCAGCACCTGCACGGTCGCGATCCGCCCGGACCGGCAGACGCTGGCCAGCACCCGCCCCCAGGAGGAGACCCGGCGGGCCTGCTCGCCGGGATCGAGGAGCACGAACGCGGGATGGCGGATCTCGCACACCACCGTCAGCGTCGCCTGGTGAGGGTCGTGGATCATGCCCGCCCCGCTCTGCGGGTCGACGTGCTCGCGCAGCCGCGCCATGTCACCGGGCAGCGCGAGCGTGCCCGCCGGCCTCGGAGCGACGATGCGGCGCCGGTAGGCCAACTGTCCGCCGGTGGTCCGCCACAGCCACCAGGCGGCCACGGGCACCCATTCCACGACCGGGCGCCCGGCGACGGGCATCCAGGTCAGCACGATCGAGGACACCCAGATCGGGGCGGTGTAGGCGATGAGCATCCCGCCGGCGTAGAACGCGCCCACCAGGGACAGCACTCCGACGGCGAGGGTCGCCAGCTGGGTCGCGGACAATCCCAGCAAGATGCCGCGGCGAGTCAATCTGCTGAATTTCACCGGCACCAGGTCGGTGCCCGTACGCGCTTCTTCGGCGCTGTGCTTGTTGCTCACGAGGATCACTCCTTCCCACCGGTCGGCGGCTTACTGGGCCCGTCGTCGGGCTTCGGGCCGGTCGGCAGGTTCGGCTGCGGGGTGCTGCGCGGCGGTGCCTGCGCGCCCGGCCCACTCCCACCGCTCTCACCGTTCCCGCTGGTGTTGGTGTTGCCGGTGTTCTGGTTGGCGCCGTCGGTGGCGGCCTCGGCCTGGGCGCCGATCTGCTTGCCGGCCTCGGGGCCGGCCGTCGCGGCCTTCTTCGCGACCTCCGCGCCGATGACCACCGCCGCGACCGGTCCCGCGGCAGCTCCCGCACCGGCCGCCGAACCGCCGGCGCCCGCACCGCCCGCACCTGCTCCGGCACCTGCTCCGCCGCCTGGTGGTGGCGGCGTGCCCCCACCGCCGCCGCCTCCGCCGGGTGGGTTTCCGCCTCCGGGTGGGGGCGGTTCGTCACCCCCGCCCCCACCTCCTCCGCCGCCGTTGCCGTTGGTGTCGAGGATCTTCTTCGGGCCTTCGCCTTGCGGTGTGCCGGGCACCGGGACGGGTCGGTTCATGGCGTTCTTGGCTTCTTGTTCCGATCCCATGGTGTTGTAGAGGTCGAAGCCGAGGAACGCGATGACCCGGTAGACCATGTAGGGGGCGAAGGCGGCGATCGCGAGCATGACGATGCCGGTGATTGGCTCGGTGATCGCCGTCAGGTCCGCCTCGATGGGGGTTGCCATCTGGGTGATCGCGATGAGGAACACCACCACGAGCACCAGCTTGGAGATGATGAGGGCGAGTACGAACGCCGCCCACTTCCCGATCCACCCGCGGGTGGCATCCCACGCCGCACCAGCGAACGCGAGCGGGGCGAGCACGATCGCGATCAGCAGCAGAGCCTTGCGGATCAGCAGCGAGAACCACACGATCGCGACCGCGGCGACCATGAGCCCGCCGAGGAAGATCGTCACGATCGCCCCGACACCGGGGGCGGAGATGTTGATGGCGGTCAGTCCGGCGGCCAGCAGGATGATCTTGTCGCCCATCGTGGCCGTGGTCTCGCCGGCGGCTTGGATGATCCCGATGGTCAACTGGTCGGTGATCTCCAGCGCGAGCGCGGCCAGGGTGATGACCACGAAGGAGCCGAGCACGGCCTTGCCGGCCCCGAGGGCGGCGCGGGACAGCGCGGTGGGGTCGCGGCGGATCAGGCCGAGGATGAGCTGGAAGCAGAAGAAGATCAGCACGATGAACACGCCGATCCCGAACAGCAGGTTGTACACCGACACGTACCCCTCTTGGGTGACGTCGACCAGCGTGGTCGTGTCGAACACTGTCCACATGGCCTCGATCAGCCAGCCCGCCGCCCCGCCGACGGCCTGCGCGAACCAGTCGAACGGGGCGGCGATCAGCGACGCGGCCGCTTCACCGGCGGAGTCGCAGACCGTGGAGATGACGGGAACATCGCACAGCGCCATCACAGACCTCCCTCACACAGATAGGCGGGTTCAGACGGCCTGGCCGACGCCCCAGAAGAAATTGATCAGCGTGACCGCGGCACCGCAGATCACCGCCGCACCGCAGGAGATCAAGACGCCGATCTTGCCGCGGCCGGCCAGGTGGGGGTTGCTGGAGTTGGAGCCGAAGCCCCACACGATCGCCGAGACGATCAGCGCGAGGACGGACAGGATGAGGCCGACGGTCATGACGGCACCGACGATGGTGCGCAGCTGGTCGATGCCGGGCAGCCCCGAGTCGTTGGGGTCGATGTCGATCTGCATCGGGAGCATCGCCAAGCGGGCGAGGGTCCAGGTGGCGAGGGTCGTGATGGTCATGGCAGGGCGCTCCTTCGACAGATGAGACAGAGGTGTTCTCTCGACCAGGTGCACCCGACCCCGCCAGACACGCAGCAGCGCAGGGGTTCAGAGTTGTTGGCCGATGCCGATCAACCAGTTCATCCACGCGACCCCGGCGCCGGCGAGGATCGCCGCCCCGAGGGCGACGAGCACGCCGGTGCGGGCCTTGCCGGCGGCGGCGTAGTTCCCGGACGCAGACGCGATCGCCCAGACGATGCCGGAAATAATGAGCATCAGCACCGCGATGATGAGCACGAACGTCAACAGGGCGCCGATGACCTCTTCCAGGTCGCCGATGCCGCCCAGGCCCTCGAAATCGGGGAACACGTCCATCAGGCCCCACCACCCGAATCGGCGAGGGTGACGTGGAGGTGGTCTTGATGCCTCGTGGTGATATCGGTGCCGCGCGTGTAGTCGCGCCAGCCATCGTCGTCACGGGCGAGGGACCAGATCTTGTCCTGCCAGATGAGGTAGTCGACTCCGAGGGTCTCGGCGTGGTCTTTCATCCAGTTCGTGACTTCCCAGCCCGCCTCGATCTGCGCGGGCGTGGGCATCTGCCCGATGGCGTTGCCGAACGCGATATCGCAGGCCCGACCCAGCGGGTGCTCCGAGACCGTGCCCGGCCGTGGCGAGTAGCACGACCAGGTCGTCTCGGGGAACGCCGCGATCGTCTGCTGATACAGGTGCAGGGTGCGGCGGGTGATCTGCCCGTTACTGGTCGGGTCGTCGACCAGCTCATCCGGGTCACCGGCCGGGGCAGGGTCAGGCTCCCCACCAGGCCCATTGCTGTCGGGGTCGCAGTCGCCGGCCGGTGGGCCGGTCTCGGCCTCGGGCAGGTCCGCGGCGTCGTGGGCGTTCAGCCAGGCGGCGGGGTCGGTGTGCTCACCGCCGGTGCCCCCGACATAGACCTCAAGGTGCAAGTGCGGGCCGGTGGACTGGCCCGAGGAGCCGACGTCGGCGATGTGCTGCCCGGCCCGCACCCTATCGCCGGCCTCGACGTGGATGCCGTCGGCCCAGGAATGGATGTACCCGGTGGCGACCTGCTCGCCGCCGACCTGATGTTCGATGACGACCTTCCCGCCCCACGCATCGGTGTACTCGGCGACGGTGACCGTGCCGTCGGCGGCGGCGAGGATGGGCGTGCCGTCCGGGGCGGCGAAGTCGCTGCCGGTGTGGAAGGACTGCTCCCCGGTGATCGGGTGGGTGCGCGGCCCGTACGGGTCGGTCGCCGTCCACGTGCCCTCGGGCAGAGGGAACACCACCCGCGAAGACTCCGCCGCCCCGGCCACAGCAGGCACCACACCAGGGTCAGTTTCGACGTTCGTGCCTGTGGTGCCGAGGAGGGTGTCGAGGATCGTGACGGCGACGGGGCTGTAGTTCTCGTACCGGTCGGGGAACGCCGAGACCTCCACGGCTTGGGCGGCCTCGCCTTTGCCCATGTCTTGCCAGCCGGGGATGTCCAGCAGCCCGCGCGGCGAGGGATGGTTCGGGCCGTCCGGGCCGCCGAAGAACGCTCGCGCCTGATACTCGGGGGCCATCAGCTCTGCGACCGACCCCCACCCGGCCTGCGGGCGCATCTGGAACAACCCCAGGCTGTCGTTGTCGCTGCCATCGCCATCGTTCGGGTAGTCCGCTGACTCCGGGTAGACGCTCGTGTTCGACAGCTGCCGCAGGGTCGACTCGGTCAGTGCGGCCATCAGCGCGATCTGGAGTCCGTCACGGTTCACGCCCTCGACGCCGGAGCCGGTCTCGATGATCGTGGCCGCGTGCGTGAGTTGCTTCTTGTTCAGCGTGAACGACTCCCCATCGCGCGTTTCGACGGCGAGCTCGTCGGGCACCTCGCCGACTTGCAGTCCGCCGCCGGGCACGGTGCAGGCCCAGGTCGCGGCGGGGTTCATCAGCAGCCCGATCCCGACCATCGACAGGAACGGTGCTACCAGCGCCAGTGCGAGCAGTCCGATAGCGAGCTTCTTGAGCACCACGCCCCTCCTTTCTCCCCAGACCTCTCGGGTCAGCGCAGGGGGTTGTCCAGCTCGGACAGCCGCAGCAGATGACAGGTGTCGTAGGCGGGCTCGCAGACCACGAACACGGTGAACGCCACCTCGTGCGCGGAGTCGACGGGTTCGTCGTTCCACACCCCGGCACGGTGGCGGACGCCTTCGATCGTGATCGCCGTCGTCCCCTCCACCAGCTGCCCCGGCTGCGCCTGCTCCTGCGCGGTCGCCCACGCTCCGGGCACGAACGCATCGGTGATCTCCAGGTGCTGGGTGGTGGCGTACTGGCGCAGCTCGACCCATGCCTCCCGCGTGGGCAGATAGGCGGCGATATCGGAGGCGAGGCCGGCCTGCTCGGTGCCGGTCGGGTCGGCGACCTCCATCAGCACGCTCGTGTAGTCCAGCGGCATCAGCCCCGACCCGGTATCCCAGGCGAACACCGCCGTCGCGACGTTGCGGGCGAACTCCTCCGGGTCCCCGGACCCGACCACCGCAGCGATCCGCCCCGGCCGTGGCGTGCCGGACTCGACCGGACTCGACGACGCGCCCGGCTCGGGGTCACGGTCGTGGGGTGGGCTGGTGTCGGGGCCGAGGATCAGGCCGTAGATCCCGATGCCGGCCAGGAGCACGATCACCAGGCCGGCGGCGAGCAGGACGATCAGGCGGGTGCGCGGGCGGGAGTCAGCGAAAGTCTTCATGCCGCCCAGGTGCACGCACCCGGTCACAGAGCACGCAGATGCCGCCGAGAGACGCTCTCGCCTGATTCGGCATCAGCGCCGGGGCCGGTGTCCTCGTCGGTGCGGGGCTCCTCGGTTGTCGTCTCGACGTCGTGGCCGGTGGTGTCGAGGGAGATGCGCAGGCGGGCGGCGAAGGCGCTGGTGCCGTCGGCGACGTCGAGGAAGATGCCGGCCTGCTCCTCGGTGAGGTCGCGGGCGAGCTCGTCCACGTCGTAGTGGGTCCACCATTCCGCCAGGGAGGTCCAGGTCTGCACGAACGCCGTCACCGGCCACCGCCCCGGCACCACCGCCGGCCGGGCCGAGGTGTGCGTGCGGGGCTTGGTGCGTCCAGCGGCGGTGACACGGGCGACGGCCTCTTGGGCCATCGCGCGCAGCGACGCCTGGCGAGAGGCGTCCGCTTGCTCGACCTGGCCGCGCAGGCGCTGATAGGCGGGGTCGACCGGCCCGCCGGCCTCGATCCCCGCCAGCTCCGTCGTCGCCTGCTCGCGCAGCGCCTCGGGATTCTCGGGGTTCTCGGCCATGGCCTGGATCGCCGAGATCTTCTCCAGCGTCGTGTACGAGGCGCGGCCGGTGACCATCCGCGCGGCCTGCGCGCGGCTCCTCCCACCGACACCCCCTGACGGGGGTGCCAATTTGGCACCGCCGTCAGCACCGGGCTGATTCTCCGCCGAGAAGCGGGTTACGACATCGCGGCGCTGGGCGTCCTCGGTCATGAGCTGCTTGAGCTCGCGGTACAGGGCGGCGGCCTCCAGCTGGTTGAGCGGCTTGCGGTGCGCATTCTCGTCCTGCTCGGCCAGCAGATGCCCCAACCGGGTCGAGACACCCGATCGCACCCACACGCTGACCGTGCGCCAGTGCAGCAGCCGGATCGCTTCCAGCCGGCGTCGCCCGCACACCAGCACCCCTTCGGGGGTGACCGTGATCGGTTGCAACAGGCCGTGCTCGCGGATCGAGTCAGCCAGAGCCTGGATATCGCCGAGGTCGGCGCGATGACGGGCACCGACCTGAATCGACTCCACGGTGCGTTGCAGTTCGATACTCATCACCACTCACCCCTCTCAGTCCTCTCTTCGTGGTCCCCGGTTACTTCCGGGCCTGTCGTGGGGCGGCCAGGCAGATGGTGAGCACGAGATCGTCATCGCGCAGCAGCATCGGGATCGTCTCGCCGATCAGCAGCCGCAGCAGCACCCCGCGGCCCGCGCTGGTCGCCGCCAGCGCCGGGTGCGGGTTGCCCAGCAGCGCCTTGAGCAGCCCGGTCCAGGACCGGCCCGGCAGATCCAGCAGCGCGCGGGCGTGCTGGTCACGTCGCAGGGTCTCGAACGCGGTATGCCGCGCCCCGGCCTTCGCCAGCGCCCCGCAGATGTGCTCCACCGACGCCCGCGCGGTCGCGGGCTCCCAGCCGAGCATCGTCACCAGCGCGATCGCGTCCTCAGCCGCCGACGACGCCGACATCGCCACCCCCACCACACCACCACCGCCACCGTCACCGTCTCCGGCGTCTCCGGTGCCGTCGGGATCGGGTTCGGGGTCGGTGACCTGGAACGCGGGGTGATACTCCGACAGCGGCGTCTCCCTGTCGGAGATTCGCTCGGCGTCGTGGAACGCGGAGATGTGCGGGCGGCGGGCCTGATGGGTCGAGCACAGCAGCCCCTGGGCGCGCTCCTCGGCGATGCAGGTGATCCGCACCGCGTGCGTGACCACGCCCCACGGGTCGATCGCCTCCCGGGCGGAGCGGGTGCGCATCACATCGAACGCGGCGCTGGCGGCCTCCCACGGGTCCAACGAGTGCTTGCGCGCCAGCGCGGCGTACTTCTGCGCCGCATACTGCATCAGCTCGCCGGCGACCGGGTCCCGCGCCCATGCCCCGGGCCCGGCCGCGTGGAGCCGGGCCAGCAGGGCACGCAGCCCGGCGCTGGTCGTGTAGTTCTCAGGCCCCCGCTGCGGGGAACCTGTGTGAGTCGTGGTCGTCATGGGTTCGGCACCTCCTGGCAGGCAGGTGCACTCGCCTTCTCCGACACCTGGTGCTCGGCGTTCGGCGCCGGGCATGGTCGTGGTCATGGCCGGTCACCTCAGTTCATTCCGACCGGGCCGCGCCCGGCCCCGTCACGGCTCGTACTGCGGCCGAACGCCGAGATCGGGGGCAGCTCACGCTCCTTTGCACCCAGGCGCGTGACGCCGCGGGCGAGGCCGTCGTGGGCCTTGTGTGCGAGGTTCGCCTCGAAGTCGATCGCCAGGCGTGAGATCTGCCCGGTGCCTCTCGCCATCAGGTCCGAGGTGCGTACCCAGTCAACCCCGCGCGCCTTGCGCAGTGCCGGATCAACATCCGCAGTCTCAGTCTTGGCACCGGTTGTGCGGGTGACGTCGGCGGCTTGGATCGCCTCCGGAGCACCCGGTGTCTCCGCCCGGTCAGGGCGGGTCGTCTCCGGCGGGGGCGTGTCCTGCCTGCCGGGGTTGTTCTGCTCGTAGGGGTTCATGATTTCTGCTCCTTCTCCTCATCTGATTCGTTGTGGTGCTCGGGCACTGCCGAGGTCTCCTGGTCTGCGGCGGGCGCGGGATCGGTGCGGGGGAACCAGCGGCCGACGGTCGAGGCGTGCACGCCGAGTTCGCGCGCGATCGCCTTGTTCGACCAGCCCCGCCCCCGCAGCACTGCCGCCCGTTCCCGCCGCCCAGCACCTGCCAACGTTGGCGGGTCGGGCTCAGCCGATGGGGTTTCGGCCACCGCCTCCAGCACGGGCACATCCGATCGGTCAGGCTCTGTCTGCTCGCCCAGCACCTTGGCGGCCGGGGCCGGCGTTGTCGCTACCGCGATGCCCGTGGCCGAACGTGGCCGCTCGGGAAGCTCCGGCAGAAGGAGCGGTGCGGCCTGTGCCTGCGCGCCAGCGGTCTCGGAGACCTCCAGCGCCGATCCTGACTCCGGGGTGGGGGTGATCGGCGTGGGGACCGGGGTTCTGGTGGAGCGGGTCAGGACCGTCGTCAGATGCGTGGAGGCCAGCAGCACGAGCGGCGGGACCGCGGCGACGATGGCCGCGAGCAGGCCCGGCACGGAGGCGTCAGCGGCGACGAGGGCGTGCGCGGCGTTCGCGCTCACCGACATCAGCGCCCCGGCGATCAGCAGCACCCACGGGTACCAGGCCGCCCGATGCCCGTCGAGGGCGACGACCGCGACGGTCGCGACCACGATCAGCCCGTCCACCAAGAGCGGCCAGATCCACGCCTGGTTCCTGGTGATGCCCGAGCGCACCGCGAGATCGGCCAGAGCGACGAAGCTCAGCCAGAACGCGCCGCCGCCGATCAGCACCGTCCCCGACGCGGCCGCGACCACCGCCCATCGCCGCCCCGACAGCCCGCCCATCACAGCCCCCGGCCCGCCCGCGTCGCAGCCGGCACCGGCCCGAATCTCTCCGGCACGGACTCGGCCCGGGTCGAGGTGCCGACACCGGTGGTGATGGTGCGGTAGGCGGACTCGACGGTGCGAGTGATCTCCCGCTGCCCGAAATCCGGCTGCTCCACGCTCGCAAACGCATCCAGCGCCTCGGAGACCGGCACATTGCCCTCGGCGAGGCGGCAGGCGGCCCAGAACAGCTTGAGATTGCGATCCGTGGACTGCCCGCTCAGCCAGGACGCCATCCGACCCGCATCCACCATCGCCCCTGCATCCGAGATCGGGCCGGTCTTCGGGCGGGGCCGGGGCGGGGTGAGAAACTCCCGCAGGCGCTGCGCATCCAGCGCCCGCCCGTCGGTGGGGGCGAACGAGGTGGGGCGGTAGAGCACGCTCTCGCCGTCGATCTGGCGGCGCGAGGGCGGGACGATGATGTAGCCGCGATCCCCACGGAAATCCACCCCGGCACGGCCGGCCTGCCACGACGGCTGTTCACTGTCGGCGGCCGGGAAGTAGATGTGCAGGCCGCCGGTCGGTGAGCGCACCATCGTCTCCCAGCCATGCACCAGCCCCTCCCGCCGCGCGGCGCGGATCGCGTCGAAGCCGTTGACGCCGTGCACATCGACATCCACCACGGAGACGCCCGAGGCTCGGCCGGTGGGCATGCCGATGTTCGCCGCCGGGAACCTGCGCCACCAGGCCTCCACCTGCGCCGGGTCGGTGGTGGCGTCGTGGAAGCCGCGTCGGGTGATTGGCTGCTTGCCCTCCGGCGCGCACGGGAACACCGGCACCCCGGACTGCGCGAACACCATCGCGGCCCGCCCCAGCGGCCAGGACGCATCCATCTGCCGGACCGCCCGAGTAAACCTGCTCTCGGACATCACAGCCCCCGCCCCAACACGACCGCAGCGGCCCGCTCCGGCGCCGGCAACGGCGCCACTTGCCGACCGGGCGTGTCCTGCCGTGGGCTCTTCGGGGCCGGGCCGTCGCGTTCCAGCCCGGGCGGTGTGCCGTCGGGCACCTGGTTCGTGTCGAGGCCGTCGAGGATGCTGAGCGCGGTCTTGCGGATGCGCTCACCGGCGGCCTGCACGACCTCGACCGGGTTCTTCCCGTCGACGTTCGCCGCCCACCCGGCCACGTACGGGATCGTGTAGCCCGTGGTGTCCATGCCGTGGGCGGCGCCGATCATCAGCGCCACCGATTCGGCCTCGACCTCACCGATCCCGCGATGCTGCCGCGCCTCCTCCTGGTCCGGCCCATGCATCAGCACATGCCCGAGCTCGTGGGCGAGAGTCTTCACCTGCGCGGCGTCGTCCATGTTCGTGCGCACGGCGACTTGCCGGGTCGAGTAGTTCGTCAGCCCGTTCGCGCCGCCGATCATGCCCTCGTGCGGCACCCACAGCAGCTCGAACCCCTCCGCCGTGACCTGCTCCGCCAGACCCTCGCGCAGACCTTCGGGGGCTTCGCCAGCGAGCAGCCGTGGCGCTGGCCGTTCGGGGATCGGATCGCCGCTGGTCTGGGAGGCGTCCCAGACGTAGGCCGGGCGCACGCCGACCATGCGGGAGCGCACGACCTCACCGGGCTTCGGCTTCTCACCCCGGTTCAGACGCCGCCAGGAGTCCGGATCGGCCGGGTTCGTCGAGGCGAACCTGCCAGTGACCGGGGCGAGGATCTGATACCCGGCCTGGCCCTTCTCGACCTGTCGGCCCAGCTGCTGCCACTGCTTGTATCCCGCGACCAGGGTGGGGAACGGTTCGGGCACCCCGCCGGCCTCGAATGCGGCCTGGTGCTGCTCCCAGATCAGGCAGACGTTGTTGAAGCTCCGCGACCGGAACCGGGCAGCGAACCGCATCGCATCGGCCCAGTCCTCACCGGTGACCAGCCGTTCGACGGCACCGGTGAGCTTCTCGTGGAGCTCGTCGAGCTTCGCTTCCCGCTGTTGGCGGGCTTCCTCCCTCGTCGCCATCGTCGGCCTCCTCTCGGCAGGCCAGCCGCGAGGTCGCGGCTGGCCTTGCACCAGCGAGGTGAGCCAGGAGCTTCCGGCGAGTCAGACGGTCAGCGAACGGAACAGTCGGTAGGTTGGCCGTCAGGACACGGGCGGCACCTGACGTGGACCTACTGGCGTATCAGCCTCAGAGCCTGCGTAGGGCTGGAAGCAGCTGAGTCCGGTCGGACGCCGGACGAAGTGATGATTTCCCGGACGACTCTGCTGCTATCTATCCGCGACAACCGGGCGCATGGAGCGGTAGCGACTCGGGCTGAGCCCGACGTGCTCGATGAATGCCTCCGTCGCCCGTGAACGGCTGGACCAGCCGACGCAACGACCTGCTGCTGCGACAGAAAGATCGGACTCGCGCAGCAGCCTGGCCATCTCCTGCACGCGAAGCATCGTCAGATACGCGATCGGGGTCTTCCCGAAGGCATCGACGAACACACGGGTCAATTGCTGCGGGGAGAGCCGCACCCTCTCGGACAGCTCGTGGAGTGTCCACCTATAGGCGACGTTTTCATGCAGTGCCTCCCGTGCCAGCAGCGCCTCCGGACGGAGAGGGGCTAACCTGCGACTGCGCGGCAGCACTGGACGCGCGCGTGCACGCTGCAATGGTGTCAGCCTCGCAGGCGAGACCCGGATGAATGGTCCGAGCACATCCATGACAGCGAACCAGAGTGCCTGGAGTCGGTTGAATCTCTCTCGGAACCGTCTCTCAACGCTGAGCGCGACCATCTCATCAATCCACGGCACAACCATCCCGGCCCGATCTCTGCCGAGTCGCAGGATCTGCGCTGGTTCAGAGTAGATCTTCTCCGCGAAACCGGGGGCGTCAAGCCGATCGTGCAGCACCGCAGAGTGCTGCCAGAAGAACTGATCGAGAGCGAAATCGGTATCGACACGGATCGACGTCACCGACACTTGGCACTCGGGCTCGCAGCTGAACAATACGTTCGGGCCGAGAAGGATCGCATCGCCCACGCTGACCGGCTGACGACCGAACTCGCTGAACATGATTGCCGAGCCCGACCTAATGAACAAGATGTTGAGGCAGTCGTAAACCACCGGGCCGACAGGCCGGTGGACGGCAAGCGTCTGGGCGACCAGCGGGCTACGCCAATGTGCATCACAGGAGTGCCTCGCTGCCTCTGGCGTGGCCGCGCACTCTTGCTGGCTCTTGTCTGATCCGCTCACTAATCTCGAACGCCTGTGGAGCCGGACGAGCTCGCCAGTTCCGAACCAACAGCAATAGCGCATGATCGCTGTGGGGCGGGAGTCGGTTTCGTACCAGTCTTCGCTGCCTTCGTCGATGCGGCAAGGCAGTCCACGGTTCTGATGAGCCGAGGGGTCACTACTCTCCGACGCGCATCGACAAAACCCAGCGGATCGCCCCGCAGCATCGGTGCACCACAAGGCACACCTCGGACGCTCCAACCATCGTTTGCAGCACTTGCGCGATGCAGCTCACACGATCGCCTCCCTCCTTGCGGAATACCTGACAGGGGTATAGCGTTGACTTGTACACGTACCCGGTAGGGGTACTACCGACATACAAGGAGGATACCTGATGGCTTCGAACGATTACCAGGTGACGGGCATGACCTGCGGCCACTGCGAGATGTCGATCCGCGAGGAGGTCAGCGAGATCCCCGGCGTCCAGGACATCCAAGTCAGCGCGCAGACCGGCAAGCTCAACGTCACCGCCGAGGGTGAGATCGACGACGCCAAGGTCCTCGCGGCGGTCGAGGAGGCCGGCTACTCGGCGGTGCGCGTCTGATGAAGGCCGGAGGACGGCTCGCGCTCTACGGGGCCGGGTTGGTGGTGGCGTTCGGCGGGGCCTTCGGCCTCGC
>JAAYYA010000101.1 GCA_012515595.1 Actinomycetales bacterium
GACTACCTGGACGGGGCCGCGACCACCGGGATCTCCGAGAACCTCCAGCTGGTCGCCAGCGCGGTGCCGGTCGATCCCGCCACGGGGACGGCCACGGTGGACCTGCGCGGGCTGGCCATCGGGAGCTCGCCCATCCAGCAGCGGGAGCTGCTGGCGCAGTTCACCCAGACCCTGCGGCAGGACCCGCGCGTCAACAGCGTGCTGGTCCGCAGCTCCGGCCGCCCCCTGGAGGTGGAGGGGGTCGACAACCCGGTCTCGGACGTGGCGTCCACCGGCTTCGAGAACGCCCGGTGGACCGTGCCCTACGGGTTGCTGCGCATCGGCGTGGACCTGTCCGCCGTGATGCCCCAGCACTACCAGCTGCAGGACAACCTCACGGTCGACGACGAGGCCCTGCCGGACGTGCCGATCCGGTGGCAGCAGCTGGCCACCGACGAGGACGTCACGGAGTTCGCGGGGGTCTCGGTCGACCGCGAGACGCTGTGGCGCTCCCGCGGGGACGTCGACATCGAGATGGAGGGCATCGGCACCGGTCTGACCACACCGTCCTTCGACCGCTCCAACGGGCTCTGGGTCGCCGGGCGGTCCACCACGGGACCGCGGGTCTGGGTGATCGCCCGGGGCGAGAACCTCGGCCAGGCGGTGGCCAGGCCGTTGGAGACGTCGTGGCTGGACGCCGACCAGCAGGTCACGGAGTTCCGCCTGGCAGCGGATGACCGCCGGGCTCTGATCGTGCTGCAGGACATGGATACCGACGAGGTGCAGGTCGGCATCACCGGGATCGTGCGGGACCAGGACGGCCGGGCGACCGCGCTGACCGAGCCCTACTGGGTTGCTCCGACCCTGACCTCCGTGGGCTCCGCCGTCTGGTCGTCGCAGACCGAGCTGTTCGTGCTGGGACGGCAGGCCTCGGACACCTCGGACCGACCGTTCGTCGTGCACATCGGCGGGTGGCTCGAGCCGCTGCGCCTGGTGTCCCAGGCCACCGAGGTGCGGGCCGCACCCTCCGACGAGGGAGCCGCGCGGATCGTGCTGAGCGAGCGGGGGCGCATCTACACCCAGGATCGCAACGACTGGGGGATCGGCCGCAACGGCGATGACGTGATCATCCCCGGGACCTGATCCACCGCGTCGCCGGGTGGGACCGACCTGGAGCAGTCCCCAGGGGTGGTCCCGCCGTGGCGCGTGTCCACCGGTGCTCCACGCCGTGGCCGGTGTGCTCCGGGGCCGGGGGAGGCTGGGGTCCGTGGTGGGATCCGCGCGGGCCGGGGTGCTGGATGCGCTGACAGACCTGGTGCTCCCCGCGCGGTGCGGCGGCTGCGACCGGCAGGGGCAGCGCTGGTGCCCGTCCTGCGCCCGGGAGGTGGCGGCGGCTCCGCCGGCAGGTCGGTGGACCCCCACGCCGGCGCCCGGCGGCCTGCCCGACGTGTGGTCCGTCGTCCCCTACGAGGGGGCGGTCAGGGCAGGCCTGGCCAACTGGAAGGACAACGGCCGGCGAGACCTGGTCCGCGTCCTCGCGCCCCTGCTCACCGAGGCCCTGCTCGCCGCGCTGCTGGCGGGGGAAGACTGGGGAGGTCCACCCGGACCCGACCCCGCACACGGCACGTGGGTCGTGGTCCCCGTGCCGTCGGCGCGACCGAATGTGCGCCGCCGCGGCGACCGACCGCTCCAGGACCTCGCGCGACGGTCCGTCCAGGCCGTCCCGCCGGCGATCCGCCCGCCGGTGGTGCCCGCACTGCGCCTCGCCCGAACCGTGGCGGACCAGGCCGGACTCCACAGCGCGGCGCGGTCGGAGAACCTGCGCGGCGCGATGGTCGTCGCGCCCACGGCGGCACCGTCGGTGCAGGGGGTCCGCTGCGTCGTGGTGGATGATGTGATCACCACCGGCGCGACCCTGGCCGAGGCGGCTCGCGCCCTGCGCGCGGCCGGCGCCGCAGTGGTCCTGGCGGCTACCGTCGCGGCGACTCGACGGAGGCCCCGACGGCCCTGACGAAACGGTCACGTCGGAGGGCACGGCCGCCCGTGAGGCGGCCCGCCCGGCCGGCGCGGAGGCCCGGGCAGAGCGCCCACCGGTGGCAACAGGGGGAGGTGGCGCACGACATACGGCACCCGACTGTCTTTCCCGGAGGAACCGGGCTAGTGTCTATTTATGGGACGCCCCCAGCGCCGCACGGTCACCCGACGAGGTGACCACAGCCGCTGTGGGAGGCGCCCGGGAAGCCGCCTTGAGGAGGTGGTGCCGGACGGGTAGAGGGCCGAGACAGCCCATGGTTCAGCACTGTTCTGCAGCTCGAGGAGGATCCTATGGAAATCACCGTGACCGGCCGGAAGAAGACGGTGTCCGACCGCTTCCGCCGCCACCTGGAGGAAAAGCTCGACAAGATCCCGCAGCTCGCGCCGCGGGTCTCCCGGACCGACGTGGTGCTCACGCACGAGAGCAACCCGCGGCAGTCCAAGGAGAGCGAGCGCGTGGAGATCACCTGCTACATCAAGCGGACCGTGGTCCGCGCCGAGGCCTGCGCCGACGAGGAGTATGCCGCCCTCGACCTGGCGATGACCCGACTCCTGGAGCGCCTCCGCCGGTCCAACGACCGCCGCCGGATCAGTCACACCGGCAAGCACCGCAAGCCCTCCGTGGCCGAGGCGACCTTCGGGTTGCCGACCGACCCGCTGCCCACCACGCCGCCGTCCGAGGAATCCGTGAACGGCGTGCCCGACGACCCGGAGGAGGCAGTCGCCCAGGCTCTCGGCACCGAGGGGAACAGCCCGATCGAGCTGCGTGAGAAGGTGCACGCCTCCGAGCCGATGTCCACCGGGCAGGCGCTGAACCAGATGGAGCTCGTCGGGCACGACTTCTACCTCTTCCACGACGTCGACACCGACCAGCCGAGCGTCGTCTACCGCCGTCGTGGGTGGTCCTACGGCGTGCTGCGACTGTCCTCCGCCAGCGGCGACAGCGAGGAGGAGTCTGCCGAGGAGCAGACCGCCGCCGTCGGGTGACCGACAGTTAGGCGCCGTCGGGTGACCGACAGTCAGGCGCCGTCGGGTGACCGACCGCACGAACGCACGACGAGGGTCCCGACACTGTCGGGGCCCTCGTCTATGTTCGGCGTATGCGTGCTGAGCTGACCGCTGGACAGGCGCGGCGGATCGCGCTGGCCGCCCAGGGCTTCACCGACCCGCGGCCGGAGGTCCCGACGATGCGGCACGTCCAGCGGGTGATCGACCGCGTGCAGGTGGTGCAGATCGACAGCGTCAACGTGGTGACCCGCAGTCAGTACCTGCCGTTCTACTCGCGGCTCGGCCCCTACGACACGGCGCTGCTGGACCGGGCCCGGGACGGCAGTGGTCCTCGGTCGAGATCTCCTCGGCGGTTGGTCGAGACCTGGGCGCACGTCGCGAGCCTGGTGCCGCCGGAGACCTGGCCCTACCTGGGCTTCCGGATGGCGCAGGCCGACGAGGACTCGTGGAGCCGCCGCGTGGTGCGCGAGCACCCTGGCGTGCTGGAGACCGTTCGCGACGTGGTCCGAGAGCGAGGGCCCCTCACGGCCCGGGAGGTCGACGCGCTCGTCGAGACGGCCGAGGAGCGCAGCCGGGAGAACTGGGGCTGGAACTGGTCGCTGGTCAAGGAGTGCCTCGAGCACCTGTTCTGGGCGGGGGCGATCGTGAGCGCCGGCCGCAACAGCCAGTTCGAGCGGCGGTATGCCGATCCCTCCTGGGTGCTGCCACCCGAGGTGCTCGCCCGTGGCCCCGGTCAGCCGCACGCGCCGGACCGGGTCGAGTCCGCGGTGGAGCTGATGCGACGGTCGGTGCGGGCCCACGGCATCGGCACGGCGACGGACCTGCGCGACTACTTCCGGCTGCGGCAGGCGATGGCCGGTCCGGCGCTGGCCGAGCTGGTCCGGCTGGGCGAGGTGGAGCAGGTGCGGGTGCGTGGCTGGGACCAGCCGGCCTATCTCGACCCGACCGCGCGACGCCCGCGCACGGTCCGGGCACGTGCCCTGCTCAGCCCGTTCGACTCTCTCGTCTGGGAACGGGCCCGCACCGAGCGGATCTTCGGCTTCCACTACCGCATCGAGATCTACGTGCCCGAGCCCCAGCGCGTGTTCGGCTACTACGTGCTGCCGTTCTTGCTGGGCGACGAGCTGGTCGGCCGGGTGGACGTCAAGGCCGACCGCGCTGCGGGACGACTGGTCGTCCGGCGGGTGCATCTTGAGCCGGAGGCGCCCCCTGGGACCCGGGAGGAGCTCGCAGAGGAACTGGAACTGCTGGCCGGGTGGCTGGGTCTGGAGCGCGTCGAAGCCGCCTGATCACGCGGCGTCGGGTGGATGGACTCACGTCACCGGGTGAGCGCGGGAACCACCGTGGACGTCACCCGGAGGGTACCGACCGTTCACCGACGACACGCCTCAGGGTCTTCCCAGGTGTCACCGCCGAGGGTTAAGGTCCGCCACATGCCCCCGTCAACCGGTGGCTCGTCCCGTGTCGGATCCTTCGAAGGAATGAACATGTCACGACTCAACCGACGGACGCGTGCGGCGCTGGCCGCGACGTTGTCCGTCGCTATTGCCGGGGCGCTTGCCCCGGGTGCGGCCACCGCGCTCAGTCCCCAGGTGTCCCCCGCCCCCGCCGCGCCGCTCCCTGCGGCGAACGCCCCCGCCGCCCTCGACGACCTGATTTTCAGTGAATACACCGAGGGGACCGGTCAGAACAAGGCCGTTGAGTTCTATAACGGAACCGGGGCTGAGATCGACCTCTCGGGCTACGTCCTGGAGCAGTACAGCAACGGAAGCCTGAGCGCGGGCCTCACGTTCTCGCTGGTGGGGACGGTGGCTGATGGCGACGTCTTCGTCTTCTCGCACTCCGCCGCCGCACCGGAGCTCCTCGCCGTGGCGGACCAGACGACCGGGTCTGGGCTGTTCAACGGGAACGACGCGCTCGTGCTGCGTGGGCCCGAAGGGCAGGTCGTCGACTCCTTCGGGCAGGTAGGCGTCAATCCCGGCACGGCCTGGGGCACACCGCCGACGGTAACCGCTGACGCGACACTGCGTCGCATGGCGTCCGTCTGCGCCGGGGACACGGTCCCGGATGACGCTTTTGAGCCGGCCGACGAGTGGGTCGGCTACCCCATGCATACCTTTGACGGGTTCGGCACGCACGCGACGGACTGCGACGGTCCCCAGGCTCCGGTGATCAATGAGATCTCCGTCGACACGGTGAGCACCGACATCGAGTTCCTCGAGATCTTCGGGGAGCCGGACACCGACTACTCGGACTTGAGCATCCTGCAGATCAAGGCCGACAACCCGCACGGGATGGCCGGTCAGGTGCTCACCGTCTATCCCGTGGGAACCACCGATGCGGACGGCTTCTGGCACGTGGACCTGCCCCTGAACGCCCTGCAGAACGGGTCGATCTCGCTACTGCTTGTCTCCGGCAACACAAGTGCGCCTGGGACGGTAGTGGACACCGACCTTGACGGCGTCATCGACGCCCCAGCATGGGACGCAGTGCTGGACGATGTCGCCATCGTCGACGGGGATGCAGGTGACCTTGCCTACTCCGACACAGTGCTGGCCCCGGGCTTCGGCGGCAACACCAACCAGGTGGGTGGCGCCTCACGGATCCCGGACGGGGCAGACACTGACACCACCGCGGACTGGGTGCGCAACGCCTTCAACAAGGCCGGATTCCCCGGCTTCGACGTGACCCCGGCTCCGGGCGAGGCCTGGAACACGCCAGGTGCGCCCAACGAGGTCTACGAGGAGGAGCCCCCGCCGCCCGGTGGCGAGTGCGGTGACCCCGCCACGCTGATCGGTGCGGTCCAGGGTGAGGGCGACGTCACCCCGATCCCGGGCCCGGTCACCATCGAGGGCGTCGTGGTCGGCGACTTCCAGTCCGGTGGCTTCAACGGTTTCTTCGTGCAGGACGGTGGCGACGGCAACCCGGCGACCTCCGACGGCATCTTCGTGTTCGCGCCAGGCGGCGTCGAGGTCGCGGTCGGTGACAGCGTGCGCGTGACCGGGACGGCAGGTGAGTTCAGCGGGCAGACCCAGATCAGCGGGTCGCTCACGATCAACGTCTGTGACTCGGGCGTCGACCTCCCAGAGCCGACCGTCTTGGAGTTCCCGCTGACCGACGCTGACAAGGAGACCGTGGAGGGGATGTACGTCACCTTCCCGGCCGACCTGTCGATCCTGGAGTACTTCAACTACGGCCGCTTCGGCGAGGTTGTCGTCGGCACCGGCCTGGACACCGACCGCCAGTTCCAGCCCACCGCGCTGGCCCTGCCGGACTCTGCGGAGGCCGTGGCGGTGCGGGACCACAACGCCGACAACCGCATCACGATCGACGACGGGCTGAGCGCGCAGAACCCCGACGACCTGCGGCACCCGGCCGGCGGCGAGTTCACCCTGGAGCACACCTTCCGCGGCGGTGACACCATCACCGACCTGACTGGAGTGATGGACTACCGCTTCGACCTCTACCGGATCCAGCCCACCGAGGACGCCGTGTTCACGCAGGCCAACCCCCGTCCGACGGAGGTGCCGGAGACCGGCGGCAGCACGATGACGGTCGCCTCCTTCAACGTGCTGAACTACTTCACGACGCTCAACAGCCGCGGGGCGAACACGCCTGAGGAGTTCGAGCGGCAGGAGGTCAAGATCGTCGCGGCACTGGCCGAGCTGGACGCCGACGTCGTGGGTCTCATCGAGATCGAGAACAACGACGACCTGGCAGTGCAGACGCTGACCGCGGCGCTCAACGAGGAAATCGGCACGGACACCTACGACTACCTCGAGACCGGGACCATCGGCACGGACCAGATCACGACGGCCTTCATCTTCAAGCCGTCCGCGGTCACCCCGGTCGGTGACTTCGCCACCCTGACGACCGCGGACGACCCGCGCTTCCTGGACGACAAGAACCGTCCGACCCTGGCGCAGACGTTCGAGGAGAACGCCACCGGTGAGCAGGTGACCGTGGCGGTCAACCACCTGAAGTCCAAGGGCTCCGACTGCCTCGACGTGGGTGACCCGACCGACCCGTGGGCGGGCAACTGCAACGGGGTGCGCACCGACGCCGCAGTGGCGATGGTCGACTGGCTGGCCGGTGACCCGACCGGTACGGGTGCCGAGAACACGCTGATCATCGGTGACCTCAACTCCTATGACAAGGAGGACCCGATCAACGTCTTCCTCGACGCCGGCTACTCCGACCTGCTCCTGGACCACCAGGGCGAGGAGGAGTACTCCTACGTCTTCGACGGCCAGCTGGGCTACCTCGACTACGCGATGGCCAACGAGGCGCTGTCCGCGAAGGTGACCAGCACCGAGGCGTGGAAGATCAACGCCGACGAGCCGAGCGTCCTGGACTATGACTTGTCGTTCAAGGGTCCTGGTCAGGCGGCGCTCTTCGAGGAGAACCCCTTCCGGTCCTCCGACCACGACCCGATCCTGGTCGGCCTCGACCTGGCGCCGGGCGTCGACCCGGTGGTGGTGAACCGCCTGGCCGGTGAGGACCGCTACGAGACCTCGGCCAACATCGCCGCCGAGTTCGGTGACGTGGACACGGTCTACCTGGCCAGCGGTCAGCAGTTCCCGGACGCCCTGACCGGAACCGCCCCCGCGGTCCGCGACGGCGCCCCGGTGCTGCTCACCCGGGCCGGCTCGCTGCCGAACGTCGCAGGGACGGCCCTGGGCGCGCTGCAGCCCGAGCAGGTCTTCGTGCTCGGCGGCGACGCGGCGATCAGCGACGACGTGCTCGCGCAGGCCGAGGCGATCACCGGCGCGAGCGTCGTCCGGATCTCCGGCGACGACCGCTACGCCACGGCGGCCGCTCTCGCCCAGGCACGGTTCACGGCCGCGGACGTCGACACCGTCTACGTCGCCTCCGGCGTGGAGTTCGCCGACTCGCTGGCGGCCGGTCCGCTCGCCGGGCTCGAGGACGACCCGATCCTGCTCACCAAGCCCGGGGCCCTGCCCAACGTGACCATCGCCGCGCTCGCCGCCCTGGACCCCGATCACATCGTGGTGCTCGGCGGCCCCACGGCCGTCAGCGACGACGTCCTGGCTGCGCTGCAGGGTCACGCGGACACGGTGGAGCGGGTCAGCGGCGAGGACCGCTACGCGACCGCGGCGGCGGTGGCCTCCCGGATCGCACCGTCCGACACGGTCTTCGTCGCCTCCGGCCAGAAATTCCCGGACGCGCTGTCCGGTGCGGCCCTGGCCGGCCTGCAGGCGAGCCCGCTGCTGCTGACCCAGCAGGACCACCTGCCGACGGTCACCGGGGAGACCCTGGTGGCCCGCGAGCCCGGCACGGTGACCCTGTTCGGTGGTCCGGCAGCCATCTCGGAGGCGGTCCGTACCGCCATCGAGGCGCTGTTCCTGCCGTAACCCGCAGGTGAAACCCCGGTGGGGGCGCCCCGGCTCGGCCGAGGCGCCCCCACCTCGGTTTCCTCAGGAACGTGATCGGCGATTAGCCTGTCCTTGAGGTCCGCGTGCGGTTTCACGCGACCACGACGACGTGTCAGGAGACTCCGTGCCCAAGTTTTTCGAGAAGTTGCTGCGTGCAGGCGAGGGCAAGACCCTGCGCCGTCTGGAGGTCATCGCGCAACAGGTGAACGCCCTCGAAGAGGACTTCAAAGGGCTGACCGACGCGGAGCTGCGGGAGGAGACCGACAAGTTCCGGGCCCGCCTCAAGGACGGCGAGACTCTCGACCAGCTGCTGCCGGAGGCCTTCGCGGCCGTGCGCGAGGCGTCGGTCCGCACGATCGGCAAGCGACACTTCGACGTGCAGCTCATGGGTGGGGCGGCGCTGCACCAGGGCAACGTGGCCGAGATGAAGACCGGTGAGGGCAAGACCCTGGTGGCGACCCTCCCGTCCTACCTCAACGCGCTGACCGGTGAGGGCGTGCACGTGGTCACCGTCAACGACTACCTCGCCGAGTACCAGGCCGAGCTGATGGGTCGCGTGCACCGCAGCCTCGGACTCGAGGTCGGCGTCATCCTGTCCAAGATGACACCGGACGAGCGCCGCGCCGAGTACGCCAAGGACATCACCTACGGCACGAAC
>JAAYYA010000102.1 GCA_012515595.1 Actinomycetales bacterium
CTAAGCGATTGGGGCAACCTGTTCAGTCTAACTTGTCGGTGTCTCTTGTCCAAATCGGCTGCACTCTGTGAGTGCGCCCTGGCCAGGTGCTTCGACAAGGGTGTCCGCGCGGCCTAGGGCCGGAGCGGCGCGAGAGATAACTTTAGCAGCGGTGTGGCCGTGGGACCAACTCCGGGTCTGCGAACGGTGTCGCCTCGGCCAGGATCAGGTCATCTGTGCAGGTCAGGCGTCTGGTGGCAGGTGCCCAGCACGGATGGTGGGGAAACCCGGAGCACCTCCGGCGACCCAGGCTTCCCCACGAACTTGGGCCATCCTACGAGGCGTGTGGGGGCGGGCCCGCTGTCGCGGTGGCGTGCGCGCCCGACCTCGGCGCGCGGAGCGCGGGTCAGGGAGCGCTCGTCTCCTCCGCCTGGTCGCCACCGCCGGCATCGGCCACGAACCCCAGAGCCGTGCCGTCCGGAGCGGTGAGCTTCAGCGTGGACGCCTCGATGTCGACGGTCAGGTCCATCTGGTTCAGCACCGCCGTCATGAGCGACTCGATCTCCATCGCCGTCTCGTCGCAGGCCCGCAGCGTCTGCCGCAACGGCCCGAGGGTCAGGCTGTCCCCGTCGAGGGTGTAGCTGCCGCCGCCGGTGTTGCACCCGGTGTTCAGCCGGACGTTGCCGTCCTCGAAGACGAGCGAGGCGTTCTCCATCCCCCGGATGTTGGTGTCGGCGGTCGCAGTGTGGGCGGTGTTCAGCACCCAGGTCGGGCCCTCGAGCGCCACGTCGGGGTCGGCGACCTCGCGGTCGGTCAGCTCCAGCTCGACTCCCCCGCCGGCCAGCACGATGCCGTCTGCCGTCTCGGTGAGTTCCGGGCCGGACTGCAGGAAGGAGATCAGCCACTGGTCCTGCGCCATCAGGTCCGCCGCGCAGGCCATCTCGGTCTGCCCGAGGGCGTTCACCTGCAGGGTGCCGCCCTCCACGGCATACGCACCGAAGATGTTGTTGCACCCGGCCTGGATGCTGACCTGGTCGGCCTCGAAGGACATCCGCACGGTCGAGCCCTCGACCAGCTCGTGCCCGGTGACGCCGGTCGACACCAAGGTGCGGCCGGCGAGGTCGGACCCGCTGTCACCAGTACCGTCACCACCGTCGCCGGGCGTCAGGCCGGGACCGCCGGAGTCCACCACGCAGGCGGTCAGCCCCAGGACGAGCACGCCGGCGAGCACCGGGACCTGCCAGTGGAGGAACCGCGGACGCGTGGGGCCTGGACGACGGGCGGGGAGACGGGCGGGGACGCCCTGCGGGTGCTGGTCATTCATGTGCAGGCCATCCGACTGCAGGCCATTCGAGTGCTGGCGAGACCGGTCGCCGCTGGGCTTCATGGGCCAAGCCTGCCGTCAGGCGGCGATCCTGTCCAGCGCCACGCGCAGATCCTCGGGATAGGGGCTCTCGAACGACACGTAGTCGCCGCTACCGGGGTGCTCGAAGCCCAGTCGCACCGCGTGCAGCCACTGCCGCTGCAGCCCGAGCTCGGCCGCGAGCCGCGGGTCCGCGCCGTAGGTCAGGTCCCCGCAGCACGGGTGGCGCAGCGCGGAGAAGTGCACCCGGATCTGGTGGGTGCGACCGGTCTCCAGGTGCACCTGCAGCAGGCTGGCCCTCCGGTGCGCCTCGAGCAGCTCGTAGTGCGTGATCGAGTGACGCCCGTCGGTGCGCACGGCGAACCGGTAGTCATGACCCGGGTGCCGGCCGATCGGCGCGTCGATGGTGCCCTCGTGCGGGTCCGGCAGGCCCTGGACGAGCGTGTGGTAGGTCTTGTCGACGACCCGGTCGCGGAAGGCCTGCTTGAGCACGGTGTAGGCCCGCTCGGACTTGGCCACGACCATCAGGCCGCTGGTGCCGACGTCGAGCCGCTGGACGATGCCCTGCCGCTCGGGGGCCCCGGAGGTGGAGATCCGGTAACCAGCGGCCGCCAGTCCCCCGACCACGGTCGGCCCGCTCCACCCGACGCTGGGGTGGGCCGCCACGAAGGCCGGCTTGTCGACGACCACGATCTCGGTGTCGTCGTGCACGATGCGCATGCCCTCGACCGGCTCGGCGCGCACCTGCAGCTCCTCGGGCTCGCGCACGGCCGGCAGCACGACCTCGACCCAGTCCCCCGCCTGCAGCCGGTCGGACTTGCCCGCCGTCCGGCCGCCGATCGTGATGTGCCCCTCCCCCGCCAGGTCCGCGACGCGGCTGCGCGACAGACCGAGCAACCGCGCCAGGCCTGCGTCGACCCGCTCGCCCTCCAGGCCGTCGGGCACGTTGACGGTGCGGCTGTCCGTCACGCGGTGGGCCCTTCGTCCGTATGCCGATCGCCGGGCTCTCCCTGCCCGTCACCGGGCTCGTCGGCCGGGTCGTGGCCGTCGGCCGGGTCGTGGCCGTCGGCCGGGGTGGGATCGGTGCCCTGCTCCCCGTCCTTCGCCTCGTCCTGCTTCTCGTCGGAGGCACGGGTCCCGTCGGGGTTGATCCCCCGCAGCGCGAGCAGGCCGATCAACACCGCCGCGGAGGTGATCCCGATGTCGGCCACGTTGAAGATCGGGAAGTTCGGCAGCATCAGGAAGTCGACGACGTGGCCCTTGCCGAAGCCGGGCTCCCGGGTGAGGCGGTCGGTCAGGTTCCCCAGTGCCCCGCCGAGCAGCAGACCGAGGCCCACGGCCCACGGCATACTGCCCAGGCGGCGGGCGTTCCAGACGATCACGGTGCAGACGGTCACCGCCAGGATGGTCAGCAGGACCGTCGAGCCGGTCCCCATCGAGAAGGCCGCGCCGGGGTTGTAGACGAGATGGAACTGGAGCAGCTCGCCGATGAACGGGCGCGTCGAGCCGTCGGAGAGGACGTCCTCGGCGATGTTCTTGGTGATCTGGTCGGCCACCAGCCAGACGGCGGCGATGGCCAGCACCACCCAGAACAGGGAGCGTCGGTGAGGCCGGACCGTGGAGGAGTCAGTGGCGTCGTCCCCGGCCTGGGACCTCAGCGGCGCTCCTGCTTCTGCTTGCATGTCAGACATAGGGTCGCACGCGGGAAGGCCTGGAGCCGCATCTTGCCGATCGCGTTGCCGCAGGACTCGCAGACTCCGTAGGTGCCCTCGTCGATCCGTTCCAGTGCGTGCTCGATCTGCTCGAGCAGCTCCTTGGCGTTGTTGGTCAGCGACAGCTCGTGCTCCCGCTCCCAGGTGGCGGCGCCGGCGTCGGCCTGGTCGTCACCGGACCCCTCGCCGCTGTCGCGCATCAGCTCGGCGAGGTCGGCCTCGGCCTCGTCGACCTCGGCCTGCAGCCGTTCCCGGTCGGCCTCCAGCTCGGTGCGCACCTCGGCCAGCTCCTCCGGGGTCCACGGGTCCTCCTTCTCCAGGACCGGGAGGTCGGTCACGGCCGACTTCGCGGAACGGCGCGGGGTGGAGGTCTTCTTCGCTGCGGACTTCTTGGCGGCCGGCGTGCGTGCCGTGGTCTTGCGCGGTGCGGGCTCAGTCGTCTCGTCGACTGCAGCCTCGGCGCCACTCTTGCCTGCCATGCGACCCCTTTGGGTGTGAGTGTGCGGCCCCACCCGCTTCTGGATGGTGCGCCGAAGGATAGGTGCTCAGCAGGGTGAATTACAAGCCTGTGAGTGAACTGCGAGTGTCGGGTCCGACAACACCTCGGCCGGGGCCTCGCGCCGTGCTGCCTCGCACCGCACTCGCCACCCCCGGGAAACACCGGACCCCCGCGCCGGTCGGGCCGGTCACGGGGGTCGGGTGGATGCAGCGTCTAGCGGGCTGCCCGGGTCACTGCAGGCGGTCGTCGATGCCGTCGCCGTCGCGGTCCAGGAAGTCGATCTGCTCGTTGAGGTAGCCCCGCAGCTTGGCGCGGTAGTCGCCCTCGAACGTCTTGAGCTCGTCGATCTTGGTGGACAGGGTGGACTGCCTGGACTCCAGGTCCGTCAGGATGTTGGCGCGCTTGGTCTCGGCCTCCCCGACCAGGGTGTCGCGGCGCTGGCCGCCCTCGGCGACCAGTCGGTCGTGCTCGGCCTGTCCGGTGTTGACCAGCTTGTCGTGCTCGGCCTGGCCGGTCGCGACCAGCTCGTCGTGCTTCTCCTGGCCCTCGCGGATCAGGTTGTTGGCCTGGGCGTCCGCCTCGCTGATCACCCGGTCGCGGTACTCGTTGCCCTCGCCGATGAGACGCTGCTTGGTCTCCTCGCCCTCGGCAACGTGCTGGTCGTGCAGGCGCTGGGCCAGCTCGATGATCTTGGTCGGGTCCTCGGTCGGCGCGGCCGGGGCGGCCGGCGCGGCGGCAGCAGCGGCCGGAGCGGCAGCGACCGCGGCGTGGGCGGCAGTCGCCCGACCCTCGGCCTCGTCCGCGGCCCGGCGGGCCTCGTCGGCGGCCTGCTGGGCGGCGCGCGTGGCCTGCTCGGCCTCCCGTCCGGCCTGCTCGGCCTCGGCGACCTGCTGGCGCAGCTCGGCGAGGCGTGCCTCGGCGGACTGGGCCTCGTCACGGGTCGACTCGACCTTCTGCTGGAGCTCGAGCAGCTCACCCTGCAGGCGGCCCTGGAGCTCCTCGTTGGCCTGCGACTCGGCCTCGGCGGCCTTCAGCCGGGCGGCCTCGACGCGGCGGGTGGTGTCCGCCTCGACCTCGTCGGCCTCCACGCGACGCGCGTCCAGCTGCGCGGTGAGCCGGTCGAGCTCGGCGACGAGCTCCTCACGCTCGCGGCGCACCTGCTCCAGCTGTGCCTCGTCGGCACCACCGGCGAAGGCGGCGGCACCGCCTGCGTAGTCCCCGTCATACTGACCCGAGCGGCAGTCGTCCAGCTGGGCGACCAGGTCATCCTGCTCGGCCAGCAACCGGCGGAGCTCGACCACTACCTCGTCCAGGAAGTCGTCGACCTGGGTCTCGTCGTAGCCCCGCCGCAAGTGCGTCGCACTGAAGCTCTTCTTGATGACGTCCTCGGGGGACAACGCCATGGGTTCACCTCGCTCTGGAGATCCGCGTGAGCCCATGCATCACGGCGCACGGAACCCACTTGGCACTAGCTCAACTGCAATATCAGGCCTCACCATAGCCCAACGACGCGGCACTACCCCACCGGCGAGCGGGACGTCACCAGACTCAGAACGGCAGGAGGGTCACGTAGCTCCGCGCGATGCTGACCCCGAGGATCAGCACGAGGAAGGCGAGGTCCAGCGCGACGCCGCCCAGCCGCAGGGGCGGGATGAAGCGGCGGAGGAACCGGATCGGCGGGTCGGTGAGGCTGTAGACCGTTTCCGCGACGATCAGCAGGACGCCCGAGGGCCGCCAGTCGCGGGAGAAGACCTGCACCCAGTCCAGGATCAGCCGCACGATCAGGACGAGGAAGTACAGGGACAGCACGAGGGAGAGAATGTCGCCGATCATCGGGTGCCGTTCCTCGTCATCACGTCGCTCAGTCTAGGGGGGCGGGGGCAAACGAACGGCGCCGTCGACCCGTGTGGGTCGGCGACGCCGCGCGCGCTGCGCAGGTGGTCAGCTCTGGTTGAACAGGGCCTGCTTGGGGGCGGCCGGCTCGGCACCGTCGACCTCGACGTGCGAGGGCGAGAGCAGGAAGACCTTGCTGGTGACGCGCTCGATGGAGCCCCGCAGCCCGAACGCCAGGCCCGCGGCGAAGTCGACGATCCGCTTGGCGTCGGCGTCGTCCATGTCCGAGAGGTTCATGATCACCGGGATGCCACCGCGGAAGGCCTCACCGATGTTCTTGGCCTCGTTGTAGGTGCGTGGGTGGATGGTGGTGATGCGGTTCATCGGCTCAACCTCCGCGTCGCGGACCACCCGTGCGACGGGGGTGCGCTTCTGCTCAGGGGCGTTGTTCCGCTGGGGCAACTGGGTCACCTCGGCCGAACGGGGACGATCGGGCTCGGCGGCAGCGCGGGTCTCCCGCTCCGGCGCGCGCTCGGGCTCGTCATAGTCGTAGTCGTCGTAGCGCTCATCGGTCTCGGCGAGTCCGAGGTACTCCATGGTCTTGCGCAGCGCCCCAGCCATGTGTGTGAGCTCCTTGGTGCGTCCGTTTATGGTCGATCCCGACGCTACCGGGGGTCAGGCCGTTCTCCCAGGATTGCCGTCCCGACACGCAGGTGTGTCGCGCCCGCGGCCACGGCCAGCTCCAGGTCGCCGCTCATCCCGGCGGACAGGATCGTCGCGCCCGGATGCGCCTCACGCACCCCGGCCGCCAGCCCCGCCAGCCGTTCGAACGCCGCCGCGGTGCCGGCCTCGTCGAGCCCGAACGGCGCCACCGCCATGAGCCCGCGCAGCCGCAGGTGCTCGCTCTCGGACACCCGGTCGGCGAGGGCCACGAGATCGGCCGGGAGCACGCCGCCACGCCCCGCGTCCTCCCCCTCTCCGAGGTCGACCTGCAGCAGGACGTCCAGCCCCCCAGTTTCCCCTCCACCAATTTTCATAGTGGTTTTGCTGGTCGATCCCGCATTTTCGTAGTGGTTTTGCTGCTGCCCGTCCGGCGCACCCACCGAGTCAGCGATCCGACCGGCCACCGCACGGTCCAGTGCCCCGACCAGCTTGGCGCGGTCCACGGACTGCACGCAGTCGGCATAGCGCACGACGTGCTTGGCCTTGTTGGTCTGCAG
>JAAYYA010000017.1 GCA_012515595.1 Actinomycetales bacterium
GCGTCGAGGCCGGCGCCGGGTCGCAGCCACCGCCGGATCACCGAGTCCGGCCCGTCGATGAACGCGGCCCGCAGACCGGCGTCGGTGTGGTCCAGCTTGGGCAGGGACGGCACGCCGAGCCAGGTCACCCAGTCTCCCGGGGACCCGTCGGGACCGGTCTGGCGGACGTACCACCCGGCATACGGCCCGGTGGGGTCGGCGTCGGCGGCCGCGAACCACTCGTGCGCGTCGCCGGTGTGGTTGGTCGTGATGTCGCCCATCACCCGCAGGCCGCGCGCGTGGGCCGCGACCTGCAGGCGGGCCATGGCCTCCGGGTCCCCCAGGATCGGGTCGACCGTCTCGAAGGTCGAGGCGTCGTAGCGGTGGTTGGACCGGGCGGGGAAGAACGGGGTGAGGTAGACGACGCTCACGCCGAGCTCCACGAGGTGGTCGAGGTGGTCGATGATGCCCTCGACCGTGCCGCCGAAGACCTGCTGGCTGCCCTGGCGGGTCTCGTCGACCGGGTCGTCCCAGCGCGCCGGCGCAGCCCACGACGGCAGGTCCTGGCGGGGGCCGCCGGGGTCCCCGGGCGGCTCGACCGCGGCGTCCCGGGCAAAACGGTCCGGGAAGATCTGGTAGACGACGGCACCGGTGGCCCAGGCTGGCGGCGCCGGGTGGGTGACGATCCGGAAGTCGGCGGCGTCGGGCACGTCCCGCGGGTGCACCCCGGTGCCGTTGAGCCACCGGTAGTCGCCGGCGCCCTCCGCGCCGCCCTCGAGCAGGAAGCGGTAGTTCGTCACCGGGTTGTGCAGGACGAGCTCGGCCTGCCACCAGGACTCCACCGCGTCGGTGTGCACCCGGCGCGCGGTGGTGAACTCCTGCTCGCCGTCCGGGGTCGTGCGCACGTGCACGGCGCTCACCCCGGCACTCAGCGGTGCGCGGACCCGGACGGAGACGGTCTCCCCCGGGGCCGGTGCGACCGCCGAGACGTACAGCGGGGACCCGTCGTGGTGCGGCTCGGTCAGCATGCGATCACTTGACGGAGCCCTGGGTCAGGCCACCGATCAGCTGCTTCTGCAGGGACAGGTAGACCAGCACCACCGGGATGGAGGCGATGACGGCACCCGCCACGAACTGGCCGAAGTAGCGGTTGACGTCGGCGTTGCGGGTCTGCCACAGGCCGACGGCGAGCGTCTGCTGGTTGACGTCGGTGAGGAAGATCGAGGCCAGGAGGAACTCGCCCCACAGCCCGACGAAGGCCAGCATGGCGACGGTCGCCAGGATCGGGGTGACCAGCCGCAGGGTGATGGTGAAGAAGATCCGCGCGTGGGACGCCCCGTCGATGTAGGCGGCCTCGTCGAGCTCCTTGGGCACGGTGTCGAAGTAGCCCTTGAGCAGCCAGATGTTCGAGCCCATCGCGCCGCCGAGGTAGACCAGGATCAGGCCGGCCAGGGTGTTCAGCCCCACGGCCGGGAGGATGTTGCCGACGTTGGCGAAGGTGATGTAGAGGGCACCGAAGGCCAGGACTGCGGGGAACATCTGCAGCAGCAGGATGGCCAGCAGCCCGCCCCGCCGGCCGGTCCAGCGCAGCCGGGAGAAGGCGTAGGCCGCGCAGGCACCCAGGAAGAGCGTGGCGATCGTCGAGACCACCGAGATGATCATCGAGTTCTTGAACCACGTCCAGTAGGGCCGGGCCGGGTCGGCGAACAGGTCCTTGAAGTTGTCGGTGCCGAACTTGGTCGGCATCAGCCCCGAGGTCGACAGGGTGCCGGCGTTGTTGAACGCCGAGGACACGATGAACAGGATGGGGAAGAGGGCGAACACCAGGGCCAGCAGCGCCAGGGCGTGCCGCCACCAGACGCCACCGCCCTTCTTCCGCCGACCGGCCGGCGCGGGCGCGGTCTCGCGCTGAGCGGCGTTGCTCACGTCGATGGCGGCCATCTCTCCACCGGTGGGAGTGCCTGTGGTCATCTCAGTTCACATCCTCGAGTGCCTTGGTGGACCGGAAGCCCTGGTAGCTGATGAGGGCCACGATGAAGAAGATGAAGACCGCGATCGCCGAGGCCAGCCCGAAGTTCGGCTGGGTCCCGCCCAGCGCCAGCCGGTAGGCCCACGAGATCAGCAGGTCGGTCGAGCCGATCTGGCTCTGGCCGCCGATGAACGGCCCGCCCTCGTTGAACAGGAAGACCAGCCCGAAGTTGTTGAAGTTGAACGCGAACGAGGCGATCAGCAGCGGCCCCACCGCCACCAGCAGCAGCGGCATGATGACCGAGCGGACGGTCCGGAACGGGCCGGCCCCGTCGATCGCGGCGGCCTCCCGCACCTCCCCCGGGATCGACTGCAGCGCTCCCGTGCACACGATGAACATGTAGGGGAAGCCCAGCCAGAGGTTGGTGATCAGCAGCGCGAGCCGCGCCATCCACGGGTCACCCAGCCAGTTGATGTCCAGCCCCGTCACGCTGTTGATCAGCCCGAAGTCCTGGTTGAACATCGAGGACCAGACCAGCGCCGTGACGTAGATCGGGAGCGCGTAGGGAAGGATCAGCAGCGATCGGTAGACCCCGCGGCCCTTGAGCCTGGAGTCGTTGAAGAGCAGAGCAAGCAGCATGCCCAGCAGGAAGGTGGAGATCACGGTGATGGCCGCGAACGCGAAGTTCCAGACCAGCACCTTGATGAAGCCGGCGCGCAGCGTGGGGTTGGTCAGCGCCTCGGTGTAGTTGTCGAAGCCCACGTTCTCCAGCCACCCCTGGGGCAGCGGTGGCCCGACCCCGTCCTGGGGGACGAAGTTGGCCCCCTCGGCGACGTAGACCCTGCCGGTGAGCGTGTCGGTGATGGTGCCGCTGGCCTCGTCCCAGACCTTGGTGGGCTCACCGATGAACGCCTCGGACAGCCCGATCTGCTTGATGCCGCCGGTCTCGGTCGGGACCGCGAACTCGGCCAGGTCCGCGGAACGGGCGTTGACCTCGCTCGCGGACAGGACGGTGAACCCGTCGGCGCTGGTGATCCGGCCGGTCATCCCGGCCTCGACCGTCTCGGCGTCGAGCGGCTGCAGTCCCTGCAGGCTGCCGGCGAAGAAGTTGCCGTCGGGGTCGGTCAGCAGGTAGATGAGGTCGCCGGTCGCGACGTCCTGCCCCTCGGGGACCGCGATGTTGAGGGAGAAGCGGGCGGAGCCCTCGACCGGGCGCACCGAGCTGGCCTCGATGGCGCTGATCGCCTCCTCCTTGGAGATCAGGTGCCCGTCGCCGTAGTTGGTGAACGACAGGCTGACCGTGTAGACCAGCGGCCAGATCTGCAGGGCCAGAGCGAAGAGCAGGCCGGGCAGCAGGTACTTCAGCGGGACCGCCCGGCGGGTGGAGTAGACGGCCAGGATGCACATGGCGACGAAGGCCGCCAGGATCACCATGAGCCAGTGACCGGCCTCGATCAGCTCCTGCACGACATACAGCAGGACGGCCAGCGCCAGGGCGATCAGCACCCACTTGACGACGGTGACCCAGATCGGCGGCCTGGTGCCGTACTCCAGGTGCTCGGGCTCGGCCAGGTGGCCGACCTCGGCGTCGCCTTTGTGGGTGGCCTGCTGGGACATCGTCGTCTCCCTGGGTGCCGGGGGTTGTCAGGGTGGTGGTGCGTGCCGG
Organism: Actinomycetales bacterium; assembly: GCA_012515595.1. Taxonomy (GTDB): domain Bacteria; phylum Actinomycetota; class Actinomycetes; order Actinomycetales; family Dermatophilaceae; genus Ornithinicoccus. Next base: position 3,615 of record JAAYYA010000017.1, read on the forward strand.
CGGTGACGCCGGCGTGCTGCTCTCAGGGGGCGGCCCCGGCTGGACATGCGCGGAGAGGTCCAGCCGGGACCGGGTCTAGCCGGTGGTCATCAGCCGATGGCGGCGACGACCTCATCCTGGGCGGCCGCGAGGCGCTCGGCCGGGTCCGCACCGCCGACGATGTCGGAGGTGGCCTGGCCCAGCGGGCCCCAGACCGCGTTCATGGCCGGGATGTTCGGCATCGGCGGGGCGCCCTCGCCGGCGGCGGCCCACGCGGCGATGTCCTCGTTGTCCGCGGAGACCTGGTCCAGCGCGGCCTGGAGGGCCGGCGGGCGGTCACCGGCCTCGAACAGGGCCAGCTGCAGCTCCACGCTCGGGACGTACTGGTTCACGAACTCCTGCGCGATAGCCGGGTTCTTGGCCTTGGAGGAGACGTAGAACATCTGGACACCGAGGAACGGGGTGGTGACGCCGCCGTCCTCGAAGTCCGGGATCGGGTCGATGGCGTACTCGATGCCGGCGCCGTCGACGTTGGCGATCGCCCACGGTCCGGAGACCATGTAGGGGGTCTTGCCCTCGCCGAACAGGGCCTCCATCTCGGTGCCGCCGATGTTGACGTTCAGGGCGCCGTTCTCGGCCAGCCAGGCGATCTTCTCGCCGCCCTGGATGCTCTCCGGGGAGCCGATGATGACGTTCTCGGCGTCCCAGCCGCCCTCGGCGTTGGTGCCGAAGATGCCGCCGCCGAAGGCGGACAGCCACGGGAACGCGTGGTAGGCGTCACCCTGCTGGCCGACCGGGGTCACCATGACCTGGTCGGCGTCGCCGGAGTCGACCAGGCCCTGGCCGGTCGCGATGAGGTCCTCCATCGAGGAGGGGGCCTCGGGGGCCAGGGCGGTGTTGCGGATCAGGCCGAGGGACTCGGTGGCGTAGGGGACACCGTAGATCTGCCCGTCGAACTTGGTGGCCTCGAGGGCCTCCGGCACGAACTGAGCCTGCACGTCCTCCGACATCTGGATGGGGGCCACGGTGCCGTTCTGGACGAGCTCGCCCAGCCAGTCGTGGGCGCCGACGATGATGTCCGGCCCCTGGTCGACGTTGGTGGCGTCCTTGAACTGCTGGCGCACGTCCGTGGCGACCTGCACCTGGACGGTGATGCCGAACTCGGTGCCGAACTCGTCGGCGAACTCGGTCAGGATCGGGGCGCGGACGTCGTCGGACCAGATCACCAGCTCGGCGTTCTGGTCACGCACGGGGGGCTCGGTCGAGGCCTCCTCGTCGGTCGCGGGCTCGTCCGCGGTGTCGTCGGCCGCGTCACCGTCGTCGGTGGCCTCCTCGTCGTCGGCCGGGGCCTCGGACTCGGTCTCGCCGGCGGCGGGGGTCGTGGGGTCGTCGTCGGTCGCGGCTTCTCCACCGCAGGCGGTCAGCAGGAGGGCTGTGATGCCCGCCATCGCGATCGCGCCGGTCGTGCGCTTCATGAGTTCTCCTTCTGAACGGCAGTCCGCGGCGGTCGCGGCTCCGGGTCACGAGGCGTGCCCGCAGGCACGTCCGCTAGCATGGCGCACACCTTACATTTTCTGCAAGATCTTGCAGATTGCAGTACGGTAACGAACAACGTCACGGGCAGCGCCGCCGGTGACCGGCCTGCTGGGCCGGGACTCCTCGGGGGCGACGCCCCTGGCGACTTCCGTCGGCGACCGCCGGCGGGACCGTCCTTTACAACGGATCGTCCGGCACGTTCCTGCCGGTGAAGGAGTAGCCCCACCATGGCAACAGTGACTTTCGACAAGGCCACCCGGATCTACCCGGGATCTGACTCGCCGGCCGTCGACTCCCTAGACATCGAGATCTCCGACGGTGAGTTCCTCGTGCTCGTCGGCCCCTCGGGCTGCGGCAAGTCCACCAGTCTGCGGATGCTCGCCGGACTGGAAGAGGTCAACAGCGGCCGGATCCTGATCGGCGACCGTGACGTGACCGACCTGCCGCCCAAGGACCGCGACGTCGCGATGGTCTTCCAGAACTACGCGCTCTACCCGCACATGACGGTGGCCGACAACATGGGCTTCGCGCTGCGGATCGCGGGCAAGTCCAAGGCGGAGATCCGCCAGCGCGTCGAGGAGGCAGCCAAGATCCTGGACCTGGAGCCCTACCTGGACCGCAAGCCCAAGGCCCTGTCCGGCGGTCAGCGCCAGCGGGTGGCGATGGGGCGGGCGATCGTGCGCCAGCCGCAGGTCTTCCTCATGGACGAGCCGCTGTCCAACCTCGACGCCAAGCTGCGCGTCCAGACCCGCACCCAGATCGCCTCGCTGCAGCGGCGGCTCGGGGTGACGACGGTCTATGTCACGCACGACCAGGTCGAGGCCATGACGATGGGCGACCGGGTCGCGGTGCTCAAGGACGGCCTGCTGCAGCAGTGCGACCCGCCGCGGCGCATGTACGACCACCCGGACAACGTCTTCGTGGCGGGCTTCATCGGCTCGCCGGCCATGAACCTGATGGAGGGCGACGTGGCCGAGGGCGGGGTCCGCTTCGACGAGACGGTGCTCCCGGTCGAGCGGGACATCCTCTCCGCCGCCGGCCAGCGGGTCGTCGTCGGGATCCGGCCCGAAGACCTGACGGTGAGCACCGACAGCAGCGGGCTGGCCATCGAGGTCGACGTGGTGGAGGAGCTCGGCGCCGACGCCTACGTCTACGGCCGGCGCCCCGGCTCGGGGGCGGACGCCAACGCGTTCATCGCCCGCGTCGACGGACGCACCCCGCCCGCCAAGGGCGAGATCGTGTACTTCGTGCCCAAAGCCGACCACCTGCACGTCTTCGACGCCGAGAGCGGGCTCCGCCTCGGCAACTGACCCGTTCACCCACCACCACCCGCCGACGGGCTCCACGGAGCGCTGGTCTCGTCCCGCGGATGCAGCGGGGTGCGGTCGGGCGGACACTGTCCTGACCGCACCCCGAGCACCGGGAGGCTCCTGATGGCCCTGCAGATCACCGCCGCGCGACCGGACCCGGCGATCCTCGACCTCCCCTGGGAGACGTCGCTGGAGGACTGGCCCGAGGAGCACCTGGCCGCCCTCCCGCGAGGCATCTCCCGTCACGTGGTGCGCTTCGTGCGGCTCTCGGGCGGGGTGATCGCCGTCAAGGAGATCAAGGCCGAGCTCGCGCAGCGGGAGTACCAGACCCTGCAGCTCCTCCGGCGGATCGGGCAGCCGGCGGTCGAGCCACTGGCGGTCATCGCCGGCCGCACGGACGCCTCCGGTGAGTCCCTCGACGCGTGCCTGGTCACCCGTCACCTGCGCTTCTCCCTGCCCTACCGGGCGATCTTCAGCCAGCGGCTACGCCCGGACACCGCCCGCCGGGTCCTGGACGCGCTCGCCGTCCTGCTCGTGCGGCTCCACCTGGGTGGGGTCTACTGGGGCGACGTCTCGCTGTCCAACACCCTGTTCCGACGGGATGCCGGGGAGTTCGCCGCCTACCTGGTCGACGCGGAGACCGCCGAGGTCCACAACCAGCTCAGCAACGGGCAGCGGGAGCACGATCTCTTCATCGCCCACGGCAACATCGCCGGCGAGCTGATGGACCTGGCCGCCGGTGGCCTGCTCGCCGAGGACGCCGACGCCCTGGAGATCGCCGACCGCCTGATGCACCGCTACGACCTGCTGTGGCGCGAGCTCACCGCCACCGAACGCTTCGAGCGGGGCGACCGGTGGCGGGTGGACGAGCGGATCCGCCGCCTCAACAACCTCGGCTTCGACGTCGGCGAGCTCGAGATGAGCACGGACGTGGACGGCACGCACATCCAGATCGAACCCAAGATCGTGGACGCCGGTCATCACAGCCGACGACTGCTGCGTTTGACCGGCCTGGACGTCGAGGAGAACCAGGCGCGCCGCCTGCTCAACGACCTCGACGCCTTCCGCGCCTCCCAGGACCGGCAGAACGACGACGAGGAGCTGGTCGCCCACGACTGGCTCTCCAGCATCTACGAGCCGGTCACCCGCACCGTCCCCCCGGAGCTGCGCAGCAAGCTGGAGCCGGCCGAGCTCTTCCACGAGCTCCTCGAACACCGCTGGTACCTCTCCGAGCGCGCCGACGAGGACATCCCGCTGGAGGTCGCCGTCCGCGACTACGTCGACACCGTGCTGCCCAGCAAGCCCGACGAGGTCGCGGTCCTGGGCCTGGACACCCAGGAGATCCCGATCCGCACCAAGGGCTAGACCCAGACCCGACCGAGCGCATCGTATTGCGCCCCCAGACCCGACCGAGCGCATCGTGTTGCGCCCCCCAGACCCGACCGAGCGCGTGGCGTTGCGCTCCCTCGCGCCCGCACCCTCGCCACCCTCCGCGAGGGGTGGCACGTGTCCAGGAACTACTCCTGGGATCGGCGAATCATGGGTAGTTCGGGGGCACGTGCCGGTCCACACCTCTCACGACCCGCCCACTGCACCGACTCTTGACGCCCCCCGGCGTGACGGCGTCAAGAGTCGGTGCACTGGGCGGACGAACAGCCGGGCCCAGGTGGACGGGCGCGCAGGAGGACGAGGCCGGTGACGGCGGCGCTGCCGGCGACGACCGCGGGAGAGCCTGTTCGCGGGTGAACGCTCGGACTGCGGACAGCGGGGCCTCCGTTCTGTCACCATGGGAGCCACCCCAGTCGAGGAGGTCGCCATGACGAAGCCATGGGTCGCCGTCGGAGCCGTCGTGGCCGTCGCGCTCGTGCTCTGGGCCGTGGCCAGCCGAGACAATCTGCCGCTGGTCATCCTCGCCGCCGGTGCGCTCGTCACCGCGCTCGTGCGGTTCGGGCCGAGCAACTCCCGGCCCGACCCCCGCGATGCTCAGGATGCGGCAGAAGACATAGCTCGCCAGCGTCGGCGCCACTCGGACGGGGTGTTCTGAGCCTTCGCGTACAGGCGCTCAGCCCAGGTTCTCGACCGGGACCGGCTCGATACCCTCCGGGGCAGCGAGCCCGAGCACCTGGGTGTAGAACGACAGCTCGGCCTCCAGCGCCCGGACCTGGTTGTCCAGGGCACGGAAGCCGTGCCCTTCGCCCTCGAAGAGCACCAGGGCGACCGGCAGCCCCTTGGCGCGCAGCGCGTCGGCCATCTGCTCGGCCTGCGCCCGGGGAACCACCTGGTCGTCGGTGCCCTGCAGCAGGATCAGCGGTGTCGCCAGTCGGTCCACGTGGTGGATCGGGGACCGCGCGGCATACACCTCCTGCCCCTCGGGCCACGGAGCGACCAGCCCGTCGCAGTAGCGCGACTCGAGCTTGTGGGTGTCGGTCGCCAGCGTCGCCAGGTCGGAGATCCCGAAGTGGCTCGCCCCGGCGGCGAAGACGTCCGTGAAGGTCGCCGCGGCGAGCGTGGTGAAGCCGCCGGCGCTCCCCCCGGTGATCAGCAGGCGGGAGCCGTCCACGACCCCCAGGTCGGCCAGGTGACGAGCCCCGCTCGCGGCGTCCTGGACATCCACCTCGCCCCACCGGCCGTCGAGTCGCTCCCGGTAGGCGCGGCCGTACCCGGTGGACCCGCCGTAGTTGACGTCGAGCACGGCGAAGCCGCGGGAGGTCCAGTAGGTGCGACCGGCACTGTGCCCAGGGACGGCCGCGGACGTGGGCCCGCCGTGCAGAGTGACCAGGAGCGGGGGCAGGTCACCCTCGGGGGCGCGGACCCGCGGGTTGCGGGGGCGGTAGAGGAAGCCGTGGGCGGTGGCACCGTCGGGGGTCGGCCAGCTCACCGGCTCGGGTGCGGCCGCGAACTCCTCGAGACCGCTGGGTTCGGCGGGCACCACCGGGGCTGTCTCGCCGGTGCGGGGGTCGATGGTGACGACCGTGGGCGGGCCGTCCACGCGGGCGGCCTCGGCGGCGAGGCGCCCGTCAGGCAGCACGGTGACGTCCCCCACCGCGGTCGTCGCCGAGCCCACCGGACGGATCGCGCCGGACCCCGGGTCGATCACGACCAGTTCCCGGAAGCCGTCGCGGGACCGACCGCTGACGACCTGTCCGTCCGGCAGCAGGGCGTAGGAGCTGGTGTCGGGCACCCACCGGGGCAGCCCGAGCACGAGCCGCTCCTCGGTCACGGACTGCAGGCCGCCGTCGGGACGCGTGACGTCCAGGCGGCAGAGGTTGCTCCAGCCGGTCCGGTCCGAGAGGACCAACAGCGTCATGTCGTCCAGCCACAGCGGTTGCTCCAGGGACTCCCCGGCACCACCGGCGACCGGACGGGCGCCGTGCAGGTCACCGTGCTCGTCGAGGTCCCCCAGCCAGAGAGTGGTCTCGTGCCAGGACATGTGCGGGTGGTCCCAGGCGAGCCACGCGAGCCGGGTGCCGTCCGGGGACAGCGCGGGGTCGAGCACGAAGTCCGGCCCGACCGTCCCGTCGTCGCCGCCCCGCTCGGCCCGGCGCCGCTCCTTGCCGGCGACGAGGACCACCCCGAGGTCCCTGTTGTCGCCGTCCAGGTCCAGCCGCACCAGCGAGTTCACCGGTTCCAGCGACGCGTCCCGCTGGTCCTCCCGCAGGCAGAACACGGCACGGCGGGCGTGGTCGATCCGGAAGCAGGACCACCGTACGAGACCCCCGGTCTCCGGGGTGAGGGGCCGTACGTCCTGGTCCGGTGACCGCAGCCAGACCTGCTGGGAGCCGAAGTCGACCCACAGCACGGTGCCGTCGGCCACCGCGTAGTCTCCCCCGCCATACTCCAGGTAGCGGGTGCGCACGTTGTGGTCGGCGGGGCTGACGTCCTCGACCACGCCGTCCCGGCGCCGCACCAGGGTCACCCGTCCCGCGTCCTCCGGTCGGGCCTCCAGCCAGTACAGGTCCTCGCCGTCGGCGCGCGGCGACCTGCGCCGCGTCGTCGCGGACAGGGTCTGGCGCGCATCGAGCGGTGACGGCCAGGAGCCGTGAGGTGCGGTCTGCACTGTGATCCTCCAGAGATCAGTTGACGTCGCCCAGCCACACGGGGCGGTCGGCCGGGTCGGAGTTGAGCCAGCGGGCCAGGGCCCGGGGATAGAGCGGGGATCCGAGGAGGTCGGGCACCGGCACCCAGATCACGTCGGTCTGCTCGGCGTCCGCCTCGGCCGCCGGGTGCTGCCGGTCATCCACCAGATAGCACCAGAACCACAGCTCGGTCTGCTGGAAGCCGGAGTCCCAGTCCGGGAAGTGCCGGGCGCCGATGTAGTCCCGCCCGCAGGCCAGGTCGCCCACCCGCACCCGGTAGCCGGTCTCCTCGAGGACCTCCCGCGCCACGTTCTCGACCTTGGACTCGCCGAAGGCCTGACCACCGCCGGGAGTCAGCCAGTACTCCCCCGTGTGACCGTGCAGGACGGTCAGCAGCAACCTGTCGTCGTCGACGACGAGCCCCCGGGTCGCGGCACGGACGACGGGCATCGTGCTCAGCCCCGCCGCGCCCGGGCGATCTCGTAGAGGGTGACCGCCCCGGCGATGCCGGCGTTCAGCGACTCGGTCACGCCGGCCATCGGGATCGAGACGATCTGGTCGCAGGTCTCACGCACCAGGCGGGACAGGCCCTTGCCCTCCGACCCGATCACCACGACGAGCGGCTGGTCGGCCAGCTCCAGCCCGGGCAACTCGACGTCACCGTCGGCGTCCAGGCCGATCACGAAGCAGCCGGCCTTGCGGTAGTCCTTCAGCGTCTGGGTCAGGTTGGTCGCCTGGGCGACCTGGATCCGGGCCGCGGCACCGGCCGACGTCTTCCACGCCGCGGCGGTCATGCCCGCGGATCGACGGGCCGGCACGACGACACCGTGGCCGCCGAACGCGCCGACCGACCGGATGATGGCCCCGAGGTTGCGCGGGTCGGTGATGCCGTCCAGCGCCACGATGAGCGGGATGCCCGGCAGCTGGGCGCCGAGCAGGTCGTCGGGGTGCGCGTACTCGTACGGAGGAACCTGCAGCGCCAGTCCCTGGTGCACCGCACCGTCGGTGAGCCGGTCCAGCTCACCGCGGGGGGCCTCCAGCAGCGCGACGCCCTGCTCGGACGCGAGCGCGATCGCCTCCCGCACCCGGTCGTCGGACTCGATCCGGGAGGCGACGTAGAGCGTGCTGGCGGGCACGTGGGTGCGCAGCGCCTCCAGCACCGAGTTGCGACCCGCGACGATCTCGCTGCTCGCCCGCGTGCCGGTGCGGCGCTGCGGCCGGGACGCGGCCCCCTTCGCCTCCCGGTTGGCCCGGCGGGCCGCCGGGTGACCGGTGCGCTCGGTGGCCTTGGGCGTGGGACCGCGCCCCTCCAGCCCCTTGCGCCGCTGGCCTCCGCTGCCGACCTGCGGCCCCTTCTTGGCGCTCTTGCGCACCGCGCCCTTGCGCTGGGAGTTCCCCGCCATCGTGATCTCCTCGTCGTCCTAGTGCGCCAGTGACCAGCGGGCGCCGGCCGGCGTGTCCTCGATAACCACGCCGATCGCCGCGAGCTGGTCGCGGATCTCGTCAGCCGTGGCGAAGTCCTTGGCGGCCCGCGCGGCCGCCCGTGCGTCCAGCCGCTCCTGCACGAGGGCGGCCAGCACCTCCTCCGTCGCCCCGCGTCCGCTGTCGCCGCCCCAGGCCGGGTCCAGCGGGTTGATCCCCAGGACGTCGGTCATGGCCAGGACCGCCACGAGAGTATGCCGGACGCCTCCCCGGTCGGCCCCGTCCAGGTCCTCGAGGGCCCGGTTCCCGTCCCGGACGGTGCCGAACAGCACCGCGAGCGCCTCCGGCACGTTGACGTCGTCGTCGAGGGCGGCGGCGAAGGCCGCCGGGACGTCGGCCTCGGCCGCCTCGGCGAGCAGGCCGTCGGCCGGCTCGCCGACCACCTCCAGGGCCCGCTGCAGATAGCCCTCGATCCGCTCCACGGCCGCCAGCGCCTCGTCCAGGGACCCCTCGCCATACTCGATGGTGGAGCGGTAGTGCGCGGCGCCGAGGTAGTAGCGCAGCACCAGGGGGCGGACCGTCTTGGTCAGCTCGGTGACCGCGAGTGCGTTGCCGAGCGACTTGCCCATCTTGGCGCCCTTGACCGTCACCCAGGCGTTGTGCAGCCAGAAGCGGGCAAAGCCGAGTCCGGCGGCGCGGGACTGGGCCTGCTCGTTCTCGTGATGGGGGAAGCGCAGGTCGACGCCGCCGCCGTGGATGTCGAAGGTGTCGCCGAGGTACTTGCGGGCCATCGCCGAGCACTCCAGGTGCCAGCCGGGACGGCCGCGCCCGTAGGGGGTCGGCCAGGACGCTGTCGCCGGCTCGCTCGGCTTGGCCCCCTTCCAGAGCGCGAAGTCCCGCGGGTCGCGCTTGCCACGGGGGTCGGCGTCGGTGGCCGGCTCCATGTCTTCGATCTTCTGGTGGGTCAGCTCGCCGTAGGCCGGCCAGGAGCGCACGTCGAAGTAGACGTCGCCGCTGCCGTCGGCGGCCGGGTAGGCGTGGCCGCGCTCGACGAGCACGTCGATCAGCTCGACCATCTCGGTGATGTGACCGGTCGCCCGCGGCTCGTAGGTCGGCGGCAGGACCCCGAGCGTGTCCAGCGCCCAGGAGGTGGCGCGCTCGTGGGCGTAGCTCCAGGCCCACCACGGCTCGCCGTGCTCGGCCGACTTGGTGAGGATCTTGTCGTCGATGTCGGTGACGTTGCGCACGAGCGTGACGTCCAGCCCGTGGCCCCGCACCAGCCAGCGCCGGAGGATGTCGAAGGCCACGGCGAAGCGGACGTGCCCGATGTGCGGTGAACCCTGCGTGGTGAGACCGCAGATGTACAGACCGACCCGCCCGGGCTCGAGGGGCTCGAAGTCCCGCAGCTCGCGGGTGGCGGTGTCGTACAGGCGCAGGGTCACGCGGGTAAGGCTACCCGCGCGCACCGGTACGGATGTCACGCCGGCTTCGGGACATCGGCGCCTACCGCACGGTCGGGCGCGCTCCTAGCGTGAGTCACATGAGTTCCCACGACACCGCACAGCTCACCGCCGTCACTCCCGGGACGGCTCCGGCCGGCACCGGCGTCCGCCGCGCCTCGTCGGTCCGGCGTCCGCTGGTGGTCGCCGGCGCCGCGGCCGCCGCCTTCCTGATCTGGATGATCGCCGTGCCCGCCCTCGGCGCCGACCTCGTCGTCCGCGAGACGCCGGGGTCAGCCACCACGCAGGTCAGCGGTGGCGCCGTGCTCTCCTCGGCGCTCGTCGCCGGGTTTCTGGGCTGGGCCCTGCTGGCGGCGCTCGAACGCCGCACCCGGCTGGCCGCCACCCTCTGGCGGTGCATCGCCGCCGCGGTCGCCCTCGTCTCCCTGGCCGGTCCGCTCGGCCTGGCCGTGAGCGGCACCGGGGTGCTCCTGGGACTCCACGTGGTCGTGGCCGGGATCCTGCTCGTGGCGCTCCCGGGCCGCTCGACCCGATCCCAGGGCCCTGGCCGGCCCGCGTCGTCCGGCTGACGTGGGCGCCACCGGGCGGGCCGGATCGCAGCGGTCGGTCTGACCGAGCACCGCCCACCTGGTCCGGAGTACCGTTGTGGAGGGTGGTTTCGATGCGAGAACAGCAACCGGCGCCTGACGACTGTGCACCGGCCTCGAGGCACGCGCAGAGTGTGATGGCCCGCTACGGGCCCTGGCTGGTGCTGGTCTGGGCACCGCTCCTGCTCGGTGCCTACATCGTCGCAGCGGCGCAGGAGCGTTCGTGGGTGGACATGCTCCTGCTGCTGGGCACCGGGGCCGCGTTCACGCTCACCATCGTCAGCTTCTACCGCCCGGCGCAGGTCCGGCGGTTCGTCCCGCCGTCCTGGGTCGCCCTCGGGCTGCTGGGGATCCTCGTGATCACCACCCTGGCGACCGTCCGCACCGTGGCCGCCACCGAGCTCGCCTTCGTGGCCGTGGCCCTGCTGTCCATCGCCTGCGCCGTCGTGCTGCCGCCGCGGCTCGGCCCCGCCCTGATCGTGCTGACCGGGGTGACGGCCGCCGTGACGGGGCTGCTCGCCGGATGGGGCTGGGGCGTGGCCGCCTGGCTGGCCGTCACGAGCGTCCTCAGCGGGATGGGCACGTATGTCGTCCACCGCCTCGGAGCGACCATCCACGAGCTGGAGCGGACCCGCCAACAGCTGGCGGAGGCCGCGGTGAGCGCCGAACGTGTGCGCTTCTCCCGCGACCTGCACGACCTGCTCGGGCACACCCTGTCCGTCATCGTGGTCAAGGCGGAGGTGGTGCGCCGACTGGCCGAGGTGGATCCCGCCGCGGCCGCCGCCCACGGCGCCGAGATCGAGACGCTCGGCCGGTCCGCGCTCTCCGAGGTGCGCCAGGCCGTCGCCGGCTACCGCGAGGGCGGGCTCGACGACGAGGTCTCCCAGGCCGCCGCCGCGCTGCGGGCGGGCGGGATCCGACCGGACATCGGGCACGTCCCGCACGGGCTCGACCCCGGCGCCGAGCGGCTGCTGGCGTGGGCGGTGCGCGAGGCCACCACCAACGTCCTGCGCCACTCCGGCGCGGACAGCTGCCGCATCCGGGTGGACGTCGACGGCGGCTGGGCCCGGGTGTCCATCGCGGACGATGGTCGCGGCACCAGGAGCCAGGCGCCGGCCGGCACCGGGCTCGTCGGGCTCCGGGAGCGCCTGGCCGGACGGGGTGGCACGGTGACGGTGGAGCGCCGACCGGACGGCTTCACCCTGGTGGCCGAGGTGCCGGTCGTGCCCGGGGGCGGGCACCGGGACCGGACGCGAACGCAGCCTCCGGCCCTCCAGGAGCACCGGTGACCACGACCCGCATCCTGCTCGCCGAGGACCAGGGCATGCTCCGCTCCGCGCTCGCGTCCCTGCTGAACGTCGAGCCGGACATGCAGGTGGTGGCTCAGGTCGGGCGCGGCGACGAGATCGCACCGGCCGTGCGGGACCACCGGCCCGACGTGGCCCTGGTGGACATCGACCTGCCGGGCGGCAGTGGTCTCGAGGTGCTGCCCGACCTGGCCGACCGCTTCCCCGACTGCTCGGTCATCATCGTGACGACCTTCGCCCGCGCCGGCTACCTGCGCCGAGCGATGGCCTCGGGCGCCAAGGGTTTCCTGGTCAAGGACGATCCGGTCGAGCAGCTGGCCGCCGCGATCCGACGGGTCCTCTCGGGCGAGACCGTGGTGCAGCCCGACCTGGCCCTCGCGGCGCTCCGGGCACCGACCAACCCGCTCACCGAACGGGAGCAGGAGGTGCTGCTGGAGTCCCGCGACGGCGCGACGGTGGCCGACATCGCGGGCCGTCTCTACCTCTCGGAGCAGACCGTGCGCAACTACCTGTCCTCGGCGATCGGCAAGGCCGGAGCCCGCAACCGCGCCGAGGCCCTGGCGCTCGCCGAGGACCACGGCTGGGTCTGACGGGCGACCTAGTCCCCGAGAGCCGTGGCGGCGAACCTGGCCAACAGGTTCGGCCACTCGGTGAACTTGTGGCGCTGGGCGGCGTTGTCCTGCTCCCACCCGCCGTGCGTGAGGGTGACCAGGGTGCCGCCGTCAGCAGGCGCGAAGTCGACGGCCAGCTCGGTCGGGTGGTCCCGGGGCAGCGACAGGTGGAAGGTCATGGCGAACCGCTCGCCGATCTCCCACTCCAGCACCTCGCCGATCGGGTAGTCCTCGCCGTCGTGGTGCAGGGCCACCACCCCGCCCTCGACCTCCTCGACGTCGGCGCCCTCGTAGCTCGCGGGGTCGGGGGTCAGTCGGGGGTCCCACCAGTCGCCGAACCGTTCGGTGAACACCTCGAAGGCGTGCACCGGGTCGACATCGACCTGGCGGGTGCACACGATGGGGTCGGTCACCCGTTGCGGTTGCAGCTCCACGTCGCTCATGTGGCCCCTTCCCTGGGTCGGACAGGTCAAGTCTGCTCCCCCCTGCCCTGGCTGCGCTAGAGGAAGCTCACACGGTGACGGTCCGTCGCACCGTGGCCCGTTCGACCAGGGTCCACAGCGCACTCGTCACCAGGTAGATCCCGGTCCCCAGCGGCAGCACGGCGACCGCGAGCACCGAGCCGAACGACATCCACGGCATGACCCGGTTCATCGTGGCCGCCACCTCCGCCTGGCGGGGGTCGCCACCCGCGGCGGGCTCGACGAGGTAGGCACGGGTCTGGCGCATCGTCAGGACGGCGATGGCCAGGGACACGGCGAGCAACCCCAGGAAGACCGGGAGGCCGGCCCCGGCGCCGACCAGGTGGGCGGTCATCGGGACACCAAGCAGCGTGTGCTCCAGGACGGAGTTGACCTGACCGGCGAACTCGGGGGCGGCAAAGAGGCGGTAGACGACGAAGAACACCGGGAGCTGCACGAGTGCGGGCAGGCAGCCCGCGAGCGGCGAGACGCCCTCGCGCTGGTGCAGCTCGAGCAGCTCGCGCTGGAGGCGCTCCGGGTCCTTGCCGTGCCGCGCGCGGACCGCCTGCAGCTGCGGCGCGATCCGCTGTCGGTGCAGGGTGGCCCGGTGCGTGGCCCGGTTGAGCGGGTGCAGCGCGAGCCGCACGAGGACGGTGAGCAGGACGATGACCAGGGGCATCGGGAGCCACTGCGCGGTCGCGTCGATCAGGTGGTGGACGGGGAGCAGGAACGGGTCGAGCCAGGACATGGGGAACCTCCGAGGGCACAGCGGACGGGAAGCGTCTCGGAGGCGCTCGGGCACTCGGCCGGACCACGGATCGCGCGGCGACGGATCAGCAGACCCCGGTCCGCAGGAGCGGAGTGGGGTGAGCCCGTGGCGGGTGGATCAGCGAGCAGGGCGGGGCACGAGGACCTCCGTGGGCAGGTGCCCCGGAGCCCTCGGTTGCGGCCTGCCCGCCAGGCCCGGGTCGAGGAGCGGGATCGGCGCGCGACCCCACTGTCTGCGCAGCCGACCTGCGCCCGGGACGACCGCGCCCGGAGCGGTCAGCGCGATGGCGGCCACCGTCGTGGTGACGGCCACGCCGACCAGGAGCAGCACTCCCAGCCCGACCGCCAGCGTGGCGGTGTCGGCGGAGGCTGCGGCGAGGGCACCGACGACGACAGCGCTCAGCAGCATCCCCAGCAGGGAGCGGCGCGGGTCGGTCTGGTGCATGCCCACAGGATACCGGCTGGGCTTGCACCTCACGTGGCGTGAGGGTCTAGCGTCGGCTGCAGCGGGGACGGAACCCTCCGCCCCACCGGACGAAGGAGTGCGCGATGACCCGACTGAACCCCTACCTGACCGTGCACGACGGCACGGCGGCGGTCGACTTCTACGCCGCGGCGTTCGGAGCCCGCGAGGTCGGGCAGCGCCACGTCGAGGAGGACGGTCGGATCGGCCACGCCACGCTCCGCATCGGCGAGGACGAGTTCTACCTGTCCGACGAGTACCACGAGTACGGCGCGTACTCCCCCAGAACCCTCGGGCACTGCTCGGCGGCCATGGTGCTCCGGGTGGACGACGTCGACGCCGCCTATGCCGCGGCGGTCGCCGCGGGGGCGACCGTCGACCGGGAGCCGAGCGGCGCCGAGGACGGGGAGCGACGGGGCTGGCTCGTCGACCCCTTCGGCCACCGGTGGGCCCTCAACTCCGTGCCGGCCTGACCGTGCCCGAGGACGCGGACGTGGCGGACCCGGACGCGACGGGATGGCGCGTCGGGGAGCTGGCCGACCTCTCGGGTCTGACGGTCCGTGCCCTGCACCACTACGACGAGATCGGGGTCCTCCGGGCCGACCGGACCGCTGCCGGTCACCGGGTCTACCGCCGAGCCCACCTGGAGCGGCTCTATCGGATCAGCGTCCTGCGTCGCTTCGGCACCCCTCTGGAGGAGATCGGCCGGGCCCTCGACGACCCGGCGTGGACGATGGACGGCGCGCTGCGCGGTCACCTGGTGGCACTCGAGGACGAGGTGCTCCGCACCGAGCGCCTCCTCCACCGGCTGGGTGGCCTTCGCACCGGTTCGGCGCCCGGTCCCGCGGCCGCCGACGTGGTCGGTCCGGGTGACCGGGCCGGGGACATCGAGGTGTGCCGTCGCCTGCTGGCGGTGCTCGAGGACACGGCGGTCGCCCGCACCGAACCGTTGCGCCGCATCGCCGTGCTCGTCTACCAGGATCTGGAGCGGGCGCACGAGCACCTCGTGCGGGTCTTCGGGCTCGAGCCCGGCCCGCTCCACCGCGACAGCGACGGCACCGTGGTGCAGGCGGAGGTCCGCACGGCCGACGGTGTGGTGATGCTCCACCGGGTCGCCCCCGAGTGGGGGCTGTGCTCACCGGCGACGCTGGGCGCGGCCACCGGCATGCTGGTCGTCACCGTGCAGGACGTCGACGCCCACCACGCGGGCGTCGTCGCCCGCGGCGGCACCGTGACCTACCCGCCGACGGACCAGGAGTATGGCGCGCGGGAGTACGGCGTGCTCGGCCCGGAGGGTGAGCCGTGGTCCTTCTGGACCCCGCTGCCGGAGCGACCCCTGCCAGCGCGCCGAGGCCCGCAGACGACCTGACGCGGCGCGCGGGACAAGCCCTGGCGGTCAGTGCCCGCGGTCGATCCACTCCTGGCGGTGCGGGGCCTCCGCGCCGATCGTCGTGGTGTCGCCGTGGCCGGTGTGCACGACGGTGTCCAGGGGCAGCGTCAGCAGCCGCCGGGTGATCGAGTCGATGATGGTGTCGAAGTCGCTGAACGACCGGCCGGTGGCTCCGGGACCACCCTGGAAGAGGGTGTCCCCGGTGAAGACCGCACCCAGGGCGGGCACGTGGAAGCTGCACGCCCCCGGGGTGTGGCCGGGGGTGTGCAGCACCTGCACGACCGTGCCCGCGATCTCGATGGTGTCGCCGTCCTCCAGCTCCTCGACCGGAGGCTCGGCGTGCACCCGGTCCCACAGCATCCGGTCCTCCGCGTGCAGGTAGGTCGGTGCCCCGGTGGCCTCCGACAGGACCACGGCCGCGTCGATGTGGTCGTCGTGGGCGTGGGTGAGCAGGATGGCCGCCACCGTGCGGCCGCCGACGACGGCGAGGATCTTCTCCGCGTCGTGCGGGGCGTCGATGACGACACACTCCTGGTCGTCTCCGAGCACCCAGACGTTGTTGTCGACGTCCCAGGTGCCACCGTCGAGACTGAACGTCCCGGACGTCACGCCGTGGTCGATGCGGAGCTGGCCGACGCCGTTCACAGGACCACCACCGAGCGGAGCACCTCGCCACGTTCCATCTTGGAGAAGGCCCCCTCGACCCCGTCGATGCCGATGGTCTCGGTGACGAAGGCGTCCAGGTCGAAACGACCCTGGCGGTAGAGGTCGATGAGCATCGGGAAGTCCCGAGAGGGCAGACAGTCGCCGTACCAGCTGGACTTCAGGGATCCGCCGCGTCCGAAGACGTCGAGCAGCGGCAGCTCGATGGTCATCTTCGGCGTCGGCACCCCGACCAGCACCACGGTCCCGGCCAGGTCGCGGGCGTAGAAGGCCTGCTTGTAGGTCTCCGGCCGGCCGACCGCGTCGACGACGAGGTCGGCGCCGAAGCCCCCGGTCAGCTCCTGGATCGCCACGACCGGGTCCCGCCGCGCGCTGTTCACGGTGTGCGTGGCCCCGAAGGAGGTGGCGATCTCCAGCTTCCGGTCGTCGACGTCGACGGCGATGATCGTCGTCGCCCCGGCCAGGGCGGCGCCCGCGATCGCGGCGTCACCCACACCCCCGCAGCCGATGACCGCCACCGAGTCGCCACGTCGCACGCCGCCGGTGTTCACGGACGCCCCGAAGCCGGCCATGATCCCGCACCCGAGCAACCCGGCCGCGGTGGCCGAGGCCTCCCGATCGACCTTGGTGCACTGTCCGGCCGCGACGAGGGTCTTCTCGATGAAGGCGCCGATGCCGAGCGCCGGCGAGAGCTCGGTGCCGTCGGTGAGCGTCATCTTCTGGGTCGCGTTGGCGGTGTTGAAGCAGTACCACGGCTCGCCCTTCGCGCAGGCCCGGCACTGGCCGCACACCGCCCGCCAGTTGAGGATCACGAAGTCGCCCGGCGCCACCTCGGTGACCCCCTCGCCGACGGCCTCCACGGTCCCGGCGGCCTCGTGGCCCAGCAGGAACGGGAACTCGTCGTTGATGCCGCCCTCCCGGTAGTGCAGGTCGGTGTGGCACACGCCGCAGGCCTCGACCCTGACCACTGCCTCCCCCGGTCCGGGGTCCGGGACGATGATGTCGACGAGCTCGACGTCGGCGCCCTTGCTGCGCGCGATGACTCCCTGGACCGTGCTTGGCATTCCTGACCCCTTGGGTTGACCGGTTGTGACGTGTTCGGCGCCCGGGCGCCTGGCCCACCAATCTAGGCGGTCGCTCCCGCGTCGTCACCCCGGCCGGTAGCCTGACGGCGTGAGTGGGGACAGTGGTGTCGGCCGGACGATCTGCTCCTGCGGCCGTGAGGTCGAGACACGCGACCACGGGTTCTGGTCCGGGCTGGCCAACGTCGTGCTCCTCCCGCTGCTGACGCTGGGGCTGTACACCCTCGCGGTGTTCGCCGGGCTGAAGCTCTACCCCGACCACCCCGCGGTCGGGCTCGTCGCCCTGCTCCTGCCTGCCGTCTCGCTGGCGGCCACGTCGCTCATCCAGCTGGTCCGGGGTCACCGCTGGTGGTGCCTGGCGCGACGAGCCCTCGGCTGGTGGCTGTGGTGGCCCGGTGCAGTCCTCAGCGCCCTCGCCTTCGCCTGACGTGGCCGCCCGTCACCCCTGACGTCATGAGACGGCTACCGAGCCGCCCTGTGGGGCCTACGGGTGCGCGGACCGCACGACCAGGGCCGTCGCGATCCCCGCCAGGCCCTCCCCGCGTCCGGTGAACCCCAGACCGTCGGTCGTGGCCGCGGACACCGAGACCGGGGCCCCGCCCAGGGCGCTCGACATGGCCGCCTCCATCTCCGCCCGGCGCGGCCCTACCCGTGGCCGGGCCCCGACCAGCTGCACGGCGACATTGCCGATCCCGTAGCCCGCCTCCGCCACCATGCGGCGGACGTGGTCGAGCATCTGCCCGCCGGAGGCGCCGGCCATCTCCGGCCGGTCGGTGCCGAAGACCGACCCGAGGTCGCCGAGGCCGGCGGCCGACAGCAGCGCGTTGCAGGCGGCGTGCGCGGCGACGTCGCCGTCCGAGTGGCCTTCGATCCCCCGTTCACCGGGCCACTCCAGGCAGCCCAGCATCAGCACCCGGTCACTGCCCTCCGGCGCGTAGGCGTGCACGTCGACGCCGTTGCCGACTCGGAAGGGGACGTTGGCACCGGCGGTCATGCCGCCCACTGTAGGGCGACTGAGGCAGGATGGTGGGCGTGGACCTCCGTATCTTCACCGAGCCCCAGCAGGGGGCCTCCTACGACGACCAGCTCCGGGTGGCGCGGGCGGCCGAGGCCGCCGGCTTCGACGCCTTCTTCCGCTCGGACCACTTCCTGGCGATGGGGCAGCGCGACGGCCTGCCCGGGCCGACCGACGCCTGGGTGACGCTGGCCGGGCTGGCCCGCGAGACCTCCACGATCCGCCTCGGCACCCTGGTCAGCCCGGTCACCTTCCGGCTGCCCGGCCCGACCGCGATCGCGGCGGCCCAGGTCGACGCGATGAGTGACGGGCGGCTCGAGGTCGGTCTCGGTGCGGGGTGGTTCGAGGGCGAGCACACGGCATACGGCATCCCGTTCCCGGGCGTCCGGGACCGGTTCGAGCTCCTCGAGGACTCGCTGGCGGTGATCGCCGGGCTGTGGGGCACTCCGGAGGGCGAGCGGTTCTCGTATGCCGGGGCGACGGTCACCGTCACTGACTCCCCCGCCCTGCCCAAGCCGGTGCAGCAGGACGAGTTCTCCGGCGGCCCACCGGTGATCGTGGGCGGCACGGGCAAGCGTCGGACCCCCGCGCTGGCGGCCCGCTACGCGGCCGAGTTCAACACCTCCTTCGCCCCGCTGCCGGCCGCCACGGAGCAGTTCGACCGGGTCGCCGCCGCCTGCGACGAGGTCGGGCGGGCACCGGGCAGCCTCATCCGCTCGGCCGCCATGACGACGGTCGTCGGTCGGGACGAGGCTCAGGTCCGTGCCCGCGCTGAGGCGATCGGGCGGGACCCCGCGGAGCTGAGGGAGAGCGGTCTGGCGGGCACGCCCACGGAGGTCGTCGAGCGGCTCGGCCAGTGGGCGGAGCGGACCGGCATCGGCCGCGCCTACCTGCAGGTGCTGGACCTGGGTGACGATGTGGTGGACCACCTCGAGCTGATCGCCGCAGAGGTCATGCCGCAGGTCGGGTAGAGGGGCACGGGGAGGGCTCAGCGGGTCCGGAGCTGTTCCTCGATCTGCGCGACCAGCTCGGGGGCCGGCCGACCGGTGGTGTCGACGCTCAGGTCGGCCTCCGGCCAGGGCTGGTAGTCGCTGACCAGGATCTCGGACCACTCCGGGAGCCGGTGCCCGGGGATGTCCGGTGCCCGGTGCTCCACGCGCTCCCGGTGCTCACCCGGGGCGCAGGTGAGCTCGACCTCGAGCAGGGTGGCCCCAGCGTCGGTCGCCACGTCGCGCCAGGCGGCGCGGGTGACCGGCAGCGGGTTGACGGAGTCAGCCACCACGTCGAGCCCGAGGGCCAGCTGGTCGGCGGCCAGGGCGTAGGCCGCGGCGTAGCCCTGGACCCCGACCCGGTCGGCACCGGCGCGGATGAGCGCCTGCTCGACCGTGTCCACGCGGACGTGTGCCGCCCCACGGGGCCCGGCCCAGGCGCGGGCGAGAGTCGTCTTGCCGGTCCCAGGGAGGCCACCGAGCACCAGCAGCGTCGGCACCCGGGGCACCTCGCCGCGGACGTCACCCTGGCGGGAGGCGGTGGGCGGCGCCGCCGGCGCCCCGGCAGCGGGGGCCCCGGCCCACGCCGTGACCCGGACGAGGTCGTCGGGCCCGGTCACCTTCAGCGACCGCTGGTCCCCGTCCACGATGAAGACGGCACCGCCCATGGCCTCGACCAGGCCGGCGTCGTCGGTGGCCTGCTCGCCGGTCCGGTGGGCCCGCTCGAGCGTCTCGCGGAGGAAGCCCTGAGGGGTCTGCACGGCCCGCAGCGCGCTGCGGTCGGGGGTGGCGACCACGTGGTCGCGGGCGTCGACGGTCTTGACGGTGTCGGTCACCCGCACCGCCGGGACGACCGCGGCATGGCCGTGCCGTACCGCGGCGACGACGCGCTCGAAAACCGCGGCCGGGGTGAAGGCCCGGGCGGCGTCGTGGACCAGCACGATGCCGACCTCCTGGGGCACGGCCCGCAGGCCCGCCGCGACGGAGTCGGTGCGTTCGGCACCACCCGGGACCACGCGGACCTCGACCGGTGCCTCGGGGGCCGCGAGGCGTACCGCGGCGGTGAGCTCCGGCATACGGTCCGGTGGTGCCACCACGACCACGGCGCACAGGTCCGGACATGACAACACGCCCCGGAGGGCGTGTGTCACCAGCGGTGCTGCGTCGGGGCCTTCCCCGATCGGCACGAGTGCCTTGGGCCGGTCGGCTCCGAGGCGGGTGCCCCGGCCGGCGGCCACCAGGACGACGCCGACGCGGTGCTGTGGGTTCAGGAGGCCAGGACCTCGTCCAGGGTCGCCTCGGCCTTGTCCTCGTTGGTCTTCTCGGCGAGCGCGAGCTCGGAGACCAGGATCTGACGGGCCTTGTTCAGGAGGCGCTTCTCACCGGTGGACAGCCCGCGGTCCTTGTCGCGGCGCCACAGGTCGCGGACGACCTCGGCCACGCGGATGACGTCGCCGGAGGCGAGCTTCTCCAGGTTGGCCTTGTAGCGGCGGGACCAGTTGGTGGGCTCCTCGGTGTGCTCGGCGCGCAGCACCTCGAACACCTTGTCCAGACCTTCCTTGCCGACCACGTCGCGCACTCCGACCAGATCGCAGTTGTCTGCGGGGACCTCGATGGTCAGATCGCCTTGGGCGACCTTGAGTTTGAGGTAGAGCTTCTCCTCGCCCTTGATGGTGCGCGTCTTCATTTCTTCGATCAGTGCGGCCCCGTGGTGCGGGTACACAACCGTCTCGCCGACCTTGAACGTCATCTTCAGTTAGCCCCTTTCGCGGAGTTCAAGGGTAACATGCGTGGCGCAGATCACGTAATGACATGAGTGATATTTGTGCTGGTCAGCGGAGTAATGAGGCGCAAGAGCGCCGATCAGGCAGCCTCTCGCGACCCGATTCTGGCGGGTCTCTGACACGCGCGCGAGGAGGCCGCTAGAGTGTCCCTCGTGATCTCCAGGACCGCTGCCCAGCAGCCCGCTTCCCGTCCCCGCCGCCTGGCCGTCGTCGGGCTCGCGCTGGCGGCCGCGCTGTCGCTCGGCGCCTGCCAGATGAGCTCCCCGGTGACCACCGACATGGGCTACGACCCCGCCGACGGCGTCTCCCTCAACGCCGGTGACATCGCCGTGCGCGACCTGCTCGTCGTCAGCCAGGGCGACGGCGCGCCGGGCGTCGTCAGCGGCCAGGTCGTCAACAACACACCCGAGTCCGCGGACATCACCCTCACCGCCACCGTCGACGGCCAGGCCGTCCCGCTGGAGCCGATGGTGACCGTCGAGCCGGGCACCTCCGTCCGACTGGACGGCGGCGGTCCGGACGGCAGCGGCACACCGGTCACCATCCCCAGCGTCACGGCCCGCCCGGGTGGCATCGTCGAGATCACCGTGCAGACCTCGCAGGGCGCCGGTGACTCCGGGCTGGCCCCGGTCCTCCTGCCGGACGGCTACTACGCGGACCTCCTGCCGACCGACACGTCCGAGTAACCGGTGCGGGTCGGCCGTGGCCGGCCTGCCGGGGCGACCTGCCGCGAGCCGCTAGCCGAGGCGGCAGGGTGACGGGACGTCAGCCGAGGTGGGCGGGGCGACGGACCTCGGTCACGTCGAGCCGCTCGTCGATGTCCAGGTGGTCATCGCCCCACTCGCCCGTGACCAGGTAGACGATCCGGTGTGCCACCGAGACGGCATGGTCTCCGAAACGCTCGTAGTAGCGGCTCAGCAGGGTCGCGTCGATCGCGGCCTCGACCCCGGAGTCCCAGTCCGGGGACAGCAGCGTGCGGAACACCTCGCGGTGCAGGTCGTCCATCTCGTCGTCGGTGATGGTGAGCTGGTGGACGGCCTCCACGTCGTTCTCCCGGATGATGCGCCCGGCCTCGGTCACCAGGTCCTGGGCGACCTCTGCCATCCGGGCGAACGTCGGGGTCAGGCTCTCGCCGAGCACCCGCTGCGGGTAGCGCAGGCGCACCACCTTCGCGACGTGCCGGGCGAGGTCACCCATGCGCTCCAGGTCGGCACTCATCCGCATCGCCGTCACGAGCATGCGCAGGTCGGTGGCCACGGGCTGCTGCCGGGCCAGCGCGTCGACCGCGCGGGCGTCCAGGTCCCGCCGGACCGCGTCGATGTGTTGGTCGGCGGAGATCACCGACTCGGCCTTCTCCAGGTCCGCGTCCATCAACGCCTCGGTCGCCTGGCGCAGGGCCGCCCCGGACAGCCGGCTGAGCTCCACGAGCTGATCGGTGATGAACTGCAGTTCCTCGGTAAAAACCTTGCGCACTCGGCACTCCCTCTAGATCAATCGGTTCTACTCCACAGGGGACTGTCTCACCCTCGGGTGAACAGTTGCCCCCCGCCAGGTGAACGCCGTCCGACCGGGTGACGGGGGCTGCCCGTCGTCCCCGTCCGGGCGGTGCGGGAGGCGCGGCCCGGAGACCGCGACCTGCGGGTCGGCTCATTAGGCTGGAGGCGTGGACGAGCTGACGGCAGGGGCCCTGGGCGTGGTGCTCGGGCTGGCGCTGGCGGCGATCGCCACCCTCCTGGTGCGGGTCACCGAGCGCACGTCCGCGCCGCCGGCCCTGGCGGAGCCGGACGAGCCGGCCGTGCCTGAGGGCGTCGCCGATGTGCTGGCCGTGCTGCGTGACGGGGCGATCGTCCTCGACGCCAGCGGGAACGTCGTCAAGACCAGCGCGTCCGCCGTCGCCCACGGCCTGGTGCGCGGGAACCGCCTGACCCACCCGGAGCTGCGCGAGCTCGCGGTCCAGGTCCACCGGGACGGCGTCATCCGCGACGCCGAGCTGGAGCTCGCCCGCGGACCCCTCGGTCAGGGCGTCATGGTCATGGGGGTCCGGGTGGCCCCGATCGGGCGGGACACGGTCCTGGCGCTGGTGGACGACCGGACCAAGGCGCGTCGCGTCGAGGAGGTCCGCCGGGACTTCGTGGTCAACGTGAGCCACGAGCTGAAGACGCCGGTCGGCGGGCTGTCGCTGCTGGCCGAGGCGGTCGAGGACGCCGCCGACGATCCCGACGCCGTCCAGCGCTTCGCCGGGCGGATGAAGGTCGAGACCATCCGCCTGAGCCGGTTGGTCAGCGAGATCGTGGACCTGTCGCGCCTCCAGACGGCGGACCTGTCCACCTCGCTCGCCGAGGTGGACGTGGGCGAGTGCGCGCGGGAGGCCGTCGAGCACACCCGGGTCGTGGCCGGCGGGCGCCGCATCACCCTGTCCAGCACCATCCAGGGCACCCGGTTGGCCGTGCACGGTGACGCCGAGTGGATCATCACGGCCATCCGCAACCTGATCACCAACGCGATCAGCTACTCCGAGGAGGGCAGCCCGGTCGCGGTGGTCTGCCGCCGCCGCAAGGACCTGGTCGAGGTGGCGGTCACCGATCAGGGTCAGGGCATCTCACCGGCCGACCAGGAGCGGATCTTCGAGCGCTTCTACCGGGTCGACGCGGCGCGCTCCCGCGCGACCGGCGGCACCGGCCTCGGGCTGTCGATCGTGAAGCACATCTGCGCCAACCTGGGCGGCGACGTGGTCGTGTGGAGCCAGCTGGGACAGGGCTCGACCTTCACCATCCGGCTCCCGGCCGCGGATTCGGTCCCGGGGCACCCCGGGGTAGCCTCGGGGACAGCATCCGCTCCACCTACCCACCCGACAGACGACCTCGGTCGTGCGACCGAGCGAGGAGTGAGTTCATGACCCGGATCCTGGTGGTCGAGGACGAGGAATCGTTCAGCGACCCGCTCTCCTACCTGCTGAAGAAGGAGGGCTACGACGTGTCGGTCGCCGAGACCGGCCCGGACGCCCTCACGGAGTTCGACCGCAACGGTGCCGACCTGGTGCTGCTGGACCTCATGCTCCCGGGTCTCTCCGGGGTGGACGTGTGCCGCTCGCTGCGGGCCAAGTCGACGGTGCCGGTGATCATGCTCACCGCCAAGGACAGCGAGGTCGACAAGGTGGTCGGGCTGGAGATCGGCGCGGACGACTACGTCACCAAGCCCTACTCCGGTCGCGAGCTGCTGGCCCGCATCAAGGCCGTGCTGCGGCGGCAGGCCGAGCCGGAGGAGCTGCTCCCCTCGACGGTCGAGTCCGGGCCGGTCCGGATGGACGTGGAGCGCCACACGGTGACCGTGGACGGCGAGCCGATCACCCTCCCGCTCAAGGAGTTCGAGCTGCTGGAGATGCTGTTGCGCAACTCCGGCCGGGTGCTGACCAGGGGGCAGCTGATCGACCGGATCTGGGGCAGCGACTACGTCGGGGACACCAAGACCCTGGACGTGCACGTCAAACGGCTCCGCGCCAAGATCGAGCCCGACCCGGGCCAGCCGCAGCACATCATCACGGTGCGCGGACTCGGCTACAAGTTCGAGGCACCGTGAGCACGCCGGCCGGGAGGCCCCTGGTCCTGGTGGTCATGGACGGCGTCGGCATCGGCACCGGGGACGAGTATGACGCGGTCGCGGCCGCGCGGACCCCGCACCTGGACGCCCTGGGCCGGGACGGGATCTCCCTGCAGATCGCCGCGCACGGCACCCACGTCGGTCTGTCCAGCGACAGCGACATGGGCAACTCCGAGGTCGGCCACAACACGATGGGGGCCGGCAGGATCATCCCGCAGGGCGCCAAGCGGGTCGACGACGCGGTCCTCGGCGGGGAGATCTGGGAGGGTGCCTGGCGGGACCTGGTCGCCCGGGTCACCCAGGGCGGGGGCACGCTGCACCTGATCGGCCTGCTGAGCGACGGCAACGTGCACTCCTCGTGGGAGCACCTCATGCTGCTCCTCGCGCAGGCCAAGACCGACGGCGTGCAGCACCTGCGCCTCCACGGGCTGCTCGACGGCCGGGACGTGGAGGACCGCACGGCGGACCGCTACGTCGCCCGGCTCGAGGAGCGGCTGGCCGCCCTCACCGAGGGCACGGACCTGGACTGGAAGATCGCCTCCGGCGGCGGCCGCATGGTGACCACGATGGACCGCTACGAGGCCAACTGGTCCGTCGTGGAGGCGGGCTGGCAGGCCGTGGTGCAGGGCAGCGCCCGACCGTTCCCCTCGGCCGGCGAGGCGATCAGCACCCTCCGTGCCGAGACGCCGGGGATCAGCGACCAGCTCCTCGAGGCCTTCACCGTCGTCGACGCCGACGGGGAGCCGGTGGGGCCGGTGCGCGACGGCGACGCCGTCGTCATCTTCAACTTCCGCGGCGACCGGGCGATCGAGCTGACGCGGGCGTTCGTCGAGGGTGAGGAGTTCCCCGGGTTCGACCGCGGCGACCGGCCGGACGTCTTCTTCGCCGGCATGACCCTCTACGACGGCGACACCAACATGCCGCCGGTCCGGCTGGTGCAGCCACCGACGATCGAGGACACGGTCAGCGAGGTCATCGCGCGGTCCGGGCTGCGCCAGCTCGCGGCCTCCGAGACCCAGAAGTACGGCCACATGACCTACTTCTGGAACGGCAACCGCTCCGACCCCTTCGACCCCGAGACCGAGACCTACATCGACATCCCCTCGGACCGGATCGAGTTCGACAAGGCCCCGCGGATGAAGGCGGCCGAGACGGCCGACTACGTCATCTCGGCGCTGGAGGAGGGCGGCTACACCTTCCTGCGGTCCAACCTGGCCGGCGGGGACATGGTCGGACATACCGGCAACTTCGACGCCACCATCCTGGCCGTGGAGGCCGTGGACGAGGCCGTCGGTCGGATCGCGGAGGCGGTCGAGGCGGCCGGCGGCTGCCTCGTCGTCACCGCGGACCACGGCAACAGCGAGGACATGGTCGAGCGGGACAAGGCCGGTCACCCCCGCACCAGCGAGGACGGCACCCCGCTCTGGAAGACCGCGCACTCCACCAACCCGGTCCCGCTGCTCATCGCCGACTACTCCGGTCAGCAGTGGCAGGTCGTGGACGGGGTGGAGGCCCCGGGGCTGTCCAACCTGGCCGCCACGCTGCTGGTGCTGCTGGGCCTGGAGGTCCCCGAGGAGTACCGCCCCTCGCTGGTCACCCCCGCAAAAATATAGGGGTTTTGCACGTCTCCCACACAAAAGTTCAGGGGTTTTGCACGTGCCCCACGCACAATCTCAGGGGTTCTGTACGTGCCATCGGGACCGCGGCGCTGACGGCCGGGTGGCGCATCAGCGCCCGCACCCACGAGGGACGTGCGACGTGGCCGGCCCTGAGGTCGCGAAGCCCGGCGCCCGTCAGCAGACCCAGTTGTACTCGCGCGGCTCGTCGACCAACCAGATCTCCTGCCCGCTGTGGGAGACGTAGTGGGCCCGCCCGTCGGCATACACCGTGAGCGTGCCGATGTCGTCGCCGGGGCCGGGTTCGGCCACCGCGACGATGTGCACGCCCATCCCGGTGCCGTATCGCACCAGGTCCAGGTCCTCCCGCTCCTCCGGCAGCAGCGGCCAGAACTCCAGCCCCTCGTGGCGCAGCGGCGCGTCCGCGCACCCGATGTAGTAGTCCACGTCCTCGTGGACCGCGACGACCTCCACCTGCTCCGGCTCAGCGGCACCAGAGGCCGGGGCAGAGGTCTGCGTGCCACCGGCTCCGGGCGCCGGGTCCGGCCCGGCGGCCTGGCCGCACGCCGCGACGGTGACCAGGAGTGCGGCGACGAGCGTGCCAAAGCCCCACCAGGGGCTGTCCGTCGTGTCCATGCTCCTACGATGCGCCGGGACGGTCCTCGGTTCCCTTCGCGCCGGGGTCGTCCTCAGATTCCTTCGCGCCGGGACCGTCCTCGGTTCCCTCCAGCAGGTGCCGGAAGGCCTCCAGGTTGGCGGTCGACTCCCCGCGCGAGATCCGCCAGCGCCACTCGGCCTTCATCGAGGTGAGGAAGCCGATCACCAGCAGCTCGTTGAAGGGCTCGTCGCAGGCGGTGAGGACCGTCCCGAGCAACCGGTCCACGGCGGGCAGGTCGATCGCTGCGACGGGCAGCCGGCCGGTGAGGTAGACGTCGCCCGAGGCGTCGATGGCGTAGGCGGTGCCCGGCATCCGCAGGTTGCGGCGCAGCAGGAAGCGGTAGAACTCCGCGTGGTTCTCGTCGGGGTTGCGGATCACGAAGGCCTGCACGGACACGGCGTCGCCGGCGACCACCAGCGAGCAGACGGTCCGCAGCTTGCGTTCCCCGGGGAGGGTGACGACGAGCTCGCCCTCCCGCGCGCCGACCTCGTAGTCCACGTCGAGCTCGTCCAGGGCGGCCCGCAACCGCTCCAGCGGCTCGGTGCTCACGGCAGCACCAGACTGGGCACCTGACGGCCCAGCAGCGGCCCGTGCCCGTTGACGTGCTGTGGCGCGTGCTGCGCCCGGACCTGCCGGTAGACGTCCTCGAGCCGGTCCACGGTGCTGTCCCAGCCCAGGGTGGCCGCGTGCGCCAGCCCGGCCTCCGCGAGCCGCGCCCGGCGCGGGCGGTCCGTCAGCAGCGCACCGATCTCGTCGGCCCACCGGACCGGGTCGTGCCCGTCGACCAGCACTCCACCGTCACCCACGGCGACCGGCAGCCCCCCCACGGCGGCCGCGACGACCGGTGTGCCGCTGGCCAGGGACTCCACGGCCACCAGCCCGAACGACTCGTTGTAGCTGGGCACGGTGACCAGGTCGGCGGCGCGGTACCAGTCGGCCAATGCGGCCCGGGACACCGGCGGGACGAACCGGACGATGTCGCCCAGGCCCAGCTGTGCGGTCAGCTCTTGCAGCGCCTCCGGCTTGGCCAGGCCGGACCCCGAGGGCCCGCCGAGGACACCGACCACGAGCCGGTCCCGCAGCGCGGGGTCCCGGCGGACCAGCTCCGCCGCGGCGCGGACCGTGACGTCCGGTGCCTTCAGCGGCTGGATCCGCCCCACGAACAGCATCACCAGGGCGTCCTCCGGGAGGCCCACCGCCTGCCGCGCGGCACGCTGGTCACCGGGCCGGAAGACGTCCAGGTCGACCCCCGGCGGCACCACGCGCACCTTCCGCGGGTCGGCGTCGTAGAGGTCGACCAGCTGGGTGGCCTCCTCGGCGGTGTTCGCGACGAGCACGCTGGCGGCCTCGACCACCTGTGCCTCGCCGATCTCCCGGCCGGGGGGCTCCGCGTTGTCGCCCTCGGCGAGCTGGGCGTTCTTGACCCGCGCCATCGTGTGCATGGTGTGAACCAGCGGCACGTTCCACCGGTCCGTCGCCAGCCAGCCGACCTGCCCCGAGAGCCAGTAGTGGGAGTGGACCACGTCATACCACTGCTCGGGCCGGCCCGCGGCGGTCCGCATCACGCCCGCGGTGAACGCGCACAGCTGGCCCGGCAGGTCGTCCTTGGCCAGGCCCTCGTAGGGGCCGGCCGGCACGTGGTGGACCAGGATCCCGGACCCCATCCGGACCGTCTCGGGCAGCGACCCGTCGGTGGCCCGAGTGAAGATCTCCACCTCGGTGCCGCGCGCCGCGAGTCGCCGTGCCGTCTCGACGACGTAGACGTTCAGCCCACCTGCGTCGCCGGTGCCGGGAGGGTCCAGCGGGGAGGTGTGCACGCTCAGCATGGCGACCCGACGGACCCGTTCGGTCTCAGTCACGTGGTGAACTCCTGACTCCGACGGCCCGGTGCCGTGCAGACTGCCGTTGAGACTGTGCCCTTCAGTTTCGCACGCCGCCTATCGTGGGGTCGTGGCTGGTGCACCCAGGGCGACCCGACCGGTCGGCGAGATCACCCGTGGCACGACCAACCCCAACCGGCTCCGGAGGGTGGACCGCTGGGTGGTCCACACCTACGGTCCCCTGCTCACCGCGCCGGCGCCGGTGGTGGTCGACCTGGGCTACGGGGCGCATCCGGTGACCTCCCTCGAGCTGCACCGGCGGCTCGCGGCGGTCCGCCCGGACGTGCGGGTCGTGGGTCTGGAGATCGACCAGGAGCGCGTGACCGCCGCGGCGCCGCACGCGGACCCGCCGGCGCTGACCTTCGCGCTCGGCGGCTTCGAGATCCCCCTCCCCGACGGCCGGTCCCCCGTGGTCGTCCGGGCACTCAACGTGCTCCGGCAGTATGACGAGGAGCAGGTTCTCCCGGCCTGGTCCCGGATCGTGGGTCGGCTGGCTCCCGGCGGGGCCCTCGTGGAGGGCACCTGCGACGAGCTGGGCCGGCTCGGGTCGTGGGTCGACGTGCGCCGCGGGTCCGACGGCGCGCCCGCTCCGCGGTCGCTGACGCTGTCCTGGCGGCTGGCCGGGCTGGACACCCCCTCGGTGGTCGCCGAGCGGCTGCCCAAGATCCTGATCCACCGCAACGTGCCCGGCGAGCCGATCCACGCCCTGGTGACCGACCTCGACGACGCGTGGGCCCGCGCGGCCGGCCACGCGGCATACGGCCCGCGGCAGCGGTTCCTCGCGGCGGTGACCGACCTGCGGGGGCGGGGCTGGCCGCTCCTGGGCTCCGCGGCCCGGTGGCGGCTGGGGGAGCTGGAGGTCGCCTGGGAGGCGGTGGCGCCCGCGGGCTAGCGACGCTCAGTCGCGGCGGTAGTCGTCCTGCACCCGGGTGATGTCCGCCTCGTCGAAGTCCCCGAAGGCCAGCTCGAGGATGCGCGCGGGCCGGTCTCCGGAGTTGCCCATCCGGTGCAGCGTGCCCACCGGGACCCACACCAGCTCACCCGGCTGGGCCGACCAGGTGCGATCCCCGAGCGTGACGTCGACGGGGTGGTCCAGCACCTGCCACATCTCGTTGCGCGCGGCGTGGTGCTGCAGCGAGAGACGCTGGCCGGGGTCGATGGTGACGGTCTTGACGGTCACCGTCTCGTTGGTGGCGAACTGCTCGAACCGACCCCAGGGCCGCTCGACCACGAAGACGTCCTGGGTGCGGTCGTGGTAGGCCTGCGGCGACGCCTCGGTCGTCTGCGCCCGGGCGGCCTCGGCCAGCTCCTCGGGGGTGTCGACATACGGCTGGGTGGTGCTGTGGTCACTCATGGAGTGGTCTCCCCGTGCTCGGTGCGGTGGGCTCGGTTGCTGGCGTCAGGAACTCCCCCACGAGATCACGGACGCGGGAGCGGTGACCCCACATGATGCCACCCGGCGGCAGGACGTGCAGAATCGCCCGCGGAAAGACGTCCGCGAGGTCGCGCGCGACGTCGGCCGGGTGAGCCGGATCTCCCTCCTGGGCGAGGAGGAGCACCGGCGCCCGGACCCGGCCCAGCAGCGCCCGGTCCGCGACCGGCACCCGGTGGGGCAGCGTGCGCAGCGCCCGGCCCACGCCGGTCCCGACCAGCCGGTCCGCCTGGCCACGGGCCCACTGGCGCACCCCCGGGTCCGAGCGCACCGTCACCGGCTCGGCCCCCAGCAGGTGCTCCGCCACGCCCTCGTGGTCCCCCGCCTCGACCAGCGCGGCCAACCCGGCCAGGCGGGCCATCGCCGGGTCGCCCCGTCGCCGGTCGATGGCGGCCGGCAGCACCAGCACGAGCCGCTCGAACCGGGTCGGGTCGGTGGCGAGCCCCGCGCAGAGCGCCCCCGCGCCCATGCTGACCCCGAGCGCCTGACCGGCCCCCACGTGGTCGGCGACCGCCCAGAGCTCAGCGGCCAGGTCGGCATACTCCCAGCTGTCGTCCGGCGTGTCGGAGGCGCCGTGGCCGCGGAAGTGCAGGAAGGTCCGCGTCCCCGACACCTTGGCGGCGTAGGGCCGGGTGGTCGGGATCGACCCGGCAAGCCCGTGCGCGAAGACGGTGCGCGGGTCGCCGTGCCCGGCGGTCAGCACCTCCAGGGCGCCGGTGGGACCGGCGACCAGGCTCGTATGACGTGGGGTCACCACGGACCGTGGGAGCCCCTCGAGGCGCCGCCGCGACCCCGGCCGCGGAGCTGCGCGAGGGCGGGGCGGACGTCGGTCAGGTAGACGGCTGCCGCGACGATCGCGATCAGGTTGAATAGGCCGAACGGCTGCTCCAGGTGCACCAGCCCGATGGCGCTCGCCACTCCGGTGACCGCGAGCCAGAAGCCCTTGGTGCGCTTGTCCGCGGCGACGAAGGCGTCGCTGCGGGTCATCAGGGCGTCGACGAAGGCCCACACCTGGATGCCGAGGGCGAGGGCTCCCAGGGCGAGCCCGACCCACTGCTGGACCACGAAGAGTGTCGGCATGGCACCAGGGTACGGTCCGGCGCCGCGGGTTCCGGTGTCGAACTCCCACAGGCCACCGGGCGCACGGCATGGCGCTCCCACAGGCCACCGGGCGCAC
>JAAYYA010000103.1 GCA_012515595.1 Actinomycetales bacterium
ACCCGGTTGAGCTCGTCGTGGGACAGGGCCGGTTCGTCGGACAGCACCTCCAGGCCGGACGCCTCGACGGCGGCCCGCCACGCGGCCTCGATGCCCACGGGGAGGACGACGGTCGTGGCGCCGGTGTCGCGCAGGTGCCGCACGACGGCCTCCGGGACGTCGGCCACGGGCACGCGCTCGACGATCGCGCGGTAGTCCTCGACGCGCTCGACGAACAGGCCGAGCACGTCGGCGATGTCGGTGGCGCGGCCGTACTGCCAGGCGACCGGCACGTCACGGGCCGGGTCGGCGTCGGTCACGTCGCTCAGCGCGGTGCGGATGCGGCCGAGGATCTCGTCACGGGCGGTGCTCATCGCTGCCCACCTCTCGTCTTGTCGAACTGGGCGCGGAAGGACGCCGTGGGTGGCATCGGGACGTTGCGGGCACGCAGCCAGCGGGAGAGCCCGGGGACGGGCCAGTTGCCGATCCGACCGATGGTCCGGCCGCCGACGAGGCCGAAGACGTTCGCCGCCCGCTGCATCAGGGCGAGGCGTCGGGCATCGCCCATCAGCCAGCCGCCGCCCTTCATCAGGACCGGCTCCAGGTGCGGCTTGCGACCAGCCTCGGCCTTCTTGGCCTCGACGATGCGGTGCCGCTGCTGGACCAGAATGTCGGAGATCGGGATCTTCACCGGGCACACGTCGTCGCACGCGCCGCACAGGGTGGAGGCGAACGGCAGGGACCGGTCGACCGCCGACTCAACCCCGCGCAGCTGCGGGTTGAGGATCGCGCCGATGGGGCCGGGGTAGACCGAGCCGTAGGCGTGGCCGCCCACCTTCTCGAAGACGGGGCAGATGTTGAGGCACGCCGAGCAGCGGATGCACCGCAGCGCGGCACGCCCGCTGGGGTCGGCCAGGGCGCGGGTGCGGCCGTTGTCGACGAGCACGACGTGCACGTCCTGGGGGCCGTCCCCGGGGGTCGGGCCGGTCCAGATCGTGGTGTAGGGGTTCATCCGCTCGGCGGTCGAGCTGCGCGGCAGCAACTGCAAGAACACCTCCAGGTCGGCGAAGGTCGGCACGACCTTCTCGATGCCGACCACCGAGATCAGGGTCTGCGGCAGGGTCAGGCACATCCGCCCGTTGCCCTCGGACTCCACCACGACCAGCGAACCGGTCTCGGCCACGGCGAAGTTTGCCCCCGACACGGCCACTTTCGCGCGCAGGAACTTGTCGCGCAGGTGGGCGCGGGCCGCGTTGGCGAGGCGTCCGGGGTCGTCGTCGAGGCCCTCGGGGGGCGGGGTGCCATAGCGGCCCATCTCCTCGAGGAAGATGTCGCGCACCTCGGTGCGGTTGCGGTGGATGGCAGGCACCAGGATGTGGCTGGGCCGGTCGTGGCCCAGTTGCACGATGAGTTCGGCCAGGTCGGTCTCCCAGGCCGCGATCCCGGCCTCCTCCAGAGCCTCGTTGAGGTCGATCTCCTGGGTGGCCATCGACTTGACCTTGACGACCTCGTCGGAGCCGGTGGCCCGGATGAGATCGATGATGATGCGGTTGGCCTCCTCCGCGTCGCGCGCCCAGTGCACGGTCGAGCCGGCCCTGGTGAGGTTCTCCTCGAGCTGGACCAGCCAGGTGTCGAGGTGGCGGGCCACGCGGTTCTTGACGGCCTCGCCGGCCGAACGGAGGTCCTGCCAGTGGTCGAGCTCGGCCACCACGCGCTGCCGCTTCGTGCGGATGGTGTGGGTGGCGTGGCGCAGGTTGGCCCGCTGGGTGTCCTTGCCCAGCTCGCGGATCGCGGCCTGCGGGAACGGCGGGCTGTCGATGAGCGCTCCCTCGGGCGGGGCCGGGGTGAGCCGCACCCTGGTCGGCATGCCGAGGTTGGTGGTGGTCATCGGGCCCTCCCCGCGGTCGTGGCGGATGCCGTGGTCGGCTGTTCGCGCGTGCTGACGAGCACGTCGGCCAGGTGGATGGTGCGGGCCCGGTCGCCGCGGCGTCCGAGCACCCCACCGATGTTGAGCAGGCAGGCGTTGTCGCCGGCGACGACGAACTCCGCACCGGTCGAGACCACGTGGTCGGCCTTGTCGGTGGCCATGGCGATCGACACGTCGGGGTTCTTCAGCGAGAACGTGCCGCCGAAGCCGCAGCACTGCTCGGCGTCGGGCAGCTCACGCAGTTCGATCCCCTCGACGGCCCGGAGCAGGCGCAGGGGCCGGTCCCCCACCTTCGCGACCCGCAGAGAGTGGCAGGTCGGGTGGTAGGTGACCGGGTGCGGGAACCACGCCCCCACGTCGACGGTACCGAGCACGTCGACGATGAACTCGCTCAGGTCATAGACCCGTGGCGTCAGCTCCCCCACCGCCCGTTCCAGGCCGGCGTCCCCGGCGTGCCGGGCCAGCATCGGATGCTGGTGGCGCACCGCGCCGACGCACGACCCGGAGGGCCCGACCACGTAGTCGAACGTGTCGAATGCCTCGACGAATGTGCGCACACTCGGCACAGCCTCGTCGAAGTAGCCGGTGTTGGTGAACATCTGCCCGCAGCAGGTCTGCTGGCGGGGGAAGACCACGGTGCAACCGAGACGTTCCAGGAGGCGGCGGACGGCGTCCGGCGTGCCGGGGAACATCGTGTCGTTCACGCAGGTGGCGAAGAGCGCGACGGTGGGGCCAGCCATGTTCGGGCTTCCTTTCCTCAGGGGAGCATCCAGCTCAGGACGGGGGTGGACTGCAGCCCGACGAGGATGCACAGGACCAGCAGCAGGCCCAGGCTCCAGCGGATCGCGGTGCGGAAGATGTCGGACTCCTTGCCGACCAGGCCGACCGCGGTCGCGGCGATGGCGAGGTTCTGCGGGCTGATCATCTTGCCGACCACACCACCGGAGGTGTTGGCGGCCACCAGCAGCGTCGGGTCGATGCCCGCGTTGGTGGCGGCGGTCTGCTGCAGGGTGGCGAACAGGGCGTTGGCCGAGGTGTCCGAGCCGGTGACGGCGGTGCCGATCCAGCCCAGCGTCGGGCTGAGGAAGGCGAAGATCGCGCCAACCGAGGCGATCCAGGTGCCGACGGTGATCGTCTGGCCCGACAGGTTCATCACGTAGGCCAGGGCGAGCACCGAGGCGATGGTGAGGAAGGTCCAGCGCAGCTTGTGCACCATGCGCCCGAAGGTCTTGGCGGCTTCCAGCATCGGCACGCGGTAGACCAGCGCGACCACGATGCCCGACAGCAGCAGCAGCGTGCCCGGCGAGCTCAGCCACTGGAAGTTGTAGATCGTCGAGGAGTTCGGCTCGCCGGCCGCGTTGAGCACGTTGCCGTACAGGCCGGGCCACTGGATCTTCAGGTCGGTCGAGGCCAGGAACGTGGACGCCACCGGCACCAGCTTGGCGATGGTGAACACCACGATGACCAGCAGGTACGGGAACAACGCCATGCCGATCGCCTTGCGGTCCGGGCGCCGCACCACGGCCTCGTGGTGGCTCAGGTCCAGGGTTGAGACGTAGCCGGCGGCGGTCTCGGCTTCGCGGGTCGCCAAGAGGCGCTCCTTGGCGGCCTCGGTGCCCTTGGGCTTGACCACGCGCAGCACCAGGACACCGACCGCGAGGGCACCCAGGGAGGCGATCACGTCGGTGAGCTCGACCGAGATCCAGGTCGAGCTGATCCACTGCAGCACGGCGAAGGACAGGCCCACGGCGAGCAGGACCGGCCAAGTCTCCTTCAGACCGCGGACGCCATCGGCCACGAGGACCAGCAGCAGCGGCACGGCCCAGGCCATGACCGGGGTCTGGTGACCGACGTAGGCGCCGATGGAGTGGTAGTCGATGCCAGTCAGGTTGCCGGCGGTGATGATCGGGATGGCGATGGCACCGAACGCGACCGGCGCTGTGTTGGCCAGCAGCACGGTCGTAGCGGCGCGCAGCGGTGGGAAGCCGACGGCCATCAGCATGACGCCGGTGATGGCGACGGGCGCGCCGAAGCCGGCGAGGGCCTCCAGCAGGCCGCCGAAGCAGAAGGCGATCAGGACTGCCAGGATGCGCGGGTCGTCGGAGATCAGGTTGAAAGTGCCGCGCAGGTCCTCGAACCGGCCGCTGACGACGGTGATCTCGTAGAGCCAGACCGCGCACAGCACGATCCAGGTGATCGGGAAGATGCCGAACGTCGCGCCCTCGGTGGCGGCGAGCACGGCGAGCCCGGCGGGCATCTTGAACGCGAAGATGGCCACCAGCAGGGCGACCAGCAGGGCGACGAGCCCGGCGGCGTGAGCCTTCCAGCGCAGCCAGCCGAGGAGGACGAAGATGGTCAGGAGCGGCAGCAAGCCCACCAGTGCGGACAGCCACAGGCTGCCAAGCGGGGCGATCTCGGGTTGGAACATGGGCACCTTTGCGTGTTCAGCGGCCGACCGCCATTGGTCTGACCATACGTCAGTATGAACAGACAAAGTACGCGGGACGCAAGCCCCGGAGCGCGCCGTTATCAATCCGTGATTGTGACGGTCGGACCAATGTGCCGCGCCCACGCCGTTGCGGCAGAATGGAACCGAGCCAACAGGGAGGCGGGAGGCGGGTGAAAGCCTACGAGCTGGCCCTCGACCACATCGAGGAGGGCATCCTGAGCGGCCGCTACGAGGTCGGGTCGATCCTGCCCCCGGAGCGGGAGTTGGCCACCCAACTGGGCATCGGACGCTCGTCGGTTCGCGAGGCCATCCGGGCGCTGGAGTCCCAGGGCGTCCTCGACTCGGCCGTGGGTGCGGGGCCGGCCTCCGGCACGCGCGTCACCAGCGATCAGAGCAGGGCGCTGACCCGCCTGCTGAAGCTGCACGTCTCGCTGGGCAAGTATCCGGTCGACGACGTCGTCGAGGCCCGGGTGTCCCTGGAGCGGGGATCCGCTGCGCTCGCCTCGACGCACGCCACCGCGGACGCGCTGGCCCGACTGGCGGAGGTCGTGGGGGCCATGGAGGCGGCCGAGTCCATCGCGGAGTTCAGCCCGCTCGACACCGGCTTCCACGTCCTGATCGCCGAGGTCAGCGAGAACACCCTGATCAGCGACCTGACCCGGGCTGTGCGCGAGGCCCTGCTGCAACCGATCGCGAGGGCGTCCGCCCGCATGGCGGACTGGCCGGCCTTCCGCGACGGGCTCAACGAGCAGCACCGCCGGATCTTCGCCGCGATCCAGGCCGGCCACCCCGACGCGGCCGCCGACCTGATGGAGCACCACATCCGGCACGCGTACTCGATCCTGCCGATGAACGGGGCGATGCCCTGATGCCATACCCGCGGCCCTGGGGTTGAGCGCCGAGGGACTCGGTCCGCACGCGTGCGGCCGCCGTGAGCGCCTGCGGACAGGCGCCCTAGCCGGTCAGCTCCGCGAGCAGCTCCAGGGCGTGGCGGTAGGTTCGCCCGGTCGCCCGCGACATGCCCAGCTCGCACGTGCGGTTGCTGGACAGGTACGCGTCGTAGCGCCGCTCCCCCACCTCCGCGGACTCCAGGTGCGAGGCGGACGCCGTGAGCTCGGGATGCAGCATCCCCCGGTCTCCGGCGAAGCCGCAGCACCCGGCCGCCCCCGGCACGACCACGTCCTCGGCGCAGGCCCGCGCCACCGCCAGCAAGTGCGGCAGGTCCCCCGCATGCCGGTCGGAGCAGGTCGGGTGCAGCACGGCCGAGGGAATGCGTCTGCGCACCGTCAGGTGCGGCAGCAGGTGTTCCGCGGCGTAGGCCACCGAGTCGACGATGCGCACCGCGCGGAACCGCTGCGCCAGCTCGTGGAGGCCGACCTTCTCGAGGTCGGACGCCACCTCGTGCAGCCCGTGGGTGCACGAGCTCGCATCGGTCACCACCGGCACCTCACCCTCGCGCGTGGCGCGCAGCAGGGCCGACGCCGTGCGCTGCGCCATGGCCGCCAACCCGTCGGTCAGGCCCTTGGAGCGCCACACGGTCCCACAGCACAGGCCCGCGATGTCCTCCGGCACGTGGACGCCCACCCCCGCGCGGTCGCACAGGGCCAGGAAGGCGCGCCAGGCGCCCATCCGGGAGCCCTGGGGCGGGGCGTCAGCAGGGCCGAAGATCTCATTGAGGCAGGACGCGAACAGCACGACCTCGCCCGGGGCCGAGCGCTCCGGTGATCGGCGCGGCGCGCCCGGGCCGGGCAGGTCGTCGCCGACGCGCGGGATCAGGTCGGTGGGCAGCACGCGGCGGGCGACGTCCGTGACTGCCGAGAGCACCGGCG
>JAAYYA010000104.1 GCA_012515595.1 Actinomycetales bacterium
GCTACTTCCAGGAGACCCACCCGCAGCACCTGTTCAACGAGTGCAGCGTGTATGCCGAGCTGGTCGCCCACCCCTCCCAGATGCCGCGGGTGATGGAGATCGCCATGCGCAACGCCATCGAGAAGCGCGGCGTCGCCGTCGTGGTCATCCCCGGCGACGTCGCCCTGCAGGAGATCGCGGACGACCGGGTCAGCGTCATCACCCGCGCCCGCCCCACAGTGGTCCCTGCGGACGACGAGCTGCACGCGGCCGCCGAGCTGCTCAACGGCGGCGACAAGGTGACCATCCTGGCCGGCGCCGGCGTCGAGGGCGCGCACGACGAGGTGGTCGCGCTGGCCGACACCCTCGGCGCCCCGATCGTGCATGCGCTGCGCGGCAAGCAGTTCATCGAGCACGACAACCCGTTCGACGTCGGGATGACCGGGCTGCTGGGCTTCGCCTCCGGCTACCGGGCGATGATGGACAGCGACGTCCTGCTGATGCTCGGCACGGACTTCCCCTACCAGCAGTTCTACCCCCGGCAGGCCAAGATCATCCAGGTCGACCTGCGGGGCGAGCAGCTGGGCCGCCGCGTCCCGCTCGACCTGGGGCTGGTCGGCGACGTGGGCGCCACGGTGCGCGCGCTGGCCCCCATGGTGGAGCGCAAGAAGAAGCGCCGTCACCTCGAGGACTCCCTCAAGCACTACCGCAAGACCCGGGAGAAGCTGGACGACCTGGCGACCCCCAGCCGCCGTGGGCGACCCATCCACCCGCAGTATGTCGCGAGGCTGGTTGACGAGTACGCCGCACCTGATGCCGTGTTCATCCCGGACGTCGGGTCGCCGGTGGTCTACGCCGCGCGCTACCTGACCAGCGGAGGCGGCCGCCGGATCATCGGTTCCTTCATCCACGGCAGCATGGCCAACGCGGTCCCGCACGCGGTCGGTGCCCAGTCGGCCTACCCCGACCGGCAGGTCGTCACCCTGTCCGGGGACGGTGGCCTGACCATGATGCTCGGGGAGCTGCTGACCATCACCCAGAACAACCTGCCGGTCAAGATCGTGGTCCTCAACAACTCCTCGCTGAACTTCGTGGAGCTGGAGATGAAGGCCGCCGGGTTCGTCAACTACGCGACCGACCTGGAGAACCCCGACCTGGCCGGTGTCGCGAACGCCCTGGGCATCAAGGGGATCCGGGTCGAGCGCTCCAAGGACCTCCCGGGCTCCATGCGCGAGATCTTCGATCACAACGGGCCGGCCCTGCTGGACGTGGTGACCGAGCGCGAGGAGCTGACCATCCCGCCGTCGATCAAGGCCGAGCAGGTCAAGGGCTTCACGCTGTATGCCGTGAAGACAGTCTTCTCTGGCCGCGGCGACGAGCTGCTGGACCTGGCGCGCGCCAACTTCCGTCAGCTGTTCTGAGGGCACCAGTGTCCTGAGGGCACCAGCTGTTCTGGGAGTGCCAGGGTTCTGCGGTGTCGGTGGGGTCTGGCACAGTGCGTCTGTGCCCCTGCCCCCCGCCGATGAGAGCACTCCGTCGCCCGCGCCCGACCGGCCCGACGCGGCCCAGGCGGCGATCGCGCGGGCCATGGAGCGGGAGGTCGCAGTCCAGTCGGGATACGAGCTGGCGCGCAACGCCCTGCGGGCCCGCGCCCGCCGGCAGGCCCTGACGCCACTGGCGCGGGAGCTGTTCAGCTCCCCCGGGAGGCTCGACGCCTATGCCTCCGGCTCGCGGCCGGCCCTGGCCTGGGGTGTCCCGGTCTCGCTGCGCGGTCACCTCGTGGCGGTCATCAGCCCGACCGCGAGCGCGATCACGCCGCAGATCAGGACCGTCCTCGGCCCGACGGTCATCGTCGTCGCCTCCTGGGATGAGCAGGAGCGCATCCGGCGCGTCACCGAGTCGCGGCAGCGCTTCGTCCAGCTGTCGGTGCGGGTGGACGAGCCGACCCACGAGGAGATCGTGGACTTCTCCCGTCGCCACCCCACGCCCACCGGCGACCTCTGAGCCGCAGATCCTTCCGTCGGCGACACGCTTGTGGCCACCACCCCTTGGCCTTCTTCGTCGACTGCGGTAAGTTTTCGCACGATATCCATCACGACCGGCTGAGGGACAGGCCCGATGACGCCGGGGCAGCCTTCCGGGGAGCAATCCGCGGAAAAGGTGCCAAATCCTGCGGACTCCCCTCTGGGGAGGACCGGAAGATGGAGCTCGTGGACGCATGTCGCCCAGGAGTTGCAGCCGTTCCCGGTCAGCCGCAGGTTGGCGGCCAGACACCTGGGAAAGGCACGTCATGACCGAGATCTCCGCCCTCACCCGCGGCCTGCGCACCGGCATCGACACCGACCCCGCACAGGGGGCCGTCGTCCCGCCGCTGTACCTGTCGAGCAACTTCAGCTTCGCCGAGTTCGGCGAGAAGCGGTCCTACGACTACACCCGCAGCGGCAACCCGACGCGCGACCTGCTCGCCGAGGCGCTGACCACGCTCGAGGGCGGGCACGGCGGCACGATCACCGCCACCGGCATGGCGGCCATCACCCTGTGCGTCTCGACGCTACTGCGTCCGGGTGACACGATCCTGATCCCGCACGACTGCTACGGCGGCACCTGGCGGCTGTTCGACTCCCTCGCCGCGCGAGGGCAGTTCGACTACCAGTGCATCGACTACTCCGACGCCGAGGCGCTCGACGCGGCGCTGAATGCCCCGACGGCACCCCGGGTGGTCTGGCTGGAGACGCCGTCCAACCCGTTGCTGCGGATCACCGACATCGAGGCCGTCACGCGTGCGGCACACGCCGTCGGCGCCCTCGTGGTGGCCGACAACACCTTCCTCTCCCCCGTGCTGCAGCGCCCGTTCGAGTTCGGCGTCGACGCGGTGGTCCACTCCACGACCAAGTTCATCAACGGGCACAGCGACGTCGTAGGCGGTGCGGTCATCGCCGCGACGCCCGAGCTGCACGAGGAGTTCGCCTACTGGGCCAACGTGCTGGGCATCACCGGCAGCCCGTTCGACTCCTACCTCACGCTGCGCGGCCTGCGGACCCTGCACACCCGGTTGCGGGCACACCAGGAGAACGCCGAGGCCCTCGTCGAGACGCTCGTGGGCCACCCGGCCGTCGAGGCGGTGCACTACCCCGGTCTGCCGGACCACCCCGGGCACGAGATCGCCGCCCGCCAGCAGGACGGGTTCGGCGCGATGCTCTCGGTCGAGCTGCGCGGCGGTGAGGACGCCGTCCGGGCCTTCGTCGACGGGCTCCGATGTTTCAGCCTGGCGGAGTCCCTCGGCGGCACCGAGAGCCTGGTCGCCCACCCCGCCACGATGACCCACGCGTCGATGACCGCAGAGGCCCGGGAGGTCGCCGGCATCCGGGACGGTCTGCTGCGCATCTCGGTCGGCATCGAGCACCCCGACGACCTGCGCCACGACATACGGGCGGCCCTGGACCGGGCCGAGGCCGCCACCGCCACCACCCTCGGGACCACCACCTGCGACGCAGTAGCGTGAGTCCTGAAGGAGGCGCGCCCATGACCGGACCGGAGCCCGAGGCCGTCGGCCTGGCGGCACGCCTGGCCGACCGCTCCCGCCCGCTCCGGCTCTTCAGCCTCACGCCGCCCCGCGAGACCACGCCCGTCGAGGACCTGGACCGGGTCGCCGCGCTGACGGTCGAGCGGATCCACGGGCTGGACCTGGACGCCCTCGTGCTCTACGACATCGAGGACGAGTCCGACCGCAACCCCGACGAGCGGCCCTTCCCCTTCGTGCGGTGCCTGGACCCGGCCGACTTCCACGCCGGACACCTGGCCGCCTGGCGGCAGCCGGTCATCATCTACCGCTCGGTGGGCAAGTACGAGCCCGAGGTGCTCAAGCAGTGGCTCGCCGACCAGGACGCCGAGCGGGTGGCGACCGTGTTGGTCGGGGCCTCCTCGAGCTCCAAGACCGTGCGCACCCGGCTCTCCGAGGCGCAGTCGCTGTGGCGGGACACCGGCAGTATCGTGCCGCTCGGCAGCGTGGCGATCCCGGAGCGGCACGCCCAGCACCTCGACGAGCACGAGCGGATCCTGCGCAAGCAGCAGGCCGGGAGCTCCTTCTTCGTCACGCAGGTGGTCTACGACCTGACCGCGGCCAAGGACATGGTCTCGGACTACGCCTACGCCTGCCGCGAGCGCGGGGTCGAGCCGGCCCACACGGTCTTCACGCTGTCGGTGTGCGGCTCGCTGAAGACGCTGGAGTTCCTGCAGTGGCTGGGCGTGCACGTCCCGCGGTGGCTGCAGAACCAGCTGGCCCACGTCGAGGACCCGCTGGGCGAGTCCTACGACCAGTGCGTCCGGACGGCGCGCGAGCTCGCAGCGTTCTGCCGGCACCTGGACGTGCCCTTCGGGTTCAACGTGGAGAGCGTGTCGATCCGCCGCGTCGAGATCGAGGCATCGGTCCGGCTCGCCGCCGAGATCCGCGACCTGCTGGCGGAGTGAGGCGAGAGCTCCCGCGGCCTACGCCCCGGGATCGTCCAGCCGCGGGTCGGGCCGCAGCAGCGCCATCGCGCCGACGCCCAGGTTGATGACGGCCAGCGCCAGCAGCAACCAGTCCAGGACGCCCCGGTCGTCGGCCAGCAGACCGATCACGGCCAGGACGCCCAGCGCCACACCGATGACGATGTAGAGCCACGCCTGCCGCTTGTTGTTCTTCGTCGCCCGCGCCCTGCGCTCAGCGTCGGCGTCCGCCGCGGACCGTGGGTCCGGCGTGGGCTCGGGGTGCTCCTCGGTCATGACATCAGCCCTTCGGTGCGAACGGGTCGATCTTCGTGTCGGCGTTGCGGAGTGCGCTGATGCCCATCGTGGCGTTGGCCAGGCCGAGCACCAGGAAGAGCCAGTCGAGCAGGCCCGGTTCGTCGCCCAGCAGCCCGATCCCGCCGATCAGCAGGAACAGGACACCGAGCCCGATGTACAGCCAGCCGTTGCGCTTGTTGCCGGTCGACTTCTTCTCCGGCGGGGGCAGCGGGATCTGCCCCGGTTGCTGCCCCTGCTGCGGCGTCGGACCGCTGTTCCCCTGCTGACCGCTGTCGAACGTCATACCCCCACCCTCCCACGCCCGGCGCCCGTCGCAGATGTGAGCGACGGCGGGTCGGCGTGATTGGGTGGGGCCCATGACCTGGCAACGCACCTCCCGCCACTACCTCGCCGTGCCGGCCGACGAGCTCTGGGAGATCGTGGGCGACCCGAGGCGGTGGCCGATCTGGTCGGGGGCGATCCGTTCCTTCACCCTCGAGCCGGCCCTCCCCCAGCAGTATGCCGATCCGCAGGTCTCCCGGACCGCCCAGGAGGTGCAGGTCCAAGGAGCGGTGGCGGTGGTCGGCCAGAAGGGTCACTACCTGCCCGCGCGCGGCTGGGCCGCCGCCCTGCACGGCCGGACCGCCGGGCCGCTGCACGTCACCGAGGTGGTGGCGGGCCGCTCCCTGGCCTTCGAGCAGCCGGCCCCCGGCGGCAGCGCGACGAGAGTCCGCTGGGCGCTGGTGCCGCACGAGGACGGCGGCACGACCCTCGAGCAGCGGGTCAGCGTCAGCGGCCCGGTCACCCCGGCGGTCGTCATGAGCGTGGCCGGCGACCTGGTGAAGGACTGGCCGCTCGCCGTCACCCGGCTCTACCGGATGCTGCGCCCCGAGCCCGACCCCGCCCTGCTCAAGGTCGTGATCGCCGGCGGCTCGGGGACCCTCGGCCGCAGCCTGGCCGCCGACCTGACCACCCGCGGGCACGAGGTCGTGCTGCTCACCCGGGCCGTCGACCCGCAGCTGCCGCACCGCCAGGTCGCCTGGGACGGCGCCACGACCGGCCCGTGGGTCGAGGAGCTGGCCGCCGACCCGGCCCGCACCGCGGTGGTGAACCTCGCCGGCCGCCTCGTGGACGCCCGCCCGACGGAAGCCAACGTCACCGACCTGCGTGAGTCCCGAGTACGGCCGACGCGCGCGCTCGTCGAAGCCAGCCGGGACCTGCCGGTGCCCCTGGCGCGCTGGGTGCAGGGGTCGACGACCGCGATCTGGTCCGACGCAGGCGATGACCGGCTCACCGAGAGCTCGCCCCTCCCGACCGGGTCCGCAGCCCTCCCCCAGATGACCGGCGTAGCCCAGCCCTGGGAGGACGCCGTCGAGGGCGCGAACACCGACCACCTGACGGTCCTGCGCACCAGCATCGTCCTGCAGACCGGCTCCCCCGCCTTCGACCGGCTCACCCAGCTGACCCTCGCCGGCCTCGGCGGGCGGGTCGGCACCGGCCAGCAGTGGTTCAGCTGGATCCACGTCGACGACTGGCTCGCGCTGGTCCGGGCCACCCTCGGACTGGAGCCGGAGGTGGACCTGCCTGACGGCATACTCGTCGCGGCGGCCCCCCAGCCCGTGCGCAACCGCGAGTTGATGGCCTTGCTGCGGGAGCACCTGCACCGCCCGGCCGCGCCGCCGACCCCCGCAACCCTGGTCCGCGCCGGGAGCGTCCTGCTGCGCACCGACCCCGCGCTCGGCCTGACGGGGCGGCACGCGACCTCCGCGGTGACGACCGAGGCGGGCTTCGAGTTCACCCACCCGACCCTCGACGGCGCCCTCCGCGACCTGACCTCGTAACCAAAAATGTAGGGGTTCCGAACGCCCTCCACACAAGTTCGTAGGGGTTTCGTTCGCCCCGGCCAGTCACAGGTGCCGGCCGGCCGCCTGCGCGGGACCATGGGGTGGTGGACGCCGTCGTCACCTG
This sequence comes from Actinomycetales bacterium, assembly GCA_012515595.1. Classification (GTDB taxonomy): domain Bacteria; phylum Actinomycetota; class Actinomycetes; order Actinomycetales; family Dermatophilaceae; genus Ornithinicoccus. The sequence continues at coordinate 6,709 of JAAYYA010000104.1, forward strand.
GGCCGCGGGGTGGTTCTGGGCCACCGATCACGAGGTGTCCCGGGTCGTCCTGCAGCGCGGCATCGCGATCCTGTATGCCGTGGCGTTCGTCGCCGTGCTGCGCCAGTTCCGCCCGTTGCTGGGTGAGCGGGGGCTGATGCCCGTCCCCCGGTTCCTGGAGCGCGCGGGCGCTCGGGCCGGGCCGACCCTGTTCCGATGGCGCTACTCCGACCGGCTGCTGGTCGTCGTGGGCTGGGTCGGTCTGCTGGTGGCGCTCACGCTGGTGGCCGGGCTGCCGCAGCGCGGCCCGGCGTGGGTGCCGATGCTCGCGTTCGCGGTGCTCTACCTGCTCTACCTGTCGGTGGTGAACGTCGGGCAGGTCTTCTACGGCTTCGGCTGGGAGTCGCTGCTGCTCGAGGCCGGCTTCCTCGCCGCGTTCCTGGGGTCCGACCGGGTCCCGGTGCCGACGCTGGTGCTGCTCGCCTTCTGCTGGCTGGTGTTCCGGGTCGAGTTCGGCGCCGGCATGATCAAGATGCGCGGCGACCCGTGCTGGCGCAACCTGACCTGCCTCTACTACCACCACGAGACCCAGCCGATGCCCGGCCCGTTCTCGGCCTACTTCCACGCCCTGCCCCGCCCGCTGCACAAGGTCGAGGTGGGCGCCAACCACGTGGTCCAGCTGGTCGTGCCGTTCCTGCTCTTCGCGCCGCAGCCGGTCGCCACCTGGGCAGCCGCACTGGTGGTGATCACCCAGCTGTGGCTGGTCGTCTCCGGGAACTTCGCCTGGCTCAACTGGCTCACGCTGCTGCTCGCCTTCGCGGCCGTGTCCGACGACGTCCTGTCCAGCGTCCTGCCGTGGTCGCCGGAAGCCGGGACGGCGGCCGACGCCGAGGGCCCCGCCTGGTTCGCGGTGGCCGTGCTCGCGCTGGCGGCCGGTGTCCTCGTCCTGTCCTACCAGCCGGCGCGGAACCTCCTCTCGCGCCGGCAGCGGATGAACGCCTCGTTCAACCGGTGGCACCTGGTCGGCGCCTACGGGGCCTTCGGGTCGATCACCCGGCGCCGCGAGGAGGTGGTCGTCGAGGGCAGCCTGGCCGAAGACCCCGGGGACGAGGACGCCTGGCGGGAGTACGAGTTCAAGGGCAAGCCCGGACCCGTGCACCAGCGACCCCGGCAGTGGGCGCCCTACCACCTGCGGCTCGACTGGGGCATGTGGTTCCTGGCGCTGGGCTCCTCCGCCCAGCACCTCTGGTTCGAGCGCTTCCTGCTGCGGCTGCTCGCTGCCGATCCGGCCACGCTGCGGCTCCTGCACCGCGACCCCTTCGACGGGCAGCGGCCCCGCTGGGTGCGGGCGCGGGTGTTCGGCTACCGCTACGCGACCCGTGCCGAACGCCGCCGCGACCGGGTGTGGTGGGTCCGGGACGAGCGCGGAGTGCTCGTCGACCCGCGGCGGATCGACCGCCTCGCGCAGCGCGACCGCTAGCGGTGGCCGGAGCGCCGCAGCGCCCGGGCGGTCAAGGATTCGTCCCGGCGACGCCGCTGTCCGACTGCAGGAAGAAGGCTCCGAGCGACGCCGCGATCGTGCCGAAGACGCCGACCGAGACGATGCCCAGGAAGATCTCGGTGACCCGCGCGAGCGCGCCGTCCGCGGCCAGCGACTCGCCGGTGATCGCTCCGAGCGCCGTCGCGTGCAGCGCCGCTGCATAGAGGTCGAAGGCTCCGAAGGTATGCAGGACCTGGCTGACCGCCAGCACCGTGATGACCCACAGGGATGCCAGCCAGCCGAGCCGGCTGCGCAACACCGAGGCGGTCGACCGTGAGCCGCGCACCGCGCCCGACAGCACCCGGCCGGTGCGCAGGAAACGGAACGCCCGCACGAGGCGCAGGACCCGCAGCAGCGGGATCGCGATGAAGATCAGCTGCCACCAGTTGCGCCGGAAGAAGCGCCAGGTGTTCGGGGCGACAACCATCCGGGCGACGAACTCCATCA
>JAAYYA010000105.1 GCA_012515595.1 Actinomycetales bacterium
GATCTTCTTCCCGATCCTCGTCTTCATCCTGCTGATCGCGATGCTCTGGGGAGGCATCGTCCTGTGGCGCAAGGCCCGCAGGCGCACGCGCGAACGAGAGGCGGCGGTCACCGCCTACTACGGCTGAGACGTGTCACCGGGTGCGTCTGAGGCCGACACCAACCCGAGAGGCTTGCTCGTCCAGACGACCGCGTCGATGTCGCTGCCCCGGAACGTCTCACGCGGCAGGGACAGTTCCCCGGCGTCGAGACGCCAGCCGATCTCGGCGTAGTGGAAGTCGAGGCACCAGGACCCACCCTCGGCGCCGAGCAGCAGCCGGTCCGGTCGCTGTGCTGACGTGGTCACCGCACCCGTGCACCACACGTCCCCGTCACGGGTGATCTCGTACGACGCGTCACGCAGCTCGAGGCGGTAGTCCCCGGCGAAATCGGCGCCGAGCGAGTCGATCTCCTCGAGCGACCGCTCGTCCAGCTCAGTGTCGAAGGCCGTCTCGAAGTAGCGCCGCGCCGCGGCGGCAAGCTCCTCGGCCGTCCACGTGACGGAGTAGCTCCCGCGGAGCTCGTCCGGCACGTTCGGCTCGTCTCCCCGCAACGTGACCAGGTCGGGGCAGGGCACGAGGCCGTAGCCCGCGCACTCGGTCGGTGTCAGACCTCGCGTGAGGGAGGCGCGGGCCACCTGTTGGAGCCGGTCCGGATCGGTGGTGATGGCCAACACCTCGCCGGACCTGCTCAGCAGGACCAGGTCACGGTCGTCGAGCCACTGCACCCCCTGGATGCTGCCCATCGCTGGGTCCGCCCGGTCCACCAGTGACCCGCTGGAGAGGTTCCACACGTCAACAGTCCCCTCGCTGGTGGCCAGCGCCAGACGGGTGCCGTCCGGCGAGACGTGCGCCGCGCGCACCGAACCGGCCGTGATGTTCGGCCAGACCGCGCGGACCTCCAACGACTCGGGGTCGACCATGAGGACCGAGGTGAACGTCGTGTTCTGACCGAAGGGGCTCACCACCACCATCGTCCCGTCCGCGGCGAACCCGATGAGCCCTGGCACGAAGTTCGACACGGCCGCGGGTGCCGACGCGGTCAGCTCCCAGGTGGTGGTGTCGTAGGACAGGAGGCTGCCCTGCGTGCCGATGATCAAGTTGTCGCCGGCGGGCGTGAAGAGTGCGCCCATGACCAACCCAGCGTCGATCACGTCCGGGCTGCCGCTCGCTGCCACGACGGCCACGACCTCGCGGGTGCGCACATCCCACACAACCGCGCCACGAGCCGGGTCCACCGCGACGATCCACCGGCCGTCGGCGGACCAGACGATGCTCCACGCGTACAGCGCAAAGGGCATCGGCTCCGCCGGGCAGGGCACCTGATCACGACAAACCCTCGGGAGTCGACCGGTGACCTCGAGGGTCGTGGTGTCCCGGATCTCGAGGTCGCCACGGTCGAACGGACCAGTGCCCACCTGCGTGACGACGGAGCCACCACTCGGGGAGACCGCGATCCCCTGACCCCAGTTCGCGTCGACGGCGCGCACCGCATCCGAACCGCCCACGGCGAAGGACTCCAGCGGTCCCTGGGCGGCTCCGCAGTCCCGACCGACGAGAACCCGTCCACTGGCGACCCGCAGCTGGTCGGCATATCCCGTTCCCTGGACGCGATCCGGCCCGCAGCGTGGCGCGCTCCAGGTCTCGCCGGGGACCCGCCCCTCGACCAGCACCGACCCGTAGGTGACCGGGCGCGGCACCAGGATCTGTCCGTCCAGTGCGCCGGACGGGCGACCTTCCCCCGTCCCGGGGATGCGACGCAGCACCAGGGCGTCCTCGACGTCCCACTCGACCAGCACGTGGTCGGTGGCCGTGGTCAGGACCGTGGTCCCGTCGGCGCTGAAGGTGCCATAGTGACTTCTGGCGGAGTGCCCCCGATAGGTCGACACGGTGCTGCCATCGGTCGTCGACGCCACGACCCACCATTCGACCACGCCATCCCCCAGCTGCACCAGGATCTTCTCGCCCTCCGGGTCGAGGTCGGAGGGCATGCCGGGGAGGCGGCGGATCTCCGCTCCAGTCGTGGTGTCGCGGAGCACGGTCTCAGCGAGGCCGTCGCTCGTGAACTGCGCCACCGCGCCCACCGAACCATCACCGCTCAGGGCGACGCCCTTGAACCAGCCCAGGGCCGACGGGGTCGTCCCCAGCGACACGACGTCACCGGTGGCAAGGTCGAAGACCACGTTGTCGTAGTCTCCATCGCTCCACCGGCACTCCCGCACAATGCTGTCAGCTTCTTCTCGCGTGGCGTCGGCCGGCGCCACGAGCCGTCGGACGAGCACCTTGTCCGACGAGGCCTTGAGCGGCCAGCCGCCACAGGGTCCGACGTCGAGCATCCTGACCTCCTGATGACTCGCCGGGTCCCAGAGGTGGATCCCGATGACCCCCTCGGGCGGCTGCGGTGACGACGCGAGGTCACCACCCAGCCGCAGGTCCACGTGGGGGTTCCACACGACGCCACCGGCCAGCAGGTCTCCCTTGCCGACCCAGGCGACACCGGCGGCGAACGCCGACTCAAAACCCGGTTGGTCCGGCCGCACCCACTCCCACACCAGGTCGCCGGTGCGGGCATCATGCACCTCGATCGCCAGCGCGGGCTCCTGCGCGTTCTCCCCTGACATGGCCACCAGCGTGCCTGCGGAGTTGAGGACCGCCATCAAGCGGTTGGTGAAGTGGTTCATGCTGACCCGCGAGACGATCCGGTCCGCCGCCAGCGTCAGGTGCAGGGCGCTGAGCGACTGCGGGCTCGGTGGTGCGGACTGGGCAGCAACGATCGCGAGCGCCTTGGCGAGGGACGGGTCGCGGTCGACCACGGTCATGGCCGTCGCGGACAGTCCGTGAGCGACGGCGCGCGACGCCTCGGCGGACGCGACGGCCTGCGCCTCCTGGCTCTGCCGCCACTGGAGGCGGGCGACCACACCGAAGCCGGCCGCGACCAGCGCCAGGACGGCGACCCCGACAACAAGCCCCCGGAGCCTGCGGTTCACGCGGTGCTGCCGTCGCGCCTCCTCCTCGGCCAGGACCAGCCGGCTGTGGTGTCTGCTCTCGCTGGCGTCGAGGAACTCCTGCTCGGTGCTGTTCAGCCGGTGCTCACCGGAGTCCTTCCACTCGCGCGCGGCCACCAGGCGGGCACCGCGGTAGAGCTCGCTCTCGGGTCGGCCCATGGCCTCCCACCCGTCTGCGGTCGCCGCCAGGTGGTGCCGGATGCGCTCGCCCTCCACGTCGTCGGAGAGCCAGGACTGCAGGCGCGGCCAGGCCACGGCGAGCGCCTCGTGGGCGATGGCGACCCGGTCCCGCTCGACGGTGAACAGGCGAGCACGCACCAGGCGCTCCACGAGGACCGCGTGCTCCGGGTCTGCGGTGACGGCGTGACGGTCGACGCTCGTCCGCACGGGGTCCCCAGCCGGGCCGGTCTGCACCATCCGCAGGTGCAGCTCGCGCAGGGCGGCACGCTGGGGGTCCGATGCCTGTTGGTAGATGCTCTCGGCCGACTGGGCCACGGCGCCCCGGATCCCTCCCGAGGCGCGGTAGCCCTCGACCGTCAGGGTGTTGCCCTCCCGGCGCGCCCAGGTCTCCCGCAGTGCATGCGCCAGCAGGGGCAGCGACCCGGGCTCGCCCTCGACGTCACGGACGAGCAGGTCGACCAGACCCTGCTCGAGGAGCAGGCCCGCTCGTCGGGCTGGCTGTTCGATCGC
>JAAYYA010000106.1 GCA_012515595.1 Actinomycetales bacterium
GAGAACCCGGCGTTGCGGTCCGGGGTCCACTGCATCGGGGTGCGCACCGCGTCGCGGTCCTGCAGCCAGATGTTGTCGCCCATCCCGATCTCGTCGCCGTAGTAGAGGCACGGAGAGCCGGGCAGGCTCAGCAGCAGCGCGTTGATCAGCTCCAGCTCGCTGCGCGAGTTGTCCAGCAGCGGCGCCAGGCGGCGGCGGATCCCGATGTTGGCGCGCATCCGCGGGTCGGGGGCGTACCAGCCGTACATCGCCGAGCGCTCCTCGGCCGAGACCATCTCCAGGGTCAGCTCGTCGTGGTTGCGCAGGAAGGTGCCCCACTGGGTGCCGGGCGGGATCGCCGGGGTTTCGTTCATCACCCGGATGATCGACTCCGCCGTCTCCTCCCGCAGCGCGTAGTAGAGCCGCGGCATGACCGGGAAGTGGAAGCACATGTGGCACTCCGGCGCCTCGGGGGTGCCGAAGTAGTCGACGACCTCCGCCGGCAGCTGGTTGGCCTCGGCCAGCAGCACCCGCCCGGGGTACTCCTCGTCCACCATCGCCCGCAGGCTCGCCAGGAACTCATGCGTCTTGGGGAGGTTCTCGCAGTTGGTGCCCTCCTCCTCGAACAGGTAGGGCACCGCGTCCAGCCGGAAGCCGTCGATGCCCATGTCCATCCAGAACCGGACCACGTCGAACATGGCCTCCTGGACGGCGGGGTTCTCGAAGTTCAGGTCCGGCTGGTGGCTGAAGAACCGGTGCCAGTAGAACTGCCGCCGCACGCTGTCAAAACTCCAGTTGGAGACCTCGGTGTCGACGAAGATGATCCGGGCGTCGGCATACCTGTCGTCGGTGTCGGACCACACGTAGAAGTCGCCGTAGGGCCCGTCCGGCTCGGCTCGTGAGGCCTGGAACCAGGCGTGCTGGTCGCTGGTGTGGTTCATCACCAGGTCGGTGATGATCCGTATGCCGCGCGCGTGCGCCTGCGAGATCAGCTCGTGGAACTCCGGCAGGGTCCCGAACTCGGGCAGGACCGCGGTGTAGTCCGCCACGTCATACCCCCCGTCCCGCAGGGGCGAGGCGTAGAACGGCGGAAGCCACAGGCAGTCCACGCCCAGCCACTGCAGGTAGTCCAGCCGGCCGATCAGCCCGCTGAAGTCACCCGACCCCGACCCGGTCGAGTCGTCGAAGGCCCGCACCAGCACCTCGTAGAAGACGGCCTTGCGGAACCAGTCCGGGTCGTACTTGAGCCCCGGTTGCTGCAGGTTCAGGCCGCGCATCAGAACTTCCTGACGTGGATGATGTGGACCGGCAGCCCGCCCTGGCCGAGCTGGACGAAGTTGGCCTCCCCCCAGTGCCACTGCTGACCGGTGAGCAGGTCGTGGGCGACGAACCCGTCGTTCCAGCCCAGGCCGAGCGAGGGCATGTTCAGGTGGACCGTGGTGCCGCGGTTGGAGTGCGGGTCCAGGTTGGCCACGACGACGATCTCGTCCCCGTCCGATCCGTCGTGGGCGCCGCCGCCGCGCTTGGAGAAGACCAGGAAGTTCTCGTCCTCGGCGCTGTGGAAGGTGATGTTGCGGATCCAGTGCAGCGCGGGGTGCTCCCGCCGGATCTCGTTGAGCCGCTTCAGGAAGGGCGCCAGGTTGGGCCTTCCCTGCGCCTCGCCGGTGCCGCCGTGCTCGCCGTCCAGGTCCCACCGGCGGTTCTTGTACTCGTACTTCTCGTTGTCGATGTGCTCCTCGGCCCCCGGCCGCGCCACGCTCTCGCAGTGCTCGTAGCCGGCGTAGATCCCGTAGGTCGGGACGAGAGTTGCCGCCAGCGCCGCGCGCAGCAGGAAGGCGGTTGGCCCGCCATACTGCATATAGGGAGTCAGGATGTCGTGGGTGGTCGGCCAGAAGGACGGCCGCATGTACGCCGCGGCCGCGCCGGACAGCTCCTGGACGTACTCCCGCAGCTCACCGGCCCCGTTGCGCCAGGCATAGTAGGTGTAGGACTGCTGGAAGCCGACCTTGGCCAGGGTGTGCATCATCGCGGGCTTGGTGAACGCCTCGGCCAGCCAGATGACCTCCGGGTGGTCCACCGCCACGTCCGCGATGAGCCACTGCCAGAACTCGACCGGCTTGGTGTGCGGGTTGTCGACCCGGAAGATCTTGATGCCGTGGTCGATCCAGACCTGTATGACGCGGCGCACCTCCGCGTAGATCGTCTCGGGGGCGTTGTCGAAGTTGACCGGGTAGATGTCCTGGTACTTCTTCGGCGGGTTCTCGGCGTAGGCGATGGTCCCGTCCGCGCGGGTGGTGAAGAACTCGGGGTGCTCGGTGGCCCACGGGTGGTCCGGTGCGGCCTGCAGGGCGAGGTCCATGGCGACCTCCAGCCCGAGCTCCTCCGCGCGCGCCACGAAGGCGTCGAAGTCGTCGAAGTCGCCCAGGTCGGGGTGCAGGGCGTCGTGCCCGCCCTCCTTCGCGCCGATCGCGTAGGGCGAGCCGGGGTCGTGCTCGCCGGCGACGAGGGTGTTGTTGGGGCCCTTGCGGTTGACCCGGCCGATCGGGTGCACCGGGGTGAGGTAGACGACGTCGAAGCCCATGTCGGCGATCGCCGGCAGCCGCCCCTGGGCGGTCTCGAAGGTGCCGGAGGTCCACAGCCCGGTCTTCGGGTCCTTGGTGGCGCCCTCGGAGCGGGGGAAGATCTCATACCACGCCCCGTGCAGCGCCAGCTTCCGCTCCACCCACCAGGTGAAGTCGCGGCTCGGGCTGACCAGGTCGCGCAGCGGCGCGTTGGTGAGCAGCTCCCTGAGGTTGGTGCCGGCCGCCAGTCGCTCACCGGTGGGGCGGGCGGTGTCCCGCAGTATGTCGATCGCCTGGGTCAGGCGCTCGCCGTCACCTGCGGGACGGGTCACCTCGTCGCGGGCCCGTTCCAGCACGCGGGCACCCTCCTCGAGCATCAGCTCGACGTCGACGCCGGCCTCGACCTTGATCGTGGCGTCGTGGTGCCACGTGGCGTAGGGGTCGGACCAGCCCTCGACGCGGTAGCTCCAGAAGCCCTCGCGGTCGGCGAAGACCGTGGTGCCCC
>JAAYYA010000018.1 GCA_012515595.1 Actinomycetales bacterium
CCGGCGGGGAGGTCGACGAAGGCGGCCAGCGGGGCGCCGCCGGAGAGCGTGGGGGAGCCGTTGGTCGGCGGCAGGGCCGGCAGCTCCAGGACGGAGAGCCGCACCACGGTGCCGGCGGAGGTGACGATGCCGACCGAGCCCCGGGCCGTGGTCTTGACCGCGGAGACGATGACGTCGTGCTTGCGGCGGGCGCCGCCGGTGCCCAGCGGCTCGTCGGTGGAGGTGCGGGCCAGCAGCCCGGTCGAGCTGAGCAGCACCCAGCACGGGTCGTCGGCCACCTCCAGCGGGGTGGCGGCGGCCGCGGTGGCGGAGAGCCCGTCCGACTCCAGCAGCACCGTGCGGCGCGGGGTGCCGTGGACCTTGGCGACCTCGGCGAGCTCGTCGGAGACCACCTTGAGCAGCAGGGCCTTGTCCTCCAGGATCGCGGTGAGTCGCTCGATCTCCCGCTGCAGCTCGTCCCGCTCGGTCTCCAGCTCGATCCGGGAGAACTTGGTGAGGCGGCGCAGCTGCAGCTCGAGGATGTAGTTGGCCTGCAGCTCGGAGAGGTCGAAGACCTGCATCAGCCGGGTGCGGGCCGTGGCCACGTCGTCGCTGGAGCGGATCAGCTGGATGACCTCGTCGATGTCCAGGATCGCGATGAGCAGACCCTCGACCAGGTGGAGCCGTTCCTGCCTGCGCCGCAGCCGGTACTCGGTGCGGCGCCGCACCACGTCGGTGCGGAAGTCGACGTAGACCGTCAGTAGCTCCCGCAGCCCCAGGGTGCGCGGCTGGCCGTCCACGAGGGCGACGTTGTTGATGCCGAAGCTCTCCTCCATGGGGGTGAGCTTGTAGAGCTGGGCCAGGACGGCCTCGGGGTTGAAGCCGTTCTTGACCTCGATGACCAGGTGCATCCCCTTGGTGCGGTCGGTGAGGTCGTTGATGGCGGTGATGCCCTGCAGCTTCTTGGACTGCACCAGGGTCTTGACCTTCTCGATGACCTTCTCGGCGCCGACCAGGTAGGGCAGCTCGGTCACCACGATGCCCTTGCGCCGGGCGGTGATGTTCTCGATCCGCGCCGACGCCCGGGTGCGGAAGGATCCGCGTCCGGTCTCGTAGGCGTCGCGGATGCCGTCCAGCCCCACGATGCGCCCGCCGAGCGGCAGGTCCGGTCCGGGCACGAACCGCATCAGGTCGTCCAGGCTCGCGTCCGGGTTGCTGATCAGGTGCCGGCAGGCGGCGATGACCTCGACCAGGTTGTGCGGCGCCATGTTGGTCGCCATCCCGACGGCGATGCCGGCCGCGCCGTTGACCAGCAGGTTCGGGAAGGCCGCGGGCAGCACCTCCGGCTGCATCAGCTGGTCGTCGTAGTTCGGGACGAAGGCGACCGTGTCCTCGTCCAGGCCGCCGGTCATCAGCAGCGCGGCAGGGGCGGGCCGGGCCTCGGTGTACCGGCTCGCCGCCGGACCGTCGTCCAGCGACCCGAAGTTGCCGTGCCCGTCGACCAGCGGCAGCCGCATCGTGAACGGCTGCGCCATCCGCACCAGCGCGTCGTAGATCGCGCCGTCACCGTGCGGGTGGTACTTACCCATCACGTCACCGACGACGCGCGAGCTCTTCACGTGCCCCTTGTCCGGGCGCAGCCCCATCTCGTGCATCCCGTACAGGATCCGGCGCTGCACCGGCTTCAGCCCGTCCCGTGCGTCCGGCAGCGCCCGGGAGTAGATCACCGAGTAGGCGTACTCCAGGAAGGCTCCCTGCATCTCGTCCCGGACGTCGATGTCGATGATCTTCTGCTCGACGTCGAACAGGTCCGGGCCGGGCGGGGTGCGGCGCGCCATACTGCGAGGGCCTCCGTGTGGTCAGTGGGTGGATCGCCCTCGATCGTATGTCGTGAGACGCCGTGATCCGGGGAGCCCCACCAATTTTGGTAGGGGTTTTGCTGCCCTCCCACGAATTTTCGCAGGGGTTTTGCTGGCCTCACCCATTCTCGTAGGGGTTTCGTACGCCCCGCGCACGTCCTCGTAGCGGTCTCGTCCGACCCGCGCACCTCCTCGTCGTGATCTCGCAGGGACCGGCGGCCCGCTCAGCCGCGCTCCCAGTGCAGCACCGAGGTGTCCAGCGCGAGCTCCTCGGCGTCCAGACCCTTGAGCACCTCGCGCATCACCTCCTCGTCGATGGTGCCGCGGTCCCGCTCCCGCACCAGGATGTCCCGCTGGTGGCGCAGCATCTTGCGGCGCAGCTCACCGCGGAAGCGCATCCCGCGCTCGTCGAGCCGCCGGTCCTCGGCGGCCTCGGCCCGCGCGTCGTCCTCCTGCCGGGCGATCCGCACCTGCATGCCCTGCATCAGCCGGTCGATGAGCTCGGGGTCGTAGCGCTCGGACAGCTCCTCCCGATGCTCCTCCAGGTAGTCCATGCCCTCGGTCATCGTGATCCGCACCAGCGCCCGCTCCTCGGCCCGGTCCCGCCGCTCTTGATCGGGATCGCTGACCCCGAGCCGGCGGATCACGAACGGCAGGGTCAGCCCCTGCAGCAGCAACGTCCCGATCGTCACGAAGAAGGCGACGAAGACGATCAGGTCGTGGCCCGGCACCCGCACGCCGGAGTCGGTGACCACGGGGACCGCCGCGGCCGCAGCCAGGGTCACCACGCCGCGCATGCTCGTCCATGACACGACGGTCAGCTCCCGCCAGTTCATCGGGGGCTCGGGCTGGAGCGTGGTGGGCACCCCGCGCCGAGCCACGGCCTTGCCACGGCGTGCGACCGCCCTGGCCTGCCGTTCCAGCACCCGCTCCCGACGGTCGGCGCTCCGCCGGGTCCTCGCCCGGGAGACGTAATAGGTGCCGAAGATGAACAGCGGGCGGATCAGGATGACGACCGCGAGGATCACCAGCGCCACCGCCAGGCTGTTCCAGACACCGCGCCCGCCATCGGCCAGGGCCTCGGCGATCGGCTTCATCTGCAGCCCGATCAGGGCGAAGACGAAGCCCTCCAGCAGCAGGTCGATCGCCGACCAGACCGGACGCTCGGTGAGGCGCGCGGCATACCCCGTCTTCGGGGAGTTGAACCCGATCCACAAACCGGCCGCGACCACGGCCAGCACCCCCGAACCACCCAGCTCCTCGGCGCCGACGTAAGCGAGGAAGGGGACCAGCAGACCCAGCATGGTCTCGACGACAGGGTCGTCGACCCGCATCCGGATCCAGTGGAAGACCACGCCCAGGACCAGTCCGACGAGCACCCCCAGGACGACCGCCTGGACGAAGATCCCGAGGTCGTCGAGCACCGTCAGGGAGGTCCCGCCGATGATGAGCAGGAAGACCTTGAACAGGGTCAGCGACGCGGCGTCGTTGATCAGGCTCTCGCCGGACAGGACTGTCATGACGTGGCGGGGCAGGCCCAGCCTCCGGCCGATCGCCGCGGCGGACACAGCGTCGGGCGGGGCGACGATCGCGCCCAGCAGGAGCGCCGCCGGCAGGGTCATGTCGGGCACCAGCCAGTAGGCGGTCAGCCCCACCACGCCCGCCGTGAGCGCGACCAGTCCCACCCCCAGTCGGCTGATGTGCTTGCGGCTGCGGGTGAAGTTGATCAGCGAGACGTCCAGCGCCGCGGAGTACAGCAGCGGCGGCAGGACGAGGGTCAGGATGACGTGGGAGTCGATCTCGAACTCGGGGATCCCGGGGACCCCGGCTACGACGAGCGCCACGCCGGTCACCAGCAGGGGGGGCGGGCCACCCGAGTCGGCGCGCGACGGCGGTGAGCCCCACGCAGGCCGAGACGAGCAGGATCATCGGGAGGAACTGCATATCGCTCCGATCGGTGCGGTGGCTGCGTCGTATGGCCTAGTGTCACCCTCGTGACCAGGGTGATCCACACCGGACAGGCTCTCGTCGACCTCGTGGTGGAGGTCGGGTCCATTCCTCGGCGCGGCGGCAACGTGATGGCCCAGTCCTTCACGCGGTATGCCGGGGGCTCGGTGAGCGTGCTGGCCGCGGCTGCCCGTTCGGGCGCCGAGGCGGTGCACGCCGGCGCCCACGGGACCGGGGCGAACGGGGACCTGATCCGCCAGGCGCTGGCCTCCGAGGGGGTCGCCCTGTCGGCCCCGCCGGTCGCCGACGCCGACACCGCGGTCTGCGTGGTGCTGGTGGAACCCACCGCCGAGCGCACCTTCGTCACGACGCTGGGCGCGGAGCGACGGATCACCCCGGAGAGCCTCGGCACCGCGGCGCCCGTCGCGGGCGACCTGGTGTGCGTGACCGGCTACAGCCTGCTGCCCCCGACCCGCGACCCGCTGCTGGAGTGGCTGGGCTCCCTGGACGAAGGCGTCCGGGTCGTGCTGGACCCCGGCGCCGCCTTCGCCGGTCTCGACCCGGCCCTGCGCGGGCTGATGCTCGGCCTGACGGCCGTGTGGACCAGCAACGCCGAGGAGGCCCACGAGTTCACCGGCCTGGAGTCCCTGACCGACACGCTCCCGCGGATCGCCGAGCAGCTCCCGACGGGCAGCCTCGTGGTGGTGCGGGACGGGCCGAAGGGGTGCTACCTCCACGCGGGGGAGGATGTCGTCTACCTGCCGGGGTACCCGCAGGAGCCGGTGGACACCAACGGCGCCGGGGACGCGCACACCGGCGTCCTGGTGGCCGAGCTGGCGGCCGGGACCGATCCGCCGACGGCCTGCGTCCGGGCCAACGCGGCCGGCGCGATCAAGGTGACCCGCCGCGGCCCGGCGACCGCACCGACGCGAGCGGAAATCGACGCCTTCCTCGCCGACCACCACCCCTGACCGGGCGCCCCGACCCGACCGAGCGCATGGGGTTGCGTTCCCTACCCCGACCGAGCGCATGGTGCGTCGCTCCTAGAGGGCACCGGGCGCGCGAGGCGGCGCTCCCGCGGGGCATCGGGCGCGCGACGTTCTGCTCAGGGGCGCGGCGACAGCGCTGCGGCCAGCCCGTCGGCATACCCGTCGGGAGCGACGTCCGCCGTGACCAGGCGCTGGAGGACGAAGCCCGGCATGACGCCGAACAGGGACTTCGCCACCTCCTCGGGGTCGGCCTCCGGATTGACCAGCCCGGCGGCCTGCTGGGCGACGATCACCTCGGCATACTTGCTCCTGAGCTGACGGATCCGGCCGGCAACGGTCTCGCGGACCTCCTCGTTGCGCACCGCCTCGGCCCAGGCCGCCACCGCGACGCGGGTGATGTCGACCGGCCCCGACTCGGCCCGCTCGACCAGCATGGTCGTCAGGTGCCGGGTGGTCTCGACGGGGGAGGGGACCTCGTCTCTGGACAACAACTCGCCGATGGCCTGGTCGAGGTAGCCCAGGGCGCGGTCGGCGATGGCCAGGATCAGGTCGTCCTTGCTGCGGAAGTAGCCGTAGACCGCACCCGCGGAGAGACCCGAGGCCTTGATGACGTGCGCCATCGTCGTCTTGTGGAAGCCCTCCTCGGCCACGCACGTCAGGGCCGCGAGGAGGATCTGCTCGCGGCGTTGCTGTCGGTGCTCGTCTGTGACCTTGGGCATATCCGCACCATAAAACCGAATGATCGTTCTTGACAAGGCTGGGGTGGCAGGAGGACAGTTCATTAAACCGAAGGAACGTTCGTTTAAGGAGTGATGGACCCATGGCCACGGATCTGCAAAACCGCTACGAAAAGGTGCGGGAGACCAGCAAAACCCCTACCAAAATTGGGGAGGGTCCGCGGCTCCTGGGGATCGTGGTCGGGGTGGCGGCGCTGCTGGCGCTGGTCGTCACGGCGTTCTCCTGGCCGGTGCTCAACAGCGCGCCCCGCGAGGTGCCGGTCGCCGTCGCGGCACCGGCGCCGGCAGTGGAGGCGCTCAGTGCCCAGCTGTCCGCCGTGGCCGGGGCGGGTGCGTTCGAGGTCACCCCGGTGGACGACCGGGCTGCTGCGGAGCAGGCGATCCGGGACCGGGAGGTCTACGGGGCCATCGTGCTCGGCCCGGACGGCGGTGAGGTGCTGACCGCCTCGGGCGCCAGCCCGGCGATCGCCCAGAGCCTGGCGCAGCTCGCGGCCAACGCCCCGGAACAGGTCGGCGGGCCGTTCGCGGTGACCGACCTCGCTCCGCTGCCCGACGCGGACCCCCGCGGCGCGGGCCTCGGGTCGGCCGTGCTGCCCCTCGTCATCGCCGGCCTGGTCTCCGGGGCCGTCAGCGGCCTCGCGGTCCGCGGGCGCGGCCGGCAGCTCGCGACGCTCGCCGCACTCGCGGTCGTGGGCGGACTGGTCGTCACCGGGGTCGTGCAGGTCTGGTTGGGCGCCATCCCGGGGTCGGCCTGGGTCAACGCCGGCGTCCTCGCCCTGGGCATCGCCGCCATCGGCGCGGTGGCCCTCGGCCTGGTCCGTGCGATCGGCGTCCCCGGCGTAGGCCTCACCGCCCTGGTCATGGTGCTCCTGGGCAGCCCGCTCTCCGGCGCCCAGTCCGCCCCGGAGATGCTGCCGGCCGGCTGGGGCACGCTCGGCCAGCTCCTGCCGCCCGGTGCCACCGGCACCGCCCTGCGGTCCGTCGCCTGGTTCGACGGAGCCGGCTCCGGGTCGGCCTTCCTGGTCCTGGGGTGCTGGCTCCTCGTGGGGCTGCTGCTCCTGCTCCCCGCCCGCACCTCCCGCGCCGGGGCACAGCCGCTCGTATGACGTGGGGCCGGCCCACGCCTCGCCGTCCGGTCTGGCGAGGGGCTGGCCTGCCGCCGTCCGGTCTGACGCGGGGCAGACCAGCGCCCCGCCGGCCGGTGGCCGACGGGGCGCTGGGTTCACCTGCGGGTCACCTCAGGGCGCGAAGGGCATCCTCCACATCCTGCGAGACCGCGTCCAGGCCACCGAGGATCACGATCGTGTCCGGGTTCAGCCGCAGCAGCTGGGACCAGATCACGTTCGGGACCGCCTGCATGCGGGTGAGCACGAGCGGCTCGTGGTCAGCACCCGCCCGGGCTGCGCCGGTCAGCGCGTCCGGCCAGTCCATGCCGGAGGCCACGTACGTCGTCTCGGACGACGGGTAGGTCTCCGTCAGGAGTGCGGCCGTCTCGTACCGGTTCTCACCGGCGATCCGGTCGACCGTGTCGGCGCCGTAGCGATCGCGCAGCGCGAGGTAGACCTCGTCCTGCACCGCGCCCTCGCCGCCCATCAGGATGATGGAGTCCGGCGCCAGACGGTCCAGCTCGCCGATGGTCGCCGCCGGCAGGTGGTCCGGCCTCACCAACAGCACCGGGGCGTCCTGCGACCCCGCCTTGGCGGAGGCCGCCAGGGCGTCGGGGTAGTTGGCGCCCGTGGCGATGTACACCAGGTCGGACGCGGCGAACTCACCCGAGACGGCGGCCGCTGTGGCGTAGCGGTCGTCACCCTGCAAGCGCTCGACAGCAACGCCGGTCAGACCGGCGATCTGGTCGACGATCGCGTCGGAGACCACCGTGGGTCCACCCAGCACGACCACCCGCTGCGGCTCGAGCCGCTGCAGCTCGGCCGCGGTGACGGCCGGCAGGTGGTCGGTCTTGGTCAGCACGACCGGTGCCTCCAGGCTGCCCGCCAGGGCCGAGCCGGTGAGCGCGTCCGGGTAGTTCTGGCCGGTGGCCACGAACGCCACGGGACCACCCGGGGCGAACGTGCCCGAGACCGCAGCAGCCGTGCTGTAGCGGTCATCGCCAGCCAGCCGGTCCACGACCACCGGGTCCTGGTCGATCACGTTCATGGTGACCGGGACCAGCACCCGTGGGTTCGCCGGGTCGTTGCTGTTCACGCACAGGTTGGCGTGCTCGGTGTCTCCCACGGCATACCCCGTGCTGTCCAGCGAGACGGTGACGTCGGCCGAGGCCCCGGGCGCCAACGTGCCGGCGTCCGGTGCCGCCGAGAGCCACGGGATGTCGGTGCCGAGCTCACAGATGTGCGGCACGACCTCCCCGGCCTCGTAGGACACCGTGTCGATGCCGATGTAGTTGGAGTTGACCCCAAAGGGACCGCCGTCCGGCACGTGGTAGCGGAAGGCAAGACGACCCGTGGTCGGGGCGTCCAGACCGTCGATGGTCACCTCGAACTGGGTCCACTCCTGCGGGTACCCCGAGTCGGCGAGCGACTCGTTGATCACCAGCAGGCGCTCGGTGAAGTCACCCGTGCCGGCGTAGCCGCTGCCCACGTCGGTGCTGGCACCGGCGGTGGACATCCGGACCTCCAGCCGGTCGGCCCAGATGCTGCCGGCCGGGCTGCGGGTCCAGAACGACAGCGTGCTGTCGTTGGTCAGGCTCAGCTCCGGGGTCATCAGCCAGTTGCTGATGTGCCCGGGGGAGTCGCCGGCGTTGTTGAAGTTGGCCCCGACGTATGCCGTGGGCGCACCTTCGTGGGCCGGGAACACGGTCACGTTGCCCTGGAACCAACCCGACGTGCCCACCGGCTCGCTGTTGTTCGTCATCGCCCAGCCGTCGGCCGGCAGGGTGGTGACGTCGTCGAACACCTCGGTGAGGCTGTCGACGGCGAGCGGGTGGTTGGTCGGCAGCACCGTGGCCGGAGCGGGCCCGCTGGCTGCGGGTTGCTCGGAGCCGCGGTCGGCGCCCTGGGGCAAGTATGGCGTGCCCTGCGGTGCGACGGCTGCCTCACCGGCCTCGGCCTCACCGATGTCCCAGACCAGGTCGGCGTCACCGGTGTTGGTGATGCTCACCACGTGCTCGGTGGTGGTGTCCACCAGCTGCGAGGACTCCAGCGAGCCGGGGTTGACCTCGATGCCCGGGAAGCTCCCGACCTCCAGTGTCACCGGCACGGTCACTGTCGGCTGCGCCGGGTCGTTGGTCTCCAGGCACAGCTCGGCGGTGTAGGTGCCGTCGGCCAGACCGGTGGAGTCGAAGGTGACCTCCACGGCCTGCTCGTCACCGGCACCGACGGTCCCCGACAGCGGGTCGACGGACAGCCACGCCGGGTCACCCGGGGCGGCGCACGTCGCTCCGCTTGCCTCGGCCTCGCCGGTCACGCTCATCACGATGTGCATGCCGGGGAAGCCGATGGCAGCGGTGTCCGTCGGCTCGTCCAGTCCGCACGTCGCCGACCGCAGGTAGGACGGGGCACTCTGCCCCGCGGCGTTGGACCCGATGAAGAACGCGGCCGATCCGCCGAGGTCCGGGGCGTCAACCTCCACCACCAGGGTCGAACCGGCCGGCACCTCCGCCGTGACCGGTACGGTCACCACCTGAGCCTCCATCGGCTCCACCGTGTAGCTGGTCGAACCGAGCGCCTCGAAGTTGCTGTAGACGAACGCGCCCGCGGGGTCGATCATCCGGTAGAGGTTCACCCCGACGGTCTCAGCGGTCGGCCGCATCGCCTCGACGCCGAAGCTGACCGAGGTCACCGACAGGTCGCCGGTCACCCCCAGGTCGGACAGCGCGAAGTGCCGCAGGTAGCCGTTGTCGACGGTGCTGAACCCTTCGTCCGGTGAACAGGCCACCGAGTTGGCGGTCACCACCTCGTTCGAGGTGGAATGGGTCAGCGTGACCTCTCCGCCGGCGTCGCCGGTGCCGAACTCCCACTCCAGGTCCGCGCCACCGGTGTTGCCGATGGTCAGGGTCTGGGTGACCTGGGTGTCCGGTCCCTGGGTGGACTCCAGGCTCGTCGGGTCGAGGTCGAGCTCGGGCACGCCCTCCTCGGCCTGGATCGCGATCGGGAAGTCCGTGTCGGCGACGGGCAGGCCGGAGGCATGGGTGGCGTCGCTGGACAGGGCGACCCGGCCGAACAGCCAGGTGTCCAGCTCAGCGGTGCCGGTGTCGACCGTGATGGTCAGCGTCTGCGACTCGCCCTGCGCCAGGGTGAAGCTCGCGGGCTCCACCGTGACCGTGGTGCCGGCCGGCGCCTCCGAGCTGGCGGTGAAGGTCGCGTCACCGGCGACGGTGCTGGTGACGGTGCGCTCCCAGGAGCAGGTGCCCGCGCAGTCGCGGTTCAGGACGGCCGGCAGGTTCAGCGTCGCGGGGTCGCCGCCGACGCCGGGGTTGGCCGCCACGAAGTTGGCGTGGGTCTCGTCGAGGACGAGGCCGACCGTGGATGCGTTGGCCAGGTTGATCCGGCCGCTGCCGATGTCGAACGGGTCGGCCGGGGTGGTGGCGTTCTCCTTCGTCAGGTCGGTGTCGCCCGTGGCGGCCAGGGCCGAACGGACCTCGGACGGGGTCCACTCGGGGTTCAGCGCCCGCAGCAGCGCCGCGGCGCCCGCACCGTGCGGCGAGGACATCGAGGTGCCCTGCAGCACGAGGTACTGGTTGGGGTCGCCGTCGACCTCGGCGCCGGCGGCCAGGATGTTGACACCCGGTGCGGCGAAGGTCGGCAGGAGCATGTCGTACTGGCTCGGCCCGCGAGAGCTGAAGCCGGCGACGATGTCGGTCCAGTCGTCGTTGAGGTACATCTCGGTCCCGGCGCGGATGACACCCTCGGTCGGGGTGGCACCGTTGTCGGCGATCGTGTCGACCAGCGCCTGGTAGGAGACGTTGTCGGTCTGGACCGCGGGGATCGTCGTGGTCTCCAGCCCGCCCGGCGCGACCGGGGGACCGCCGACGTTGTTGCCGATGACCACGGCGACCGCGCCGGCGGCCTGGGCGTTCTCGACCTTGAGCTGGAAGGTGCAGTCGCCACGTTCGATGACACCGATGGCACCGGTCATCGAGCCGGCGGGCAGTGCGGTGCACGCGCGGTGGTTGCCGGGCGCGACGGCGCCGGCGTCGACCATGGGTGCGGCCAGGTCGGTGGTGATGGCCGGGCCGTCACCGGGGAAGCCGGGCATGCTCTGCACCGGTTCGGGCACCGGGGTCGGGGCGGTCACCGCGATCTCGTGACCGAAGGCCCGGTGGTGGGTCGTGGCCGCGACCGAGGAGTTCCACGGGCCGGACTTGGCCGCTGTCGAGGCCCCGGGTCCGTCGTTGCCGGCGGAGGCGACGACGCTGATCCCGGCCGCGTAGGCGTCCAGGAAGGCCAGGTCGACCGGGTCGGCCCACGGGAAGTCGCTGCCGGAGATGGAGTAGTTCAGCACGGTGACGTCGTCGGCGATCGCCGCGTTGACGGCGGCGACGGTCGCCGAGCTGGGGCAGCTGGGGTGGCAGACCTTGTAGGAGATGATGTTGGCGTGCGGGGCCACACCCTGGACCACGCGCTCGTGCACGGTGCCGCCGATGTCGGCCTGTGCCAGGTGCTTCGTGCCGGCAATGGTGCTGCCGGTGTGGCTGCCGTGGCCGTCCTCGTCCAGCGGGCCGGGGGAGGCCGGGTGGAAGTTGTAGGCACCGATGAGCTTCTCGTTGCAGATGTCCATGAAGCCCGGTGCCCCAGGCGCGCAGACACCCAGGTAGGTGTCGTGCGGGTTCACGTGGGTGTAGCCGTCCATGTCGGTCTCGGCGAAGGACGGGTGCCCGGGGTTCACCCCGGAGTCGATCATCGCGACGATGATGCCCTCGCCCTTGGTGCCGACGTCGGTGGCGGTCTCCCCGTCCCAGATGGCGTCGGAGAGGATGATCTCGTGGCTGACGTCGGTGTCCAGCTCACGAATGGTGTCCGGGTAGACGTCCGCGACGCCCGACATCAGGCGCAGGGTGGCGGCCTCGTCGGCGCTGACCTCGACGGCCAGACCGTTCAGGACGTTGTCGTAGGTGAAGGCGACCTCGACCGACCGACCCAGGGTGCGATCGATCTCCGCCCGGTGGGTCTCGAGGTTCCTGTTCAGCTGGGCGCGGTAGGACTCGACGTCCGCGGCTGCTGCCTCGGAGGACAGTGACGCGGTGAACGCTGCGACGGAGGGCTCGGCGAAGCGGACGATCCACAGACCGGTCTCGCTCTCCACGCCCTCCCAGTGTGTGCCGGACGAGGCCACCACGGCGGCACCGGCGGAGGACGACCTCTCGAGAGAGGCACCGTCCTCCCCGTCTACCACCGGTTGGGCACTCACCGGGGTCAGGCCGGCAAACACCAGCGCCAGGGCCGACAAGACCCCGGCGCCGGATGCTAGCCGGCGGGACGACAGTGTGCGCATGGACATCTCCCTTGGTGTTGGCCCGCCACAAGGGGAGACCGGAACTGGGGTCCCCACCGCGTGTGGGCACGGCACAGCCGCAGAGCACCAGAGAACTCGGTCACTGGAATCACGCACCCAAACCATCGTCGTCGACAGAAGGTCCCGTGGATGTCGCAGGCACACACACCCACGGCACGTGACTCACAACTTACTCACAGAAACGTGTGCTTGGCAATGGTCTGGTCAACCTTTGCGCTTTGCTGACCGGGCCATTGGTCAACCGCTGCGCCTGCCCCAACCACACGGCGGGCTGCGGCGTCCCCAGGGTATGAAGACTCTTCGCTCACTGGCGACCGGAATGGTCGCGATGGCGCTCGTGCTGGCCAGCCTCGCCCAGGGCACCGCGGCCGACCCCTCCACGGACAACACCCTCGGCGCGGCCGGCGCGGCTCTGCAGGCCGCCCCGGCGGCGGGGGACCTGGACTTCTCGGTCGAGCGCCTCTCGGGGGCCGACCGCTATGCGACCGCAGCGGCCCTGAGTCGTGAGTTCTTCTCACCGGGAGTCCCTGTGGCGGTCGTCGCCACGGGCGCGAACTTCCCGGACGGGCTCGCTGCCGGGCCGGCCGCCGACCAGCTCGGTGGCCCCGTGCTGTTCGTGCGCCGGACCAGCATCCCTGGTGCCACCCGCGCGGAGCTGCTGCGGCTCAAGCCACAGCGGATCGTGGTGGCTGGCGGCACCACGGCCATCTCGTCGGCCGTCCGGGCGGAGCTCGACACCCTGACCAGCGGACCGGCCACGCGGGTGGCCGGGGCGTCGCGCTACGACACCGCCGCCGCGCTGTCGCAGCACGCGTTCCCGGGCGGGGCGAGCATCGCCTACCTCGCCACCGGGGCAAGCTTCCCCGACGCACTCGCCGGAGGGCCGGCCGCGGGCGTCCAGGACGCGCCGATGCTGCTGACCTCGCGGACCAGGCTGAACTCCGCCACCCGCGCCGAGCTGGAGCGGCTGAACCCGGACCGGGTCATGCTGCTCGGCGGTCCCACCGCGATCTCGCAGGTGGTGGCCAACGAGATCGCCGAGTTCACCACGGTCGAGCGGGTCGCCGGCGACGACCGCTACCAGACGGCCCTGGCGGTCTCGCAGCGGGTGTTCGGCACCAACCGCCCGGGCGTCCTGCTCGCCACCGGGCGGAGCTGGCCCGACGCACTCGCCGCCGGAGCGACCGGGGAGCTGAACCGCGGGCCGGTCCTGCTCTCCACCGGGACCACCCTCCCGACCGGCCTGCGGACGGAACTGACCAGGCTCAGCCCGAACACGGCATACGTCCTCGGTGGTGCCACCGCCCAGAGCAACGAGATCCCGCGCGAGGTCCAGCGGCGGCTCGGGGTGTGCTGGTCCGGCACCCGCCCGTCGGCAGGTGGCCAGGAGATCATCAGCAGCGTCCCC
Organism: Actinomycetales bacterium; assembly: GCA_012515595.1. Classification (GTDB taxonomy): domain Bacteria; phylum Actinomycetota; class Actinomycetes; order Actinomycetales; family Dermatophilaceae; genus Ornithinicoccus. Next base: position 13,388 of record JAAYYA010000018.1, read on the forward strand.
GGGGCGACCAAGCAGATCGCCTTCACCCTCGACATGGGCGGGCGGCTGGAGGGGGCGGACGAGATCCTGGACTTCCTCATCGACAACCAGGTGTGCACCACCTTCTTCCCGACGAGCATCATGGCCAACGCGCCCGAGGGTCGGCCGATCGTCGCCAAGATCGCGGCGCACCCGGAGCTGTTCGAGATCGGCAACCACACGGTGCACCACTGCGACCTGGTCAACGGCGGCGGCGGGTCCCCGAGCGGCGCGCCGTGCCAGGTGGCGATGACGAAGTCGTTCGTGCAGCACGAGCTGACCGACGCCGAGAGCGTGCTGGAGGGGCTGGCCGGGATGCCCACCAACCCCTACTGGCGGCCGCCCTACGGCTCGCACAGCTCGACGGTGCGCGGTTGGCTCGCCGAGGTCGGCTACACCAAGACGATCGTGTGGTCCCGCGACACGATCGACTGGGACCCGGCCACGACGGCGCAGCAGATCATCAACCGGACCACGGTGCCCGCGCCGCCCGCGGGGACGATTGTGCTGGCCCACCTGGGTGGTTACGCGACCCCCGACGCGCTGCCCACCATCGTGAGCACGCTGCGGGCGCAGGGCTACACGTTCACGACGCTGTCCGACATGCGGGACTGAGGGGCCGAGCTGCGGAAGGTCCGGGCGGGTCCGGGCACCTGAGTGGTCCGGGCCGGCGGAGTCAGGTCAGGCGAGCTCGAGCGGAGTCCCGAAGCGCCCGGCGTGGGCGACCTTCGAGACCTCGCGGCGGCCCCGCCGCAGGCTGGGGCTCTTGCGGTCGGGAGCCGGGTAGCCCAGGGACACCACGCCGACGAGGTTGCGGTCGGCGGGGATCCCCAGTGCCTCCCGGACCTGGTCCACGCGCTCCGCCGGCACCCCGAAGAACAGCCCAGCCAGCTCCTCGTCGACCGCGGTGAGCAGCATGAGCAGCGCGGCCATGCCGGTGTCCACGTCCCAGTAGGGCACCGGCCACCGCGCGGTGTCCCGGTCGGTCCACCCCTTGTCCGGCTCGGCATACCGGTCCAGGTAGGCCCCCGGGTCGGAGCAGCACACGATCAGGCACGGCGCGTTCTGTATGCCGCGCAGCCAGTTGTCGGGTGGGCTCGCCGGGTCCGTGGTCGCGTCCCAGAACGCCTGGCGCTCCTCGGCGCTGCGCAGCACCACGAAGTCCCACCCCTGGGAGAAGCCGGCGCTGGGAGCGCGGACCGCGTTGCCGAGCACCCGCGCCAGGACCTCGTCGGGCACCGGCCGGTCCGGGTCGTAGTTGCGGATCATGCGCCGGGACCGGACGACCTGGGAGAACTCCATGGGCCCATCGTGCCGCCCTCCCACCGACCGAGCTCGCCGTGTTGCGTCTCCAGAGGTCACCGGGCGGCGTGGTGTTGCGTCTCAGGAGGACACCGGGCGCGTGGGGTTGCGTCCCCAGAGGTCACCGGGCGCGTGAGGTTGCGTCCCCAGAGGTCACCGGGCGCGTGGGGCGCGAAGCGAGGAATCAACGAACCCCCGACGATGCGTGGGAGATGGGCGACATCACGACGAAGTTTGGGGATCCAACCCCAGAGGTGCGTGCGGCGTCATACTCGGCATGACAGCAGTCCTGACCCCCGCCAGGGCGATCGGAGGCCACGTGCAGCGGAGCGCGGATCCCGTCGAGGGAGCCGTCCACGATGTCTTCGTTGCCCACTACCCGCGGCTGGCCGGCTGGGCGGCGCACCTCGTGGGGGACCGCGACCTGGGGCACGACGTGGCGACTGAGGCGTTCACGAGACTGCTGTCGCACTGGCACACGGTGGACGACCCGCGGCCGTGGCTCTACGCCACCGCCGGCAACATCGTGCGCGACCACTGGCGCAAGCGGGGGCGCGAGGCGAGCGCCTACGAGCGTTTCCAGGGCGGGCAGCCCCGTCCGGAGGAGGCGTCGCCCGGGCCGGACCAGGCGCAGCTCCTCAGTGTCCGCGAGGCCGTGGAGGGGCTCCCGGACAGGCTGCGGCTGCCGGTGCTGCTGTACTACTTCGCCGACCTGTCGGTGGCCGAGGTGGCCCGCCAGGTCGGCCGCTCCGAGGGTGCCGTGAAGCGGGACCTGTATGACGCGCGGGCCCGGCTCGCCACGACGCTGGAGGAGGCACGATGAGCGGCGACGAGCGCTGGCGCGGTGGTGGCCCCGGCGATGGGACGGACCGGAGCGACGACACTGGCCGGGCCAACGGCACCGGGGCGGACCCGGTGGAGGAGTTCTTCGCCGCGCACCGCGCCCAGGTGCGTGACGAGCAGCCGGACGACCTCACCTGGCACCGGATCCGCGAGGGAGGACGTCGCGGCCGGTCCAGCAGGCGGGGCGCCTGGGGCGCCGGACTGGTCGCCGCGGCCGCCGCCCTGGCCGTCGTGGTCGGTCCCAGCCTGCTCCCGGACACCGGCGACCCGGACCTGGCGGGACCGCAGCCCAGCGCGACGGACCCGGCCACCGGCGACCCCGACCTGCCGACCGGGCCGCTGCCCACGGACGACCCCACGATGGGACCGGACGACCCCACGTCGGGACCGGACGACCCCACGTCGGGACCCGAGCCGACGACCGACCCGGACGACCCGACCGGCACCGACGCGCCCGCCGGCACGACGGTGACGACGCCCGCACCCGAGCGCGAGCTGCCCGAGGACTCCCGGTTCACCGACATCTCCACGGCGGACCCCGAGCCCGACACCGACACCGGCGTGCGCTACGCCCTGGTGATGGAGGAGTGCCCCGAGGACGGGTTCTGCGCGATCCTTGCCAGGTCGGTCGACGGTGGGCTCCTCTGGACACCGCACGCCGACCTGCGCGAGCTCGGGCTGGTCCACCGGGTGCTCTTCGCCGACAACGGGCGCGGGTGGGTCTGGGGCGACAAGGCCCCGCTGTGGACCACGACCGACGGTGGCCGCACGTGGACCACCATCCAGGTCGGCGATGTCTCCGTCCAGGACGTGTCCGTCCGGGACGACGAGCTGCTCGCGACCGCTCTCGCCTGGGAGCGGTCGGGCTGTCCGCAGTCGAACTGCCCGGAGCTCCTCGGCACGGTCGTGCTGACAGACCCGACCGACACCGACTGGCGTGACGACGTGGTCGCTGACCTCGGTCGGGTGCACAGCGCCGACGTGCTGGACACGACCGGCACCCGCTACGTCGTCACCACCACGGGTGCCGGGATCCCGGTGGCCAGCCTGCTGCGGCTGCAGGACGGCGCGCTCGAGCCCACTGCGGCGCTCACCGCCTGCGACTCCGGGCCCGTGGGGATCGCGGCCTCGGTCGCCGACCCCGAGCACCTGTGGGCGCTGTGCGACGACGAGTTGGGGTTGGCGCTGCACGAGACGACCAACGGCGGACGCGCCTGGATGCCGGTCAACGTCACGGTGCCCACGTTCGTCCTCGGTGAGCGGGCGCCGCTCATGTCCTCGGTCCGGGCCGACCACCTGCTGCTCGTGGGCGAGGGCAACCACACGCTCACGATGGACGGCGGCCAGACCTGGACCGAGGAGGCCTTCCTGCCCGGCGCGGACGCCCGCCCCGAGCGCCTCCTGGTGACGATGTTCCGCGAGATCATCGCCCTCCCGACCACGGACCAGGCCTCGACCGACCTGGCCTACTGGCGCTCGGGCGAGGACGGGGCGGCCTGGGAGGCGGTGCCGGTCCGGTACTGACCGGTGGGTCACGCCGGGGCTGCGCGGACGCCGAGGGTGCAGCCGGCGCACGCGGGTGGAACGGCCGGCTGCACCGCCGACCGGGTGGCGCGGCGCGGGGCCGGAGGGGGATCGGGCATGCTTGACCCATGATCGACGCGCCCCCGGGCTATCCCCGCGAGTGGGAGGCCGACGTCGTGCTCAGCGACGGGTCCGTCGCGCACGTGCGCCCGATCGTCCCCGGGGACGCCGAGGCGATCCACTACATGCACTCCCAGCAGTCCGCGGAGTCGGTCTACCTGCGGTTCTTCGCCCCGATCCGGCGCCTCTCTGACAAGGACGTGCACCGCTTCACCCACGTCGACTACGACAAGCGGGTCGCGCTGGTGGTGATCGTCGCCGACGAGATCGCCGGCATCGGCCGCTACGACCGTCTGGAGGAGACCGACTGGGGTGCCGCCGAGGTGGCGTTCAACGTGGCCGACCGGCACCAGGGCACCGGGATCGGCTCGGTCCTCCTGGAGCACCTCGCGGCGATCGGCCGGGAGGCCGGCGTCAAGCTGTTCACCGCCGACGTCCTCCCGCAGAACCGCAAGATGATCAACGTCTTCCAGGACGCCGGCTACGAGGTCGAGCACGAGTTCGACGACGGGATCATCGCGGTCAGCTTCGCCATCGAGCCGAGCGACAAGTCCCGCGCCGTCGAGCTGTCCCGCGAGCACCGCGCCGAGGCGCAGAGCATGCGGCGGGTCCTGCACCCCTCCTCCGTGGTCGTCATCGGCGCCAGCCGCCGGGAGGGGTCGGTCGGTGGGGCCCTGGTCCGTCACATGCGCGAGTGCGGGTTCACCGGGCAGCTGTATGTCGTGAACCGCGCCGCCGAGGAGGTGGCCGGCCTGCGCGCCCACGCCAGCGTCTCCGGGATCGGCGAGTCGATCGACCTGGCCGTGATCGCCGTGCCCGCCCCGGAGGTGCCGGCCGTGGTGCGCGAGTGCGCCTTCGCGGGCGTGCGTGCGGTCGTGGTCGTGAGTAGCGGGTTCGCCGAGGCGGGCGAGGAGGGCGCCGCGCTGCAGCGCGAGCTCCTGGAGACCGCGCGCGTGCACGGCATGCGGGTCCTGGGCCCCAACTCCTTCGGCCTGATCAACACCGGGGTCGGCTTCAGCCTGAACGCCTCCCTCTCGCCACGGATGCCCGCCATGGGCTCGCTCGGGCTGTTCGCCCAGTCCGGGGCCCTGGCGATCGCGGTCCTCGCCTCCGCCGAGCGCCGCGGGCTGGGGCTGTCGACCTTCGCCTCGGCGGGCAACCGCGTCGACATCTCCGGCAACGACCTCATGCAGTACTGGATCGACGACGAGGCCACCGCGGCGGTCGGGCTCTACCTGGAGTCGATGGGCAACCCCCGCAAGTTCACCCGGATCTCCCGCCAGCTCTCCGCCGTCAAGCCGGTGATCGTCGTCAAGAGCGGCACGGGCCACCACGCGGTGCCGGGCCACACCGTCCGCGCCACCCGGGAGCGCCCGGAAGCCTTCGCCGAGATGCTTCGCCAGAGCGGCGTCATCCGGGTCGAGAACACCCACCAGCTCTTCGACGTGGCGCAGCTGGTCGTGCACCAGCCCCTCCCGAAGGGCCGATCGGTCGCGATCGTCACGAACTCCGACGCGCTGAGCACCCTGGCCGCCGACGCCGCCGTCGAGTGGGGGCTGACGGTCGGCACCAGGCTCACGGCCCTGCCGGCCACCGCGACCGTCCCCGAGTTCACCGCCGCGCTGGAGGCGGCCCTGGCCGACCCCGAGGTGGACAGCCTGGTCGCGTGCTTCATCCCGCCCATCGCCACCGCGGACCCCGACGTCGTGGCCGCGGTCGAGGCGGCCGTGGCCGAGAGCGACAAACCGTGCGTGGCCACCTTCCTGGGGATGCGCGGTGTCGCGCCGGGGGGCTCCCTCCCGACCTACCCGCTCCCGGAGGACGCGGTCAGGGCGCTCGCCGCCACCACCGACTACGCCGCCTGGCGCAACCGGGACCGCGGCGAGCGGGTGCGGCCCGGCCGGATCAACCGACGCCATGCCCACGACGTGATCGAGAGCGTCCTGGCGGGCAGCCCCGACGGACGTGACCTGACCGACGACGAGGCGGCCGAGCTGCTGGGTGCCTATGGCATCGCGGTGTGGCAGGCGCACCCGGTGGGCTCGGCGCGGGAGGCGGCCCGCATCGCCACCGAGGTCGGCCTGCCCGCGGTGCTCAAGGCCACCGACCCGGAC
>JAAYYA010000107.1 GCA_012515595.1 Actinomycetales bacterium
AGCGTTCGGAGATCTCCTGGACGCGCCGCCGCGCCTCGTCGAGCTTGAGCACGCCGGCGGCCCCCGTCGGCTCGTAGCCGAGCGCCACCGACTCGGCGACGGTGAAGACCGGCACCAGCATGAAGTGCTGGTGCACCATCCCGATCCCGGCCGCGACCGCGTCGCCGGGACCCTTGAACGTGACCGGCTTGTCGTCGAGCAGGATCTGCCCGCCGTCCGGGTCGTACAGGCCGTAGAGCACGTTCATCAGCGTGCTCTTGCCGGCGCCGTTCTCCCCGAGCAGGGCGTGGATCTCACCCTGCTCGACCACCAGGTCGATGTGGTCGTTGGCCACCAGGGGACCAAAGGTCTTGGTGATCCCACGCAGTTCGAGCTTCATCGCTCCCTCGGCTCCATCGCTAGTCGGTCCGGGACAGCGTAGCGGCCCAGCCGTGGGTGGCTGGGCCGCTACACCGGAGAGTTGTCTGCCTCCGCGCTCAGTGCGTCACGGGGCGTTCGGGGACTCGATCACCAGCTCGCCGGACTTGATCATCTCCTCGTACTCGGCGAGCTTGTCCTTCAGCTCCTGCGGCACGGCGTCCTCGAAGTCGTGGAACGGCGCCAGGCTGACGCCGCCGTTCTCCAGGGTGCCGACGTAGGGCTCGTTGGAGAAGCTGCCCTCCACCGTCTCGGTGATGGCGCCCTCGACGGCCGGGCCCATGTGCTTCAGCACCGAGGTGAGGATCAGCGAGCCGTACTCGGTGGTCTCGAAGCCGTCGGAGTCGACCCAGATCAGCTTGGTGTCGCTGCCCTCGGCGACGGACGCGGTGCCCAGACCGACCGGGCCGGCGACGGGCAGGATGATGTCCGCGCCCTGGGAGATGAACTGCTCACCCAGCGCGGAACCCTGCGCCTGGTCGTCGAAGGACCCGGCGAAGGAGCCCTCCTGGGCCTCCTTGTCCCAGCCGAGCAGCTGGACCTCGGTGCCGTTGTCCTCGTTGTACTTGTTGATGCCGTCGGAGAAGCCGTCCATGAAGATCTGCACGGACGGGATCGGCAGACCGCCGAAGGTCGCGACGGTGCCGGACTCGCTCATCCCGGCGGCCAGGTAGCCGGCGAGGAAGGCGGCCTCGGAGGTGTTGAACAGGATGGGCTTGGCGTTCTCGATCTCGACGGGGGCGAAGTTCTCGTCGGAGAAGCCGGAGTCAACCAGGCCGAAGTTGGTGTCGGGGTTGGCCTCGGCCGCGGCCTGGATGGCGTCCTCGAGCAGGAAGCCGGCACCGATGACGAAGTGGCAGCCCTGCTGGACCATGGCGTCGATGTTGGGGCCGAACTCCGCGTCGGAGTTGGACTCGGCGTCGGCGATGGTGATGCCCAGGGAGTCCCTGGCGGCGGTCAGGCCCGAGTGGGCCGCCTGGTTGAACGACTGGTCGTCGAAGCCGCCGGCGTCGGAGATCATGCAGGCCTTGAAGTCGGAGTTGTCGGGGCCGGCGGCCTCGGTGTCCTCCGCGGCGTCGTCGTCGCCGCCCTCGGCCTCGGTGGTCTCGTTGTCTCCGGTGCCTTCCTCCGGCGGGGCCTCGCCACACGCAGCGAGAACCATCACGGCGGCCGCACTCACAGCGGCGATCTTCAGAACCCGCACGGGGCACTCCTTCGGTCTGGGGACGTGATCACGGGAATGCTAACGCGGCGGCTGCGGGTCAGAGGTCCGCAAAACCGCCGCTCGACACTTTGGTGTCGAATTCGTGACCTTAGAGTAACGACCGGGTTCTTGTCACCCCCGCGGGGGTGGGGCACACACGGGCGCCGCCCGTGCCCGCGTCACACCAGCACGCGCGTCACACCAGCACGCGCGTCACACGAGCCCGTCGGGCCCCACGGAGCTGAGGGTTGCCGCGGCCAGGAACTTCGCGGCGATCAGCACCGACTCCTCGTGGACCACGAGGTCGCCCTGGTGCAGTTCGTGGGTCTCGCCGCCGGGCGTGCGGGTGCCGAGTCGAGCCATCGCCCCGGGCACGTCCGTGAGCAGCCAGCCCAGGTCCTCACCACCGAGCGACTGCTTGGTGGGCACCACCGCGGCGGGGCCGAGCACCGCCCCCGCGGCCGCGGTCATCGCCGAGATCGACGCCTGGTCGTTGTCGACCGGGGGGACGCCCTTGACGTGACGCACCTCGGCCCGGACGCCGTAGGGGCTCACCACGGCGTGCACGATCTCCTCGATCAGCGGGCCGGTGGTGGCCCAGGTCTCGGAGTCCAGCATCCGCAGCGTGCCGACGCACTCGCCGCGGGAGGGGATGACGTTGGCGACGGTGCCCGCCCGGACCGCGCCCCAGACCAGGGCGGTCCCGGACCGCGGGTCCAGCCGGCGGGACAGGGCGGCGGGGACGTCGGTCATCACCTTGCCGAGCGCGAAGGTGAGGTCCTGTGTCAGGTGCGGGCGGGAGGTGTGGCCCCCGCGCCCGGAGAGGGTCACGTGCACCGAGTCCGACGCCGCGGTGATGGGGCCGACCTTGAGCCCGATCGTGCCCACGTCGATGGACGGGTCGCAGTGCACCGCCAGGATCCGGTCGACGCCCTCGACCCAGCCGGCCTCACGGACCGCGACCGCCCCACCGGGGATGGTCTCCTCAGCCGGCTGGAAGATCAGACGGACGCCGAGGGACATGGCCTCCAGCCGGTCCTGCAGGGAAGCCAGGGCCAGGCCCGCGGCCAGCACCCCGACCGTGTGGACGTCGTGGCCGCAGGCGTGCGAGACACCCTGCTGGCGGGAGGCGAAAGGCAGGCCCGTCTCCTCCTCGATCGGCAGTGCGTCGAGGTCGCCGCGCAGCGCGATCCGCACCCTCGGCTCCGGTGCCCCGAGGTCCGCGACCGCACCGCTGCCCGCCATGGCCCGCACGCGCACGCCGGCGGCCTCGAGCCGCTCCATGACCACGGAGGTGGTGCGGTGCTCCTGCCAGGACACCTCGGGGTGGCTGTGCACGTCACGTCGCAGGGCGAGGGTCTCCTCCCTGCGGGACTCGACGGCGGCCACGGCACGCTCGATGAGGTCGTCCGTCGCGGGGACGGGGGCGGAGGTCGGGGGGAGGTCGTGCAGCGTCACGCGAGTCAGGGTCCTGGGTCGGTATGGAAAAGTCCGTTGGCCAGGTTACCCCGCCTGGCCCTCCGGTCGGGCACGGCGGGCAGGGACCGCACCCGTCAGCGGGCCGCGCGGGCGGGTCGCGCAGGGAGGGCGGCCACCTGCCTGACCAGGGCCGGCCCGGCGTAGATCAGCCCTGTGTAGACCTGCACGAGGTCGGCCCCGGCATCCAGCATCGCGGCGGCGTCGTCCACCGTCATCACGCCGCCGACACCGATTTGCGGCAGGTCCGTGGCGGCCCGGATCCGCGCGACCACCTCCCGGGCGCGGCGGGTCAGCGGGGCACCGGACAGCCCTCCCGCCTCCCGCTCGGCCAGCGCCCGGTCGACGGGGGCCACGTGCCGGCGGCCGATCGTGGTGTTGGTGGCGATCAGCCCAGCGGCCCCGGCCCCGATCGCGACGGCGAGCGCCTGCTCGAGCGCGGCGTCGGTCAGGTCCGGGGCCAGCTTGACCAGCACCGGCGTCGCCCGACCCTCCCCCGCCAGGCGCCTGGTCTCGCCGACGACGGCACCGAGCAGCTCCGCCAGCGGCCCGGCGTCCTGCAGGTCGCGCAGCCCCGGCGTGTTGGGCGAGGACACGTTGACCGCAAGGTAGTCCGCGAGCCCGTCCAGGGCCCGCACCGAGGTGAGGTAGTCCTCGACCGCGTCCTCCAGGGGCGTCACCTTGGTCTTGCCGATCGACACGCCGACGGGTATGTCGATCGCCCCCTCCTCGCGTGCCTCCCGGAGCCGCCGGGCCAGGGCCGCCACCCCGGCGTTGTTGAACCCCATCCGGTTGATCACGGCCCGGCTGGCCGGGAGCCGGAACAGTCGCGGCCGGTCGTTGCCCGGCTGCGGGTGCGCCGTGACGGTCCCGAGCTCGACGTGGCCGAAGCCGAGCGCCCCCCAGGCCCGCACACCCCGCCCGTCCTTGTCCATCCCGGCGGCCAGGCCGACCCGGTTGGGGAAGGTCAGACCCAGGAGGCGGACCGGCGCGCCGGGGGGCGCGAGGGCTCGTGAGACCCCGGTCCGGGCCCAGGGGCGGTCCCCGAGCGCCTGCACCAGGTCGACGGTGCGGTGGTGCACCGCCTCCGCGTCACCGCCGCCGAGCCGGAACAGCAGAGGCCGCGCGCCCCGGCGGTAGGCCACATCGAGCGCGCGGGTGCGGACGTCGGTGACGGGCTGGCTCACGTCGGCCACCCTATGCTGGCGGGGTGACCGAGTCCGACGAGCCGATGGACCACTTCTGGGCCGTGATCCCCGCCGGCGGCGCCGGCACCAGGTTGTGGCCGCTCTCCCGGCGCGCCTCCCCCAAGTTCCTGCACGACCTGACCGGCAGCGGGCGGTCCCTGCTGCAGGACACGGTGACGCGGCTCGCCCCGCTGGCGGGCGAGCGCGTGGTGGTGGTCACCGGCGTGCGGCACGCCGAGGCGGTCCGCGGGCAGCTGCCGGACCTGCCCACCGACCAGCTCCTGGTAGAGCCCAGTCCGCGCGACTCCATGCCCGCGATCGGTCTGGCCGCCGCGGTGCTGGAGGCCCGCGACCCGGACGCGGTCATCGGGTCGTTCGCGGCGGACCATGTCATCGGGGACGCGGAGGCCTTCCACGACTGCGTCCGGGACGCGGTGGCCGCGGCACAGTCGGGTGCCCTGGTGACCCTCGGCATCACCCCGACCTACCCGGCGACCGGGTTCGGCTACATCAAGGTGGGGCAGCCCTGGCCCGGCTCCCGTCGCGCGCGGCGCGCCGAGCGGTTCGTGGAGAAGCCCGACCGCGACGCCGCCGAGTCCTACCTCGCCTCCGGCGACTACCGCTGGAACGCCGGGATGTTCGTGGTCCGCGCCACCACCCTGCTGGACCTCCTGGCCACCTGGCACCCGGGGCTCGCTGAGTCGCTGCGCCAGCTCGCCGCTGAGCCCGCGCTGATCGAGCAGACCTGGCCGTCGCTGACCAGGATCGCGATCGACCACGCCGTCGCCGAGCCCGCGGCGGATGCCGGTCGGGTGGCCGTGGTCCCCGCCGACTTCCCCTGGGACGACGTGGGGGACTTCGCGTCCCTGATGTCCCTGCTGGAGGTGGCGCCGGACGGGCTGCGCGTGCTGGGGTCGCGCGAGGACGTGGTCTCCCGCGACAGCACCGGCCTGGTGGCCGCCCACAGCGGTCGGACGGTGGTGACCCTGGGCCTCGACGACGTCGTCGTCGTGGACACCCCGGACGCGGTGCTGGTGACCACCCGCGAGCGCGTGCAGGACGTCAAGGGCATCGTGCAGCTCCTGCAGGAGTCGGGGCGGGAGGACCTCACGTGAACCATGAGGCCCGGCACCGGGAGCCGCGGCGGCACCTGCGGGACGCGCTGGGTCACCCGCTCGTCACCTCCCGCTCATCCGACACCACCCCGGACGTCGCCGGTCCACCACCGGGGACGGCCACCCTGGACCACGTGCGAGTCGCGATCGTCACCGAGTCCTTCCTCCCGGCCCTCAACGGCGTGACCACGAGCGTCTGCAAGGTGCTGGAGTCCCTGCGTGACGGTGGCCACGAGGCCCTCGTCGTCGCGCCCGGCACCACGCCATGGGCGGAGACCTCGGCCCCGGAGCACTACGCCGGCTTCCCGGTCCACACCGTCAGCAGCCTCCCGGTGCGCCAGTTCCGGGTGGGGCTGCCCTCCTACGAGATGGAGACGGTGCTGCACCGGTTCAGCCCCGACGTGGTCCACGTGGCCTCCCCCTTCGTGCTGGGCGTCCGTGGCCTCACCGCCGCGCGCGCCCTGGGCATCCCGTCGGTCGCGGTCTACCAGACGGACATGCCCAGCTACATCCGTCAGCACTCCGGGCCGATCGGGGACCTGACAGCCCGTGCGGCCTGGCGGTGGATCCGCCGGATCCACTCGCAGGCCGACCTCACCCTCGCCCCCTCCAGCGCCGCCCAGCGCGACCTGGCCGAGCACGACGTGCCGCGGGTGGCCCTCTGGGGCCGGGGCGTGGACTCCACGCTCTTCCATCCGGACCGCAAGGACGACCCCGAGACCGCGACGCTGCGCCGCCGGCTCGCGCCGGGCGGCGAGGTGCTGATCGGGTATGTCGGCCGGCTGGCTCCCGAGAAGGAGCTGCACCGGCTCGTCGAGCTCAACGACCTGCCCGGCACCCGCGTCGTCCTGGTCGGGGACGGCCCCAGCGCCGACCACCTGGGCGAGCAGCTCCCCGGGGCCGCGCTCCTCGGCCGGCAGGAGGGGCTCGACCTGGCCCGCAGCTATGCCGCCTTCGACCTGTTCGTCCACACCGGCACGCGGGAGACCTTCGGCCAGACGCTGCAGGAGGCCGCGGCCGCCGGTCTCCCGGTGATCGCCCCTGCCCGGGGCGGACCCCTGGACCTGATCGACCACGGCCGGACCGGGCTGCTCTTCGACCCGGACCGTCCGGGGGCGCTGCGCGAGGCCGTGGCCAGCCTGGTCGGCGCGGACCTGGCGGAGGCGCGGAGCGCCATGGGGGCCGCGGGGCGGGTCAGGGTGGAGGAACGTTCCTGGCCCGCGCTCACCGAGCAGCTGCTCGGCTACTACGCCTACGCCATGGGCCACCACCGCACCGCGGTGGCCTGACACCGGGTCCAGCCGTGTGAACGATGCGTGCAGCCGCACGGCCCCTTGACCGCGGGTTCCGCGGGACGTGTGAATGATGCGCGCACGTGCACGGCCAGATGCCCCGTCACCCGTGGGACAGCGGGACCACACGGCATACTCAGGTCTGGGGCTGGACCTCGTCGGCGACGGGGACGCCGGCCAGCTCGAAGGTGACCAGGGGCCGCCAGACCTCGTCCCCGTGGTGCACGTAGACCACGAACTCCTTCGCCTCGAACTCCGCCGCGAGGTCGGCGAACTCGGCGAAGGCGCGGTCCAGCGTCGCGTGCGGCAGGTCGTGGGCCAAGGTGACGTGCGGGTGGTAGGGGAAGTCCAGCGGACGCCAGACCGGCCCGTTGCGCACCCCGTGCTGCAGCTGCTCGCAGGAGGACACCCCCTGGGCGACCTGGATGTAGACCACGTCCGAGACGGGCCGGAAGGTCCCGGTCCCCCGCAGCACGACCTCGAAGGACGGGCTGCGCCGGGCGAGCTCAGCCAGGTGCACCAGGAGCTCCTCGAGCCGCTCGGCCGTCGTCTCGGTCGGCGGAAGGAGCGTGATGTGGGTCGGGATGTGCTCGGCACGCCCCTCGCCGTAGCCGATGCGGGCCTCCCGGACCAGGGTGCCCCAGGGCTCCGGCACCGGGAGGGCGATGCCCACCGTGACGGGTCCGGACGGTTGGAGGCTCACAACGTCTGACCTTACCCCGGCCCTTGCGCTTAGGGTCGGGGGTATGGCCCAGACCGACGACACCAGCACCCCCGCCCCGGACACCGGCTCGGGGGCCAGCGGGACCCCCGACTCCGACTCCTCCACGCCCGAGGTGTCCACCGCGCCAGCCGAACCCAAGGACGACCTGGTCACCAGCCAGCACACCCTGAAGGCCGGCCGCGGCACCCTGTCCTACACGGCGACGGCCGGCCGGATCGTGCTGCGCGAGGAGGTCTACGAGGACGACGTCTTCACCGGCACCAAGCCCAAGGCGGAGGTCTTCCTCACCTCGTATGTCGTGGAGCGCGCCGAGGGCGAGCCGGAGCGGCCGGTGACCTTCGCGTTCAACGGCGGGCCCGGCTCGTCGTCGGTCTGGCTGCACCTCGGGCTGCTCGGCCCGCGCCGGGTCGAGATGGGCGACGTGGGCGCGCTGCGGCCCCCGCCCTACGGCCTGGTGGACAACCCGGAGTCCCTGCTGACCGTCTCCGACCTGGTCTTCATCGACCCGGTCTCCACCGGTTTCTCGCGGGCCGTCGAGGGCGGCAAGGCCAAGGGCTACCACGGCTTCTCCGGCGACATCGAGTCGGTCGGCGAGATCATCCGGCTGTGGACCGCCCGCAACCAGCGCTGGATGGCCCCGAAGTTCCTGGCCGGCGAGTCCTACGGCACCCTGCGCGCCGCAGCCCTCGCCGACCACCTGCAGAGCCGCTACGGCATGTACCTCAACGGCATCATGCTCATCTCCTCGGTCCTGGACCTGGGCTCCATCGGCCTCCAGGAGCCCGACACCGACCGGGCCTTCGCGGGCTTCCTGCCGACCTATGCCGCGGTCGCCCACTACCACGGCAAGCACGGCCGCAAGTCGCTCTCGACGGTGGTCCGGGCCGCGGAGGAGTATGCCGCGAGGGACTACCCCTACGCCCTCAGCCGGGGGGTGCGCCTGACCGGGCAGGAGCGCGCCGAGCACGTGGCACGGCTCGCCGAGCTGACCGGGCTGGACCCGCACTGGGTGGACCGGGCCGACCTGCGCATCGAGCACCTCCGGTTCTTCACCGAGCTGCTCCGGGACGAGCGCAAGGTGGTCGGCCGGTTGGACTCCCGGTTCACCGGCCCGGCCGCCGCCGGCAACGCCGAGATGATGGACGCCGACCCCAGCCACGACGCGATCGCCGGGCCCTATGCCGCGGCCTGGAACCACCACGTCCGGGCCGACCTCGGCTACGAGTCGGACCTGCACTACGAGCAGATCTCCTCCCGGGTCCACCCCTGGTCCTACGCGGACTTCGAGGGCAAGTCGGTCGACGTCACGCCCCGGCTGGCCCGGGCGATGCGCGCCAACCCGCACCTGCGGGTGCACGTCGCCTACGGCTGGTTCGACGGGGCCACCCCGTTCTTCGCCGCGCGGGAGGTGCTGGAGCAGATGGACGTCCCGGCCGAGCTCCACGAGAACATCGAGCACCGCTACTACGAAGCCGGCCACATGATGTACGTGCACGAGCGGTCACGGATCCAGCAGTCCCAGGACCTCGCCGACTTCGTCACCGGGGCCAGCCGGCGGTCCTGACCGGGCTCAGCCCTCCGGGATCAGCCGGCGTCCGGTCAGTGCGGTGGTCTCCCGGCTGTAGCCCAGCCCGTCGTACCAGTCGAGCACCGTGGTGTTGTCCGCCCGGACCATGAGCATCACCTTGGGGCAGCCCAGGGCGAGCAGGTCCGGCCAGACGGCGCGAGCGCGCCGGATGCCCTCGCGCGGGTCGTTCCAGGGTCGGGTGAGCCCGGCCTCCTGCCACAGGGCGACCAGGGCGTCGACGTCGGCATCGGCCGCGGGCCGGATCACGATCTCGGTGTGCACCGCGCCAGCCTGTCACCCCGACGCCCATCTCTTGCGAGTCAGGGCGGGGACGGGCAGCCTTGGAAGTCCACGGTGCGCGGTAGAGAGGAACTGGGATGAGCGGCGAGCACTACCTGACGGCCGGTCGGGCGATCGACCTCCTGGCAGAGGCGGACGCGGCCCTGAAGAAGACCGTCAGCACCTTCACGCAGGACGACCTGGGGCAGCCCTCGTTGTGCGGCGGCTGGACCCGGGCCCACGTCCTGGCACACCTCGCCCGCAACGCCGACGGGTTGCGGCACCTGGTGCAGTGGGCGGTCAGCGGGCACGAGACACCGATGTATGCCTCCGTCGAGCAACGCAACGCCGACATCGAGGAGGCCGCCGCCCAGCCCGTCGCACGACTGCGCGCCGACGTGACCTCGGCCAGCGACGCCATCCGCTCCCGGCTGGAGCAGGTGCGCGGACGCAACGACCTGCACGACGTCCGGCTGGGCACCGGCAAGCGTCTCGCCGGTGACCAGATCCCGTGGGCGCGGCTGCGTGAGGTCACCTTCCACCACGTCGACCTCGACGCCGGCTACACCTTCAACGACGCACCCCCGGAGGTCGTGCGCGCCGGGCTCGCCGAGGCGGTGACCCGGATGGGCCACCAGGCCCCACCGGTGACGCTCACCGGCACCGACAACCGGCACTGGCACGTCAACGGCGGCGGGCACGAGGTCAGAGGCCGCCCCGGCGACCTGCTGCTGTGGCTCGCCCGCGGCGTCGAGCACGACCTGACGCACGAGCACCCGCTGCCCACCATGCCCAGCTGGGGCTGAGGCGCGACCCGGCCCCACGACATACGACAGCGGCCGTCCACCCCGCTCGGGGTGGACGGCCGCCGTGGGTCAACCGGTGCTCAGGCAGCCATCGCCTTCTGCAGGTTCTCGTCGATCGCGGCGAGGAACTCCTCGGTGGTCAGCCACTTCTGGTTCGGGCCGATGAGCAGCGCGAGGTCCTTGGTCATCTTGCCCGACTCGACGGTCTCGACGCAGACCCGCTCGAGGGTCTCGGCGAACTCGGTGACCTCGGGGGTCTCGTCCATCTTGCCGCGGTAGTGCAGGCCGCGGGTCCACGCGAAGATCGAGGCGATCGGGTTGGTGGAGGTCTGCTTGCCCTGCTGGTGCTGGCGGTAGTGGCGGGTGACGGTGCCGTGCGCCGCCTCGGCCTCGACGGTCTTGCCGTCCGGGGTCATCAGCACCGAGGTCATCAGGCCGAGCGAGCCGAAGCCCTGCGCGACGGTGTCGGACTGGACGTCGCCGTCGTAGTTCTTGCACGCCCAGACGTAGCCGCCCTCCCACTTCATCGCGGCGGCGACCATGTCGTCGATCAGGCGGTGCTCGTAGGTGAGGTCGGCGGCGTGGAACTTCTCCTTGAACTCCGCGTCGAAGACCTCCTGGAAGATGTCCTTGAAGGCGCCGTCGTAGGCCTTCAGGATGGTGTTCTTGGTCGACAGGTAGCACGGCACGCCGCGGTCGAGGGCGTAGTTGAAGCTGGCCCGGGCGAAGTCGCGGATCGAGTCGTTGTAGTTGAACATGCCCATCGCGACACCACCGTCGTCGCCGTACTCGGCGACCTCGTGGACCTCCGGCTCACCGCCGTCGGCCGGGGTGTAGGTGATGGTGACCGTGCCCGCGCCGGGGACCTTGAAGTTCTGCGCCTTGTACTGGTCACCGTGGGCGTGACGGCCGATGATGATCGGCTTGGTCCAGCCCGGCACCAGCCGCGGGACGTTGGAGATGATGATCGGCTCGCGGAAGATCACGCCACCGAGGATGTTGCGGATCGTGCCGTTCGGGCTCTTCCACATCTCCTTGAGGCCGAACTCCTCGACGCGGGCCTCGTCCGGGGTGATGGTGGCGCACTTCACGCCGACGCCGTGCTCCTTGATGGCGTTGGCGGCGTCGATGGTGATCTGGTCGTTGGTCTCGTCGCGCTTCTCGACGCCCAGGTCGAAGTACTTCAGCTCGACGTCCAGGTAGGGGTGGATCAGCCGGTCCTTGATGAACTGCCAGATGATGCGGGTCATCTCGTCACCGTCGAGCTCGACGATCGGGTTGGCGACCTTGATCTTCTCCATGCCTGGGGGCTCCTGTTGTCTTCGGGGTGGCCGCCCGTTCATTTCAAGCGGGGCGGCCGTCGTGGCATGCGGAAGCGCGCGGCCTCCGCCTCCCCTCAGGTTATCCGACGGCAGCAGTCCGGCGGACACGGCCGTTTCAAGGGCCTCCGCAGCCGGTGCTAACGTCACCGGTGCACCCCTCCCCGACGCAAGGATGAGCACCGTGAACACCACTCCCGTCAAGGTTGCAGTGACCGGCGCCGCCGGCCAGATCGGCTACAGCCTGCTGTTCCGCATCGCCAGCGGCGACCTGCTCGGCAAGGACACCCCGGTGGAGCTGCGGCTGCTGGAGATCACCCCGGCCCTGAAGGCGCTCGAGGGTGTCGTCATGGAGCTCGACGACTGCGCCTTCCCGACGCTCGCCGGCGTGCAGACCGGCGACGACCCCAACGTCATCTTCGACGGCGCGAACGTCGCGCTGCTGGTCGGCGCCCGCCCCCGCACCAAGGGCATGGAGCGCGGCGACCTGCTCGAGGCCAACGGCGCGATCTTCACCGGTCAGGGCAAGGCGCTCAACGACCACGCGGCCGACGACATCCGCATCACCGTCACCGGCAACCCGGCCAACACCAACGCGCTCATCGCGATGAGCAACGCCAAGGACATCCCCACCGAGCGCTTCTCCGCGCTGACCCGCCTCGACCACAACCGCGCGCTGGCGCAGGTGGCCGCCAAGGCCGGCGTGGCGGTCTCCGACATCACGAACATGACGATCTGGGGCAACCACTCGGCGACCCAGTACCCCGACCTGTTCCACGCCCAGATCGGTGGCCGTCCCGCCGCCGAGGTGATCAACGACCAGGCCTGGCTGGAGGACACCTTCATCCCGACCGTCGCCAAGCGCGGCGCGGCGATCATCGAGGCCCGCGGCTCCAGCTCGGCCGCCTCCGCCGCCTCCGCGACCATCGACCACACCCGCGACTGGCTGCGGGGCAGCACCGAGGGCAACTGGCTGTCGATGGCGGTCCGGTCCGACGGCTCCTACGGGGTGCCCGAGGGCCTGATCTCCTCCTTCCCGGTGACCACCTCCGGCGGCACCTGGGAGATCGTCCAGGGCCTGGAGATCGACGAGTTCTCCCGCGGCCGGATCGACGCCTCGGTCGCCGAGCTGGACGAGGAGCGCCAGGCGGTCACCGACCTGGGTCTCATCTGATCCGGTCCGGGTCACCTCTCGCACACCACGACCCGCCGAGTATGCCGTCAGGCACCTCGGCGGGTCCGTTGCGTCGGGCCCCGTCCCCGACCTGGTCGCGCGGATCCCGGTCCATCTCGGCGGCACTCCGCCGCCCCTCCCCGCGCTCGCGGGTCAACCCAGCACCCTCTGACGACCCCCAAGCTCCCCACCAGATCCCGCGGCCCATCCCCCGCCGCGGGCCGCGACTCAGCGGATGACGAGGGTGGCGCTGGCCCCCGTGACGGCCGCGGCGAGCGTGAGCAGGGTCAGCGCGTCCCAGGCCTTGGAGCGGACCAGCAGGCCGCCCACGGTCTCGCGGGGCAGCACCAGCCGCAGGACCGCGCACAGCGCGAGCGTGCCGGCGATCACGTAACCCGCCTGCTGCACGCCCACGGTGAACAGCACGACGACGGCCACGGTGAGCCCGACCGGCAGCAGCCACCACAACCCCAGCGGCTGACTCCCCCAGTTCGCCGGTCGCCGCGACCGCGGACGGGTCGGACCGGTGCCCGGGCTCACCCGACCGGCTGCGCGGCCGCAGCGCGCTCGGCCGCCAGGACGACATTGGTCAGGAGCATGGCCCGGGTCATGGGCCCGACGCCGCCGGGGTTCGGCGAGATCCACCCGGCGACCTCGGCGACGCCGGGCGCGACGTCGCCGGCGATCTTGCCGTCTCGGCGGGCCACACCGACGTCCAGCACGGCGGCCCCGGGACGGATCATGTCCGCCGTGATGAGGTCCGGCACGCCAGCGGCGGACACCACGATGTCGGCACGGCGGGTGTGCGCGGCCAGGTCGCGGGTCCCGGTGTGGCACAGGGTGACCGTCGCGTTCTCCGACCGGCGGGTCAGGATCAGTCCGAGCGGGCGACCGACCGTCAGGCCCCGGCCGACGACGACCACCTCGGCACCGGCGATCTCGACCTCGTGGCGCCGCAACAGCTCGACCACGCCGTAGGGCGTGCACGGCAGCGGGGCAGACTCGCCGAGCACCAGCGAGCCGAGGTTGACCGGGTGGAGGCCGTCGACGTCCTTGGCCGGGTCGATCCGCGACAGGATCGCGAACTCGTCCAGGCCGGTCGGCTGCTGCACCAGGAAGGCGGTGCACCCCGGGTCCGCGTTGAGCTCGTCGACGACCGCCTCGACCTCGGCCTGGCTCGACCCCGCGGGCAGGTCGCGACGGATCGAGCGGATGCCGATCTCCGCGCAGTCCTTGTGCTTGGCGTTGACGTACCAGGTGCTCGCCGGGTCATCCCCCACCAGCACCGTGCCCAGCCCCGGGACGACCCCCCGGGCAGCCAGCTCCCGGACCCGCTCGGTGAGGTCGGCCTTGATGGTGGCGAGCGCGGCGCGGCCGTCGAGGATCTGTGCGGTCATGGTGGTCAGTCTATGGATCAGGGGTGCGATCCCCCGCCACCGGGGAACCGCCGGGGACGGCGGTGCAGGTCGCGTCGTCAGCGGGCGAGGACGCCGGTGTCGGAGAACAGCCGGTGCCAGCGGTTGGTCGGCAGGCTGGGGTCGAGCAGGGCCAGCCCGGTGCCGAACTTGCTGATGCGGGTCGGCCGGTGGCCGGCCCGCCAGAGCATCCGGTCGAACGCGGAGGGCACCCCGGTGGTCTTGGTCTCGACGATGACGGCCAGCCGCGGGGCGGCGAAGGTGCCGTCGGGCAGTTCCCAGGTGAGGTCGGTGTCGACGGTGGCGCGGGAACGCCCGTCCGCGAGGGCGAGCGTGCTGCGCCTGTATGACGTGCGCAGCGCCGGAGCGCCCAACCAGGGGCGGTGGTAGGCACGGGCGGCGCGCAGCCGGTCCTCGACGAAGGTCACCGCCGGTCCGTTGATGTGGTCCGCGGACCCCACGGGGTGCGGGACCCGCTCCTTGACCGTCAGTCCCCGTGGTCCGCGCGTCTTCACCTCGACCCAGCACTCGTCGGTGTCCAGGTAGCTGCGCGTGCGCACCTTCCAGCGACGCCGGCGGGCGGTGGCCGTCGAGCGGAAGCTGTCCCGCTCCGGCGTGTCGAAGTAGGTGGAGGCGTAGCGGGAGGAGGTCCGGCCCGCCACCTCGAGCACCCGGGCACCGTCCTCGAGCCCGGCGAGCACCTGGGCAGCCTCGGCCACCGGCAGGAGGTACTTGCGGTCGACCCGGGTGAGTAGCGCCGCCTCCGCGTCCAGCTCGTCGAGCCCGATGGTGGGCAGCGGCGGGAGGAGGTTCACCGCACGCCCGCGTCGGACCGCAGGGCCAGCACGCGCGCGTCAGGTGCCGCGTCGGGCTTCCCGGGCCGGAAGGTCACCTCGACGTGGGTGCTGTCGTTGACCAGGTCCAGGCGGACCACGTCGGCGGTCACGACGGTGGCGCCGAGGACGCCCTCGAGCTGGGCGCGCAAGCTCGCCTGGTCGGCGACGGCCCGGTCGAGCACGACGAGCTCGCGCCGCACACCACGTCCGGCGATCCACGGGTGGTCGGCGATCGCGAGGGCGAGCACGATCAGCACCATCAGCCCGATCCCGAGGGCCGGGTCGCCGACGCCGATGCCGCCGAGCAGCCCCAGGGCGAGGCTGGCGAAGTAGTAGGCGATCTCCCGCTGCGACAGCTCCGCGGAGCGGAGCCGGATGATCGACAGCACCCCGAACAGCCCCAGGCCCATCCCGACCGACGCGGTGGCCGAACCCAACGCCATACTGACCGCGAGGACGCCGACATTGACCCCGACGAAGGCCGGGACCAGCTCCGTGCGGCGGTGCCGCGGCAGGTAGACCCCCGCCGTGAGGACGAGGATGGCGACCAGGTCGGCACCGGGCAGGATCAGGTTGGGCATGGGAGGGCTCCTCCGGTCGGGACAGCTACGATGCGTCCCAGTTGGCCGGTCGGATCTGTGTCTGGGCTGTGACGACCCACAGTCCCGGATATGAGAGGCCGCACAGCCGGCGCACAGGTGGTGCACAAGGTCGCTTCAGCCGGATGAGCTCTGATAGGAGCATGACGATGAACGCTCCGGGAGCCACGCGCTCCCCCCTGACCAGGCAGGACGGTTCCCCGTTGCGGGTGCTCGTCGTGGACGACGAGGAGTCGATCGCCGAGCTGCTGTCGATGGCCCTGCGCTACGAGGGCTGGCAGGTCAGGACGGCGCACACGGGGATGGCCGCGGTCCGTGCCGCCCGCGAGTTCACCCCGGACGCCGTGGCGCTCGACATCATGCTGCCCGACCTGGACGGGCTGGCCGTGCTCCGCAAGCTGCGCAAGATCGACGAGTCCATCCCGGTGCTCTTCCTCACGGCCCGTGACGCCGTCGAGGACCGCGTGGCCGGGCTGACGGCCGGCGGCGACGACTACGTCACCAAGCCCTTCTCGCTGGAGGAGGTGGTGGCCCGGCTGCGCTCCCTGATGCGTCGGACCGCCCTGGTCCAGCAGAGCCAGGACTCCATGCTCAGCGTCGGCGACCTCACCCTCGACGAGGACTCCCACGAGGTCGTGCGCGGCGGCGAGGAGATCTCCCTGACCGCCACGGAGTTCGAGCTGCTGCGCTTCCTCATGCGCAACCCGCGGCGGGTGCTGTCCAAGGCGCAGATCCTGGACCGGGTCTGGGACTACGACTTCGGCGGGCAGGCCAACATCGTCGAGCTCTACATCTCCTACCTGCGCAAGAAGATCGACGCCGGGCGGGAGCCGATGATCCACACGCTGCGCGGGGCCGGCTACGTCCTGAAGCCGGCACCACCGGGATGACCCGACCGCGCAGATGAAGCGTCCCGACGATGACGCCCCGACGATGACGCCCCGACGATGACCCGCCCCCGTCGCCTGTCCACGACCCTGGTTCTGGTCCTGGTTGCCCTCTTCCTGGCAGTGACGGCCGCGACCGCCGTCACGACGGTGCTGGTCACCCGGCAGCAGCTGGTGCAGCAGATCGACGCCCAGCTCGTCGAGCAGACGCGCTTCATCGCGGGTCCGGACCTCGGACCGGGCGGTGGTCCCGACGGTCCTGGTGGCCCGCCGCCGTTGGGGATCTCGTGCTCCACGCCCCGGCCCGGCGTCGGAGAGGGGATGCTGCAGGTCTGCTCCTCCCCCACGACCACCACCGGTCACGTCGTCACGGGAGGCGCCTACTCCGAGCTCGACGAAGCCCAGGTGGCCGCCGTGCTCGAGGCCGGGCGCCCGACCCCGACGACGCTGGACCTGGAGGGCGTCGGCACCTTCCGGGTGGTGGCCGCCGGCGTCGCCGACACGACGGTGGTGACCGGAGAGCCGATGGCCGCCGTCGACCGCGCCGTGAGCAACCTGGTCCGCACCGTGGTGATCGTCTCCCTGGCCGGAACGGCGCTCACGGCGCTGGGCGGGGTGTGGCTCATCTCGCGGTCGCTGCGCCCCCTCCACTCGGTGGCGGCCACGGCCCGGGACGTCTCGGCGATGGACCTGTCCCGCGGCGAGGTGCACCTGCCCGACCGTGTCCCGCCCGAGTTCTCCGACGGGCGCACCGAGGTGGGCCAGGTCGGCCACGCCCTGAACTCACTCCTGGACAACGTCGGCGGTGCGCTGACCACCCGGCAGCGCTCGGAGACCCGGCTGCGCACCTTCGTCGCCGACGCCTCCCACGAGCTGCGCACCCCGCTGGCCAGCATCCGCGGCTATGCCGAGCTCTCCCGGCGCCAGGACGAGCCGGTCCCGCCCCAGGTGGGTCACGCCCTGGAGCGGATCGAGTCCGAGGCCACCCGGATGACCAGCCTGGTGGAGGACCTGCTGCTGCTCGCACGACTGGACGCGGGACGGTCACTGGAGCACGAGGAGGTCGACCTGTCGGCCCTGGTGGTCGAGTCGGTCGCCGACGCCCACGCCGCCGACGCCCATGCCACCGGCACCGACGCTGACCCGGCCCGCGACGCCAACGTCCACCACCACTGGCAGCTCGACCTGCCGGAGCACCCCGTCACCGTCACCGGGGACGCCGCCCGCCTCAAGCAGGTGCTGAGCAACCTGCTCGGCAACGCCCGGACCCACACACCCCCGGGAACCCGCGTCACCACGAGCCTCGCGGAGGACTCCGAGGGCGTCCTGCTCTCCGTCGTGGACGACGGCCCGGGCATCCCCGCCGCACGGCAACAGGAGATGTTCGAGCGGTTCACCCGCGGCGACGCCTCCCGGCAGCGCGCCACCGGGTCCACCGGGCTGGGTCTGTCGATCGTCAGGGCCGTCGTCGAGGCCCACGGCGGCACCGTCACCGTGGACGGGGGCACCGACGGCGCCGCGTTCCGGGTCAGGCTGCCGCGCCGCTAGCGCTATCCCGCCAGGCGACCGCCCCTCCTGGCTCGGGCGCGCGCCATCGCGGCTCCCAGGGCAGCGACCACGGTGAGGGCGACGCCCAGCAGCATCTGCGCACCGACCTGGTCCCGGGTGCTCGGCTCGATCAGGTCGAGCACCACCCCGGTGCCCAGCTGGCTGGTGACGGTGACCAGGCCGAAGAGCAGGACCCCGCTGTGCACGACCGCCCAGGCCGCCAGGATGATGAAGACTCCGCCCATCGGGCCACCGACCCAGGCCCACCACGGGGCCGTCGAGAGGTCGGGGACGCCGCCGGGCAGGACGGTCCACGCGCCGATGAGCACCAGCACGGCCATGCCCATCGCGAAGTTGATGAAGGCGGTGACCGCCGAGTCGCCGCCGGTCGCGGTGATCAGCGCGTTGGTGGCCTGCTGGACGGCGGTGCTCATGCCGACCAGGAAGGCCAGCAGGATCGGCAGCCAGGCCAGGCCGGAGGTGAGCTCGGGTCCCACCGCGGTCAGCACGCCCACGACCGCCAGCAGGCTGGCGGCCACCCGGGCCGCGGTGATGCGCTCGGGCGGGGCGGGGCCCAGCCCGAGCCGGTCGACGACCAGGGCGCTGACCATCTGCCCCCCGACGATCGCGATCAGGAAGGTGGCGACGCCGACCAGGGGCACGGCATACGTCTGGGTGGCGACCAGCAGACCACCAGCCACGCCGCCGCACAGCTGCCAGGGCAGCAGCCGGCGCTCCCGGACCGCCCGGCGCACCCGGCCGAAGGCCGCCCGGAACCGGGCGGACGCCCAGAGCAGGGCCAGGAGCAGCAGGCCGCTGCCGAAGCTGATCCACGCCGCGGGCATCGCACCGACGTGCAGCCCCAGCTCACCGTTGACCCGGGACTGGACCGCGAGGATCACCCCGCAGGCCAGCGCCGCGGCCAGGGCCAGCTCGAAGGCCCTGGACCGCGGTCGGGTCTCAGTGGGCAAAGTGGCGCGTGCCCGTGAAGTAGAGGGTCACCCCCGCCGCCTCGGCCGCCGCCACGACCTCCTCGTCGCGGATCGAGCCGCCGGGCGAGACGACGGCGCGAACGCCGGCGTCCAGCAGGATCTGCAGGCCGTCGGCGAACGGGAAGAAGGCGTCGGAGGCCGCGACCGACCCGGTCGCCCGGTCCTCCCCCGCCCGCTCGACCGCCAGGCGGCAGGAGTCGACGCGGTTGACCTGGCCCATCCCGATCCCGACGCTGGCACCGTCGCGGGCCAGCAGGATGGCGTTGGACTTCACCGCGCGCACCGAGCGCCACGCGAAGGCCAGGTCGGCCAGCGTGGCCTCGTCCGCCGCGGGTCCGGCGGCCAGCTGCCAGGCGGCGGGGTCGTCGCCCTCGGCGTCGATCACGTCCAGGGACTGCAGCAGGGCACCGCCGCCGATGTTGCGCAGGTCGCCGCCGCCGCGCTGGACGGCCGCCGCACGCACCACCCGCAGGTTCTTCTTGGCCTGCAGCAGCTCCAGGGCCTCCGGTGCGAAGTCCGGCGCGATGATCACCTCGGTGAAGATCTCGGCCACCTGCGCCGCCAGCTCGGCGGTCACCGCCCGGTTGGTGGCCACGATGCCGCCGTAGGCCGACACCGGGTCGCACGCGTGCGCCTTGCGGTGCGCCTCGGCGATGTCCGCGCCGATGGCGATGCCGCAGGGGTTGGCGTGCTTGATGATCGCCACCGTCGGCACGTCGCCGTGGTCGTGGGCCGCCCGGCGCGCCGCGTCGGCGTCGACGTAGTTGTTGAACGACATGGCCTTGCCGTGCAGCACCTCTGCCTGCGCCAGCGAGGGCACCGGCTGGAAACCGTTGCGGTAGAGAGCAGCCCGCTGGTGCGGGTTCTCCCCGTAGCGCAGCACGTCCGCCCGCTCCCAGGTCGCCCCCATCCAGGCGGGGAAGCCGGTGCCGTCAGAGGTGTCGGTGAGCACGTTGCCCATCCAGGAGGCGACGTGCACGTCATACGTCGCGGTGTGGATGAAGGCCTGGGCGGCCAGGGCCTTGCGCTGGGCCAGCGAGAACCCGCCGGCTCCCGCCGCGGCCACGACCTCGGAGTATGCCGTGGGGTCGACCACCACTGCCACGGACGCGTGGTTCTTGGCAGCGGCGCGCACCATGGAGGGCCCGCCGATGTCGATCTGCTCAACGCACTCCTCCTCCGAGGCCCCTGAGCCGACCGTCTCGGTGAACGGGTAGAGGTTGACGACGACCAGGTCGAACGGCTCGATGTCCAGGTCCGCCAGCTGCGCCACGTGGTCGGGGTTGCGGGTGTCGGCCAGCAGTCCGGCGTGGACCCGCGGGTGCAGCGTCTTGACCCGCCCGTCCAGGCACTCCGGGAAACCGGTGAGCTCCTCCACGCGGGTCACCGGGACCCCCGTGGCCTCGATGCGCGCCGCGGTGGACCCGGTCGAGACGAGCTGGGTGCCGGCCTCGTGCAGCCCGGTGGCCAACTCCTCGAGCCCGGTCTTGTCGTAGACCGAGATGAGCGCGCGGCGGATCGGGCGGCGGCCCTCGTCGGCGCTGGGCGCCTCGGTGCTCGGAGCGGCGCTGCTGCTCTGTGCGTCGGGCGTGGTGGCGTTCACGGAATGGTGACCTTCCTGTCGGTGAGGGTGTGGCCGTGCCGGGCCAGTCGGCCGACCACGTCCACGAGCAGGGGGCGCTCGACGGACTTGATGCGTTCGTGGAGGGACTCCTCGGTGTCGCCGTCCTCGACGGGGACGGCGGTCTGGGCGAGGATCGGGCCGGTGTCGACGCCGCTGTCGACGAGGTGCGCCGTGCACCCGGTCACCCGCACACCGTAGGCCAGCGCGTCGGCGACCGCGTGCGCGCCCGGGAAGGCGGGCAGCAGTGCGGGGTGGGTGTTGACGACCGTATGTGCGGTCAGAACTGCCTCCCCGAGGATCTTCATGAACCCCGCGGAGACGACGAGATCAGGGTCGTATGCCGTGAGCTGGGCCGCGAGGGCCGCGTCCCACCCGCTCCGGTCCGGGTGGTCGCCCACCCGGCAGACGAAGGTCGGGATCCCGTGCCGTTCGGCGCGCTCCAGGCCCTGGATGCCGTCGCGGTCCGCCCCCACGGCCACCACCTCGACCCCGTAGCCGGGGTCCGCCGCGGCGTCGATCAGCGCCTGCAGGTTGCTGCCGGTGCCGGAGACGAGCACGACGATCCGAGCACGATCCGCGGGGGTGAAGGGCACCACTGCACAATAACCGCCCCCCTCCCGACCGGGCGCATCGCGTGGCGCCCCCAGACCCCACCGGACGCACGGTGTTGCGCCCCCAGACCCCACCGGACGCACGGGGGCGCCCCCTGCCCGACCGATCGGACAGGGGGCGCCGGCGCCCGTCGTCTCAGAACATCATCTGGACGGTCTTCTCCTCGGTGTAGGCCTCGATGCCGGCGGGGCCGAGCTCACGCCCGACACCGCTGCCGCCGCGCCCACCCCACGGGGTGGTCATGTCCGGCATCCCGAAGGCGTTGATCCACACGTTGCCGACCCGGAGGTCGCGGGCGGCCACCTGCGCCCGGTGCAGGTCCTCGGTGTAGATGATGGCGTTCAGGCCGTAGTGGCTGTCGTTCGCCAGACCGATCACGTCGTCGGAGTCGGAGAACGGGATGACCGTGGCGACCGGTCCGAAGATCTCCTCCCGGGCGATCCGCTGGTCCTGGCTGCCGATGAAGACCGTGGGCTCGACGAAGTAGCCGGGACGGTCGACGAGCTTGCCGCCGGTGACCAGGCTGGCACCCTGCTCGACCCCCAGGTCGAGGTAGGTGCCGATCCGCTGGTGCTGGGAGCCGTTGATGACCGGCCCCATGCCGACGTTCGCGTCGAAGGGGTCGCCCAGGGTGATCGCCTCGGCGTGCGCGACCAGCCGCTGGGTGACCTCGTCGACGAGGCTGGCGTGGACGTAGACGCGGGTGCCGGCGGCGCACACCTGCCCCTGGTGCAGGAAGTTCGCGACCGCGATGAACGGCATGGCCCCGTCCAGGTTGGCGTCGGGGTAGACGATCTGCGGGTTCTTCCCGCCCAGCTCCAGCGTCACCTTGCGGAACTGACCGCCCGCGTGGGTCGGCATGAGCGCGCCGACCTCGGGGCTTCCGGTGAAGGTCAGCTTGGCCAGCCCCGGGTGCTGGGCCAGGGCCGCGCCAGCGGTCTCGCCGCGGCCCGGGACGACGTTGAAGACGCCGTCCGGGACACCGGCCTCGGCCAGGATCTCGGCCAGCCGCAGCACGGAGAGCGCGGCGTCCTCCGGCGGCTTGATGACGATCGTGTTGCCGGCAGCCAGCGCGGGACCGGCCTTCCACCCGGCCATGACGATCGGGTTGTTCCACGGGATGATCGCGCCGACCACGCCAAGGGGCTCGCGCAGGGTGTAGTTCAGGCGGTGCCGACCGGCGTAGTCGGGCAGCTGGACCGTGGACCCGTGCAGCTTGTCGGCATACCCGGCGTAGTAGCGCAGGGTGGCCAGGATCGCCGGGATGTCACCGAAGACACCGTCCTTGTAGAGCTTGCCGACCTCGAGGGTCTCCACCGCCGAGAGGTAGTTGGTCTCCGCCTCGATGAGGTCCGCCGCCCGGAACAGGATCCGGCCCCGCTCGGCGCCACCGAGCTCCTTCCACCCGCTGTGGTCGAAGGCGTGCTGGGCGGCACGCACCGCGTCGTCGACGTCCTCGGCGGTCGCGTCGGCGATCTCACAGATCGCCTCCTGGGTCACCGGGTTCTCCGTCACGTAGGTCGCTCCGCCCCGGGCGTCCCGCCACCGGCCGCCGATCCAGAGCTGCTGGGGCGGGAGGGTGGTCGGCGCCTGGGCGTCGTCGGCCAGCGCGGTGCTGGTGTAGTCGGACACATTCACTCCTCTGTGATTTGTGCGTCAGGGTCGGCGGAAGCCTACTTGCGAGTACGACTATTGAAAAGACCCGTGCGATTATCGAACGCCACTCGCGCCCCACCCTCTCCCGACCGAGCGCATGGCGTGGCGCTCCACAGGGCCACCGAGCGCATGGCGTGGCGCTTCTCCAACCCCACCGAGCGCATGCCGCTGCCGCACCCCACGACGCCGTATGCCGTGTGGTCCCGCCGACTGCTCACGTGGCCGTGGTCGCACGCAACAGCACGCGCCCGGTCACTGTCTGGAGCGCAACACGGCGCGCTCGGTCGCCGTCAGAGGCGGCGGCGGAAGAGGTGCAGAACGGTCAGGGTGACCAGCGCGCCGGCCAGCAGCTCGGCGCCCAGCAGTCCCGCGACGCGCAGCGGCTCGGTCCCGACGGTGGACAGCAGACCCGGGGTCATGCCGCCGAGGGCGAGCCAGCTCAGCAGCAGCACGATAACGGTGACGCAGGCGCACGCGGAGAGAGCGATCTGCGCCTTGGCCCACCAGGACGCCAGCCGGGGCGCCGCCCGGGAGCTCTGGAAGCCCAGCCAGGCGCCGGCCAGCACCGGCAGCAGCGCGGCCAGCCACAGGCCGGGCGGCAGGGCGCCGGGCTCGGGCAGGGCCGCCAGCACCGGCAGCAGCGGCAGGTCGCCGGCGGTGGACTCGACCCAGCCGACGTGCACGGTGCCGACGGACACCGGGGCGCCCGTCGTCCAGCCCAGGGTCCAGACCAGCAGGTTGGGCAGGGCCAGCGCCTGTCCGAGCGTGAGCACCGTGGCGCCGACGGCGCCGGCGTCCAGGGCCTCGTAGAGCGTGAGCACCCGGTCGAACCGGACCACCAGCAGTGCAACGACCGCCAGCAGCGCCCCCGTCAGCAGGATCCCCAGCGACTGGAAGGCCGGCCGCAGGCCGCGGCGGAACAGGACCGGGGTGTGCCGTTCGAGCCAGCTCAGGCCCCGGTCGAAGGTGGGGTGCCGCTGCCGCCGGTGCTCGCGCCACAAGCTCAGGCCGATCGCGACCAGCGGGACCAGGACCAGCCCTGGTGCCGCGCTGGACACGTCGACTGGCGCCTGGCCGAGCCCCGCCAGGGAGCAGAGCAGCAAACCCGACGCCAGATACCCCAGCAGGAAGGCGAGCAGCTCGCTGGCCCCCAGTGCGGCCCACGCCGACCGCCAGCCCTCCACCTCGTGGACCTGGCCCCGCACCTCGGGGCGGTCCACGACGACCTGGCCCACGGCATACCAGCAGGACAGGAGCGGCACCAGGGTGAGCAGCAGGGGCGCCAGCACGACCGAGGTGTCGCCCACCTCGATCGTGGCGCGGTGGGCCATGGCCCACAGGTCGACACCGATGCCGGCCGTCTGCCAGAGCGAGGTGGTGCTCCGCTCGTCCGCCAGCCAGGCCACCACGACGGGGACGGTGATCACGACCCAGGAGATGGCGGCGGCCAGCAGACCGGCCAGGGCGGCGAGCACGACCGCGCGCAGGCGGTCACCGAGGGCCGCGGTGTCGGCGGGGCGGGTGGTGGTGCGCTCCAGGAGTGTCATGACGCCCACATCGTCGCCCGGGCGGGGCGTCCTGGCGCGGAGGCTCACCGGCGTGGGACAAACAGCCGGGCCCCCGACCGACACCAGGGTCGTGGTCGAGGGCCCGGGGGCCTGGGTCCCGCGGTCGGACCGCGGGGACTGCGCCGTCGGTCAGCCTTCGGCGCCCTGCAGGATCTGCCGCATCAGCTCGGCCGTCTCCGACGGCGTCTTGCCGACCTTGACGCCCGCCGCCTCGAGGGCCTCCTTCTTGGCAGCCGCCGTGCCGGAGGAACCGGAGACGATGGCGCCGGCGTGGCCCATCGTCTTACCCTCCGGCGCGGTGAAGCCCGCGACGTAGCCGACGACCGGCTTGGTCACATGCGCCTGGATGTACTCGGCGGCCCGCTCCTCGGCGTCGCCGCCGATCTCGCCGATCATCACGATCGCCTTGGTCTCGGGGTCGTTCTCGAAGGCCTCGAGGGCGTCGATGTGGGTGGTGCCGATGATCGGGTCGCCGCCGATGCCGATGGCGGTCGTGAAGCCGAAGTCCCGCAGCTCGTACATCATCTGGTAGGTCAGCGTGCCCGACTTGGAGACCAGCCCGATCGGGCCCTTGCCCGCGATGGTGTGCGGCGTGATGCCGGCCAGGGACTCGCCGGGCGAGATGACGCCGGGGCAGTTCGGGCCGATCATCTGCGTCTGCTTGCCCTCGAGGTAGGCGAAGACCTCCGCGGTGTCCTTGACCGGCACCCCTTCGGTGATGACCACGATCAGCGGCATCTCGGCGTCGATGGCCTCGATGCAGGCGTCCTTGGTGAAAGCCGGCGGGACGAACAGCACCGACACGTTGGCGCCGGTGGCCTCCATGGCCTCCTTGACGGTGCCGTAGACGTGCAGGTCCTGGTCGTTCAGCGTCACGGTCGTGCCCGCCTTGCGGGCGTTGACACCGCCCACGATGTTCGAGCCGGCCAGCAGCATGAGCTCGGTGTGCTTGGAGCCCATGCCACCGGTGATGCCCTGGACGATGATCTTGGAGTCCTTGTTGAGGTAGATCGTCATTGGTTCGTTGTCTCCCGGTCTCAGGCGTTCGCCAGCTCAGCGGCCTTGTCGGCCGCGCCGTCCATGGTGTCGACCTGGGTCACGAGCGGGTGGTTCAGCTCGTCCAGGATGGCGCGACCCTTCTCGACGTTGTTGCCGTCGAGGCGGACCACGAGGGGCTTGGTGGCGCTGTCGCCGAGGATCTCCAGCGCACCCTTGATGCCGTTGGCGACCTCGTCGCAGGCGGTGATGCCACCGAAGACGTTCACGAACACGGCCTTGACCTGCTCGTCGTTGAGGATGACGTCGAGGCCGTTGGCCATGACCTTCGCGTTGGCCCCGCCCCCGATGTCGAGGAAGTTGGCGGGCTTCACGCCGCCGTGCTTCTCGCCGGCGTAGGCGACGACGTCGAGGGTGCTCATCACCAGCCCCGCGCCGTTGCCGATGATCCCGACCTGGCCGTCGAGCTTGACGTAGTTGAGGTTGAGCTCCTTGGCCTTGGCCTCCAGCGGGTCCGTCGAGGCCTTGTCCTCCAGGTCCGCGTGGGCCGGGTGGCGGAACTCGGCGTTCTCGTCGAGCGAGACCTTGCCGTCGAGGGCGATGATCTGCCCGTCGGTGGTCTTGACGAGGGGGTTGACCTCGACCAGGGTGGCGTCCTCCTCGCGGTAGACGTCCCACAGCGTGACCAGCACCTCGGCGATCGCGTCCTGGTCCTGGGTGAAGCCGGCCGCCTCGACGATCTCGGCGGCCTTCGCGGCGTCGATCCCGGTGAGCGGATTGACCGGCACCTTGGCCAGCGCCTCGGGACGCTCCACCGCCAGCTGCTCGATCTCCATCCCGCCCTCCTTGCTGCACATGGCCAGCAGGGTGCGGTTGGCCCGGTCGAGCAGCAGGGAGAAGTAGTACTCCTCGGCGATGCTGGCGCCCTGGGCGACCATGACCGCGTTGACGGTGTGCCCCTTGATGTCCATGCCGAGGATCTGCTCGGCCGCGGCCGTCGCCTCCTCCGGGGACTTCGCCAGCTTGACGCCACCGGCCTTGCCCCGGCCACCGGTCTTGACCTGCGCCTTGACGACGACGACACCACCGCTGTTGGCGCCGATGCGCTCCGCTGCCGCCGCCGCGTCACCGGCGTCGGTGATCACCTCGGCGGACAGCACGGGCACGCCGTGTGCCTCGAACATGTCCCGTGCTTGGTACTCGAATAGATCCACGAGTCAGCTTCCCATCTGTGTTGTTGCGGGGTTCGTGCCTCTGGTGAGGTCCGCCAGCAAGGTTAGATCAGTCGTGTCCGAGGTTGTCCTGCACCCACTGCGTGATCTCGCTGGTGGTGGCGCCGGGGGTGAAGATCCGGGAGACGCCCATCTCCTGCAGCACCGGGATGTCGGGGTCCGGGATGATGCCGCCGCCGAAGACGACGATGTCGGCGGCGTCACGCTCGCCGAGCAGTTCGATCACCCGCTTGAACAGGGTCATGTGCGCACCGGACAGCACGGACAGCCCGACGGCGTCGGCGTCCTCCTGGATGGCCGCCTCCACGATCTGCTCGGGCGTCTGGTGCAACCCGGTGTAGATCACCTCGACACCGGCGTCGCGCAGCGCGCGAGCCACGACCTTGGCCCCCCGGTCGTGACCGTCCAGCCCCGGCTTGGCGACGACGACTCGCAGGGGATGACCGCTCGGCGTGGAGGACATGGGTGCAGATTAGCGCAACCGTCCACAGTGATCAGGACCACATTGGTCTCCCTCCGAGGCCCGCGCTACAGTGCTGTGCGTCCGCATCGCCCCGGGTACCCCCGCCCCGGTGTGCGTGGCACGTGCCGCGGACCGCCGACACCGCCATCGGAGTTGATGTGCCC
>JAAYYA010000108.1 GCA_012515595.1 Actinomycetales bacterium
CCGTCGCTCTCGTCGGCCTCGACCACGAAGGGTCCGCTGCCCGGGGCCGCGTTGGTCCCGGTCCCGTCCGGGGTGGTGAGGGGGGACCCCAGGACGTATGCCGGGTCGGCACCCGAGTGCTGCAGGGCGGCGGTCAGCATGCCGCTGGTCGTCGTCTTGCCGTTGGCGCCGGCGACGGCGACCGCGGAGCGGCCGTGCAGCAGCGCGGCGATGCCCTGCGCCCGGTGCAGCACGCGCAGGCCGCGCGCCCGCGCGGCGGTCAGCTCGGGGTTGGTCTCCCGGATCGCCGAGGAGATCACGACCGTCTGCACGTCGTCGGCGAGGTTCTCCGGGCGCTGGCGCACGAAGACGGTGGCGCCCTCGGCCTCGAGCGCCCGCAGGGTGTCGCTGTCCCGCGCGTCGGAGCCCGACACCGGGACGCCCGCGGCGAGAAACATCCGGGCGACCCCGGACATGCCGGAGCCCCCGATCGCGATGAAGTGGACCGGTCCGAGGTCGGCCACCGGCGGCACCGGGGCGGTGAAGTCGAACCGGTCGTTGACGCCGGCCGTCATGCGGGATCTCTCCCGATCGCATCGTCTCGAGGGGCATTCTCCCGGGGGTCATCGTCTCGGGGGCCATCGTCTCGGGGGTCATCGTCTCGGGCGGCACCGTGCCCGGCGGCACTGAGCACCAGCCGCGCCAGCACCTCGGCCGCGTCCCGCACGCCCATCACCGCGGCTTCGGCGGCCATCAGGTCCAGGCGCTCGCGGTCGGTCACCAGCGGCACGACCGTCTCGCGGACCCAGTCCGGCGTCACGTCGGCGTCGGCCACGAGCAGCCCTCCCCCGGCCCCGACGACGTCGGCGGCGTTGAGCCGCTGCTCCCCGTTGCCGATCGGCAGCGGGACGTAGATCGCGGGCAGGCCGACCGCGGTCAGCTCGCAGACGGTGCCGGCGCCCGCACGGCATACGGCCAGGTCGGCGACGCTGTAGGCGAGGTCCATGCGGTCGCTGTACTCCCGCGTGACGTAGGGGCAGTCGTCGTCCGCGGGGACGTCGACGGCCTTGCCGGCGCCGGTGAGGTGCAGGACCTGCACCCCGGCCGCGCGCAGCTGCGGCGCGGCGGCCGGGAAGGAGTCGTTGAGGCGCTGCGCGCCGAGGGAGCCGCCGAAGACCAGGAGCGTGGTGCGGTCGTCGCGCAGCCCGAAGTGGGCCAGCCCCTCCGTGCGCAGCGCCCCGCGGTCCAGGTCGGTGATCTCCCGGCGCATCGGCAGCCCGACGACGCGGGCCCCGCGCAGCGGCGTGGTCTCGAAGGTGGTGGTCACGTGGTCGGTGAACCGTGCGCCGAGCCGGTTGGCCAGGCCGGGGCGGGCGTTCTGCTCGTGAATGACGATCGGGGTGCCGGTGCGCCGGGCGGCGAGGTAGGCGGGGGTGGCGACGTAGCCGCCGAAGCCCACGACGACGTCCGCGCCCGCGGCGTGGATCACCTCGGCGGCGCGGGAGATGGCCCGCCGCATCCCGGCCGGGAAGCGCAGCGCCGCCGCGTTGGGACGGCGCGGGAAGGGCACCTTGGGCAGGAACTCCAGGGGGTAGCCGCGCTCGGGCACCAGCCGCGCCTCCAGCCCGTCCTCGGTGCCGAGCACCACGACCTCGCAGCCGGGCACCAGGTCGCGCAGCGCGTCGGCGGTCGCCAGCAGCGGGTTGACGTGGCCGGCGGACCCGCCGCCGGCCAGCACGACGGAGAGCGAGTCGGTCGCAGCGTCGTTCGCAGGGTTGTTCACAGGGGGAGCTCCGATCAGCGTCGCCGGAGCCGGGGTGCCGGCACCACCGCCAGGGTACGCCGCAGCACGGAGGGCCGACCGGCCAGCGACTCGCGGGCGCCGGGCAGCGACCGGGCCAGGGAGAGCGCCACGCCGATGCCCATGAGGGCCGCCACCAGGGCGGACCCGCCCGAGGAGACCAGCGGTAGCGGCACCCCGATGATCGGCAGCATCCCGATGACCGAGCCGATGTTGAGCATCGCCTGGACGACGAGCCAGACCATGATGCCGCAGGCGGCGATGCGCACGAAGAAGTCGGGGCTGGTCACCACGATGCGGTAGCAGGCATAGGCGATGATGACGAACAGCGCCATCACGGTCAGCGTGCCGGGCAGGCCCAGCTCCTCGCCGATGATGGCCAGGATGAAGTCGTTGTGCGGCTCAGGCAGCAGGCCCCACTTCTCGCGGCTGCCGCCCAGGCCCAGGCCCCACCAGCCGCCGTCGGCCAGGGCGTACTCCGCGTGCACCTTCTGGAAGCAGCCCTTCACGTCGGGCGTGGTGCAGATGTCGCCGATCCAGACCTGGATGCGCTCCATCCGGTTGGCGCTGCCCGCGGCCATGTAGGCAGCTCCACCGGCGGCCAGCGCGGCGACACCGATGAACCAGCGGGCCTGCACGCCGGCGCCGAACATCATGCCGCCGGTGATGGCGACCAGGATGAGCACGGTGCCGAGGTCGTGGCCGGCCAGGACGAGCCCGATGAGCACGCCGGCGCCGGGGATGACGAACGGGATGAGGACGTGGCTGATCTTGCCGAGCACCCGCCGTTTCCGGGCCAGCACGGCGGCCCCGAAGACGACGAGCGCGAGTTTGCCGAACTCCGAGGGCTGCACCGAGAAGCCGGCCAGGCTGATCCAGTTGCGGTTGCCCTGGAAGTCCACGCCCAGCGGGCTGAACACCAGCGCCTGCAGGCCGATCGCGGCGAGCATGCCCCAGGGCGCCAGCCACTTCCAGGCGCGCACCGGGATGCGGCTGCAGACGAAGGCCAGGACGATGCCGGCGCCGGCGTACATCAGCTGCGTCAGGAAGACGGTGTAGGAGCTGCCGTCCCGCTGGAAGGAGCTGACGCTGCTCGCCGAGAGCACCATGACCAGGCCGATCGCGACCAGCAGGCTGGTTGCCCCCAGCAGCAGGTAGTAGGGCGCGACGGGTGAGCGCAGCCGCTCCCAGATCCCCTCGGCGACGGACTCCCGGCCCTGCTCCTCACGGCGGATGGGCCAGGTGGTCATGACTCGGCCCCGCCAGCCCTCCGCCGCACGGAGGCGGTGAACAGCTCGCCGCGCACCGCGTAGCTATCGAACATGTCGAGCGAGGCCGCGGCCGGAGCCAGCAGCACGACGTCCCCCGGGCGGGCCAGGCTCAGCGCCGCCTCAATCGCCTCATCCATCACAGCAGTCACATCCGTAGTGTCCCCGCTGGGCACCTCGAGGACGGGGACGTCGGGCGCGTGTCGCCCCAGGGCGGCCGCGAACTCCGCCCGGTCCTGTCCCATCAGCACGACCCCCCGCAGCCGGCTCGCCGAGGCGGCGACGAGCGGGTCGATGTCGGCACCCTTGAGCTGGCCGCCGGCGACCCACACGATCGACGCGTGGGCCTGCAGCGGCCCCGCGGCCGCGTGCGGGTTGGTGGCCTTGGAGTCGTTGACGAAGCGGACGCCGCCGATCTCCTCGAGCTCGGTGCCGCGGTGGTCGCCGGGGCGGAAGTCGCGCAGCCCCCGCTGGACCGCGGCCGTGGAGACCCCGTAGGCGCGGGCCAGGGCGGCCGCCGCCAGCGCGTCGGCGACCAGGTGCGGCGCCGGCGCGCCGTCCGCACCGCCGGGCAGGTCGCGCAGCGTGGCCAGCTCGGCCGCGGAGGTCTTCCGCTCGGCGACGAAGGCCCGGTCGGCGAGCACGTCGTCGACCACCCCCAGCATCGACAGGTTGGGCGTGCCCAGGGTGAAGCCGATCGCCCGGCACCCCTCGACGACGTCAGCCTCCTCGACCATCGCCTCGGTCGCCGGGTCGTCGACGTTGTAGACGCAGGCCACCTGGGTGTTCTCGTAGATCTTGGCCTTCGCCGCCGCGTAGGGCCCCTCGCCGCCGTGCCAGTCCAGGTGGTCGGGCGCGACGTTGAGCACGCACGAGGCCATCGCCGAGATCGACTCCGACCAGTGCAGCTGGAAGCTGGACAGCTCCACGGCCAGCACGTCATACGGCTCGGGGTCCAGCAGCGCCTCGATGATCGGGGTGCCGACGTTGCCGACGGCCAGCGCCCGCAGCCCGTCGGCGCGCAGGATCGCCTCGAGCATCTGCACCGTGGTCGTCTTGCCGTTGGTGCCGGTGACCGTCAGCCAGGGGGCCGCGCCGGTGGCCGGGCGCATCCGCCAGGCCAGCTCGACCTCCCCCCAGATCGGTATGCCGTGACGCGCCGCCGCGGCCAGCACCGGCTGGTCGGGGCGCCAGCCGGGAGAGGTGACGACCAGGTCTACCTGGCCCTCGGCATACGCTGGCAGGTCGGTGACGTGCTCGGGGCCGAGGCGCACGTCGGCGTCCAGGATGCCCAGGATCCGGGCGCGCTCGGACTGCTCGGTGCTGCCGTTGCCGGCGTCGACCACGATGACCTGCGCGCCCCGCTCGAGGAGGGCGTCGGCCGCCGCGAAGCCGCTGATGCCCAGGCCGGTGACGACCACCCGCAGCCCGGCCCAGTCGGCGTCGCGGTGGGTCAGGCCGGTGAGCCGGCCGGCGTCGGGGGCGGTCACAGCCGGACCACCCACTCGGCGTAGAAGATGCCCAGGCCGGCGGCCACGCACAGGCCCTGGATGATCCAGAACCGGATGACGATGGTGACCTCGTTCCAGCCGAGCAGCTCGAAGTGGTGCTGCAGCGGCGCCATCCGGAAGACCCGTTTGCCGGTCATCTTGAACGAGGCGACCTGGATGATCACCGACATCGTGATGATGACGAACAGGCCGCCCAGGATGACCATGAGCAGCTGGGTGTGGGTGGTGATGGCCAGGCCGGCCAGCGCGCCGCCGAGGGCGAGCGAGCCGGTGTCGCCCATGAAGATCTTGGCCGGCGAGGCGTTCCACCACAGGAAGCCGAAGCAGGCGCCGGCGATGCAGGCGGCGACGACGGCCAGGTCGTGGGCGTCGCGCACGTCGTAGCAGTTGGGGCCGGGGGTGACCTGGCAGTTCTGGTTGAACTGCCAGATGCCGATGAGGACATAGCCGCCGAAGACCATCACCGAGGCGCCGGTGGCCAGACCGTCCAGCCCGTCGGTGAGGTTCACGCCGTTGGAGGCGCCGGCGATCATCAGGTTGGCCCAGATGACGAAGGCGATGAGCCCCCCGACGGTGCCGAAGACGGCGAAGTCGATGGGCAGGTCCCGCACGAAGCTGATCGCGGTGCTGGCCGGGGTGCGGAAGGCGTCGCCGGGGAACTGCAGCGCCATGATGGCGAAGATGACGGCGACCGCGGTCTGGCCGATGAGCTTCTCGTGGGAGCGCAGGCCCAGGCTGCGCTGCTTGGAGATCTTGGTCCAGTCGTCGGCGAAGCCGACCAGGCCGAGCCCGGCCATCAGGAAGAGCACGAGCAGCCCGCTGATGCTCATCGAGCTGCCGCCGAAGTTCATCAGCCCGGTCTTGGAGATGATCCACAGGCTCAGGTGCGCGCCGAAGTAGCCGATGAGCGTGGCCGCCAGGATCACCGCGCCGCCCATCGTCGGGGTGCCGCGCTTGGTGTGGTGGGAGGTGGGGCCGTCGTCGCGGATGAACTGGCCGTAGCCGCGGCGGACCAGGAACTTGATGAACAGCGGGGTGCCGAAGAGCGCCACCGTCATCGCGATGCCCGCGGCCAGGACGATGGTGACCATCTAGGCAGTCTCCTCCCCGACCAGCGCGTCGCCCAGGAAGCGCAGGCCGGAGTCCCGGCTGGACTTCAGCAGCACGACGTCGCCGGGGCGCAGGACCTGCTCCAGCAGCTCCCGGGCCGCGTCGGTGTCGGGGCACTGGTGAGTATGCCGTCCGCCGGCCGAGCGGAAACCCTCCGCCACCGGGGCGGCCCCCTCCCCGACGGCCACGACGGTGCCGATGCCCAGGCCGGCGGCGAGCTCACCGATGGCGCGGTGCTCGGCCTCCGAGTCCTCCCCCAGCTCGCGCATCTCACCGATGACGGCGACCCCCTTGCCGGTCTCGCTCATCACCGCCAGGGAGCGCAGCGCGGCGCGCATCGAGTCGGGGTTGGCGTTGTAGGCGTCGTTGACGACCGTCACGCCGTCGGCCCGCTCGTGGACCTCCATCCGCCAGCGGCTGACCGCGCCGGCCTCACCGAGCGCCGCGGCGATCTGCCCGACCGGCATGCCCAGCTCGTGGGCGACCGCGGCGACCGCGAGGGCGTTGCCGACGTGGTGCGGCCCGTGCAGCCGCAGCTGGACCCGCACCGGGTCCTCCCCCGCGATCACCAGGTCGAAGCTGGCCTGGCCGCGCACGTTGATCTCGACGTCCTCGGCGCGCACGTCGGCGTCCGGGCTCAGCCCGACGCTGCGCACCCGCGCCCTGGTCTGCCCGGCCATGGCCAGCACGACCGGGTCGTCGGCGTTGAGGACCGCCAGGCCGTCCTCGGGCAGCGCCCGGACCAGCTCGGCCTTGGTGTGGGCGATCGCCTCGCGGCTGCCGAACTCTCCCAGGTGGGCCGTGCCGACGTTGAGCACGACGCCGATCCTCGGCGGCGCGACGGCGGTGAGGAAGTCGATGTGGCCGACGCCGGAGGCTCCCATCTCGGCGACCAGGAACTCGGTCTCCTCGGTGAGCCGGCAGACGGTCAGCGGCACCCCGACCTCGGAGTTGTAGGACGCGATCGGCGCGATCGTCGGCCCGAGCCGACCGACCACCTGCGCCGCGAGGTCCTTGGTGGAGGTCTTGCCGGAGGAGCCGGTGATGCCCACGATCTGCAGGCCGCCGGCCGCCGTGCACCGGTCCACGACCTCGCGCCCGAGGGCGGCGAAGCCGTCGGTGGTGTCCGGCACCACGACGCAGGGCAGCTCCTCCATCGGACGGTCGGTGAGGGCGCCCACGGCGCCCTTCTCGGCCGCCGACCCCACGTAGTCGTGACCGTCGGCGTGCTCCCCCAGCCTCGCGACATACAGGCTCCCGGGCTGGACCTCCCGGGAGTCGGTGACGACGGTGGCCGTGATGGGTGTGTCGGCCGCGTCGGCGGGGTGCACCTGCCCGCCCGTCGCCTCGGCGACCTCGCCGAGGGTCAGCTCGATCACTCAGGTGCCCCTTCGTCTCGGATAGCGATATCGCCCAGTGTGACACCTGGGCGCTCGCCCGGTGCCTGGGCGTTGGGATCGTACTCGAGAGTGACCTGCGGCGCCTCGGTCGTGCTGGGCGGCACCCCGCGGGAGGTGAGGGCGTAGCGCATGATCTCGGAGAAGACCGGACCGGCCAGCGAGCCGCCCCACTTGCCGATCGTCGGCTTCTGGATGGTCACCGCGATGACCAGCTCGGGGTCCTCGGCCGGCGCGTAGCCGACGAAGCCCGCGGTGACGCCGGAGTAGCGCTTGAGCCGGTCGTCGAAGCGGTCGGCGGTGGAGGTCTTGCCCGCGACCCGGTAGCCCTCGACGGCGGCCAGCGGCGCGGTGCCCTCGGGGCTGGGGACGTACTCCATGATCGAGGTCAGCTGGTCCGCGGTCTCCTCGGAGATCACCCGCTCGCCCTGCTCCGGCGCCTCCAGGACGTAGGCACCGGCGTCGTTGGTGGTCCCGGCGATGAGCCGTGGCTCGACGTGCACGCCGCCGTTGGCCACGGACTGGAAGACACCGATCTGCTGCAGCATCGTGCCGGACATGCCCTGGCCGTAGGTCAGGGTGTACTTGCTGGTGCGGCTCCACGTGTCGACCGCGGGGACCAGGCCCTCGGACATGCCGGGGAAGCCGAGCGAGGGCGGCTCGCCCATCCCGAAGTCGCGGATGTAGCGGTACTGCACGTCGTCGGGCAGGTGCTCGCCGTAGAGGATGGTGCCCATGTTGGACGAGGTGGCCAGCACCCCGGCGAAGGTGACGTAGGGGTTGTCCGGGTCGTGCGCGTCCTTGAAGCTGCTGCCGCCGCGGTGGACCCGGTTGGGCAGCACGAATGGCGTCTCCAGGTCGATCAGCCCCTCCTCCAGGGCCGCGGCGGCGGTGATCACCTTGGCGGTCGAGCCGGGCTCGTAGACGTCCTCGAAGAGCGGGTTGCGCAGGTCGGCGGAGCTCTGCTGCTCGTCCGCGGGGTCGTATGACGGGTAGCTGGCGGCGGCGAGGATGTCTCCGGTCTTGGCGTCCATCACCAGGGCGTAGCCGGACTTCGCGGCGGACTGGCGCACCATGTTCGCCACCGAGTTGTAGGCCACCCACTGCAGGTCGCTGTCGATCGTCAGCCGCACGTCCTCACCGGGCTGGGCCGGGATCTCGGTGCTGGTGCCGGTCGTGATGATCTCCCCGCGCCCACCCCGCTCGTAGGTGGTGGTGCCGGGCGTGCCGTTGAGCCGCTCGTCAAACATCAGCTCGATGCCGTTGGCGGGCAGCCCGCTGGAGCCGACCCAGCCGACCAGGGGCGCCATGGCCGAGCCGAGCGGGTAGGACCGCTTGAGGTAGGTCTCGGAGTAGATCCCGGGGATGCCCAGGGCCTGGACCTCCTGCCAGGTCTGCGGGGAGACGTCCTTCTGCAGGTAGGTCCACTGGGTGCCGTCCCGGTCCTGCAGCGCCTTCTCCATCGCGGCAGCGTCGCCCCCGGTGACCGCGGCGATCTCGGCCGCGGCGCCGGCGTAGCCGAGCTCGACCTTCTCCCCGTCGATCCGCTTGGTGTAGGTCGCGACCGCCGTCGGGTCGGCGGTGATGTGCCGGCGCTCGATGGACTCGGCGAGCACCACCCCGTTGGCGTCGTAGATGGTGCCGCGGGAGGCCGGGATGGTCACCTCGATGAGGCGACGGTCCACGGCCGCGGCCGAGACGCTGGCCGCGTCCAGGCCCTGCAGCTTGACCAGCTGGGCGGCGAACAGGCTGAAGACGACGAGGATGCCGAAGAGCATGATGCGCATCCGGCGCTGCGGGTGCACGACGCCCTTCATGCCCCGGCCCGGTGTCCCCCTGCCGCTGCCCCGGTTGTTCTTTCTGGGGGCCCTGGGTGGGCGAGTGGCCATGCTCAACCTCCCTGGACGACTCCCTCGATGCCCTGCTCTATCCGGGCGAGCTCACCGTCGGCCTCGGACACGAACGGCGTGACCACGGTAAAGCTGTCATCGGGGTCCACCGAGGCCGCCACGCCGAGGAGGGTGTGGTCGGACAGCCGCAGCACGGCGGTGGACGGCGACGGGACCAGCCCGAGCCGCTCGGCCTCGACGGCCAACGTCTCCGGGGAACGCTTGGCCGACAGCTCGGCCTCCAGGGTCACCCGGGTGTCGTGCAGCACGGTCTGCTCCTTGCGCAGGTCCGAGAGCGTGAACGAGCTCTCCGCCCGCGCGGTGTTCAGCAGCAGCGCCCCCAGCAGCCCCGCGACGACCAGCGCGATGCACAGCACGACGAAGCCGGTGTGGCTCTGCGTCGTGGGCGCGGCGTCGACGACGCGGAGTCGGGCACGCTGCCTCGGCGCGGGCGCCCGCACCGGGCGTCCGATGGCACGGGCCACGGTCATCTGGCTCATCGGGTCTCCCCCTTTTTGATAGTGGTTTCGTTCGGTCCCCGCCCTTTTTGGTAGGGGTTTCGTACGCCCTCCGCACCTTTTTGCAGGGGTTCCGTACGGGTCCGTTCGGCCGCGCGCAGCCGCACCGACGCGGCCCGCGGGTTCAGCGCGATCTCGGCCTCGTCGGCCATCTCGGCGCCCCGGGTGAGCAGCCGCAGCCATGGCTTGTGCTCGGGCAGCTCGAAGGGCAGGTCCGGCGGTGCCGAGCTCGTCGCGCCCGCCGCCAGCCCGCGCTTGGTGATCCGGTCCTCCAGGGAGTGGTAGGACAGCACCGCGATCCGCCCGCCCACCGGCAGCAGCCCCAGCGCGGCGGGCAGCGCGTCCTTCCACACCGACAGCTCGGCGTTGACCTCGATGCGCAGCGCCTGGAAGGTTCGCTTGGCCGGGTGGCCGCCGGAGCGCTGGGACGCGGCGGGGACGACGTCGTGGAGGAGCTCGACGAGCGGGCCGGAGGTGGCGAACGGCTCGGTCTCGCGCCGGCGGACGACCGCGCGGGCGATCTGGCGGGCGAAGCGCTCCTCGCCGAAGTCGCGCAGGATGCTCGCGAGCTCGCGGGCGTCGTAGGTGTTGAGGACGTCGGCGGCGGTCTGTCCCCGCGACTGGTCCATCCGCATGTCGAGCGGGGCGTCCGTGCGGTAGGCGAAGCCGCGGTCGGTCTCGTCCAGCTGGAGCGAGGAGACCCCGAGGTCGAAGAGGATGCCGTCGGCGTGCCGC
>JAAYYA010000109.1 GCA_012515595.1 Actinomycetales bacterium
CCGCGTCGCCGAACGCCGCCGAACCGAGGATCAGCGCGGCCACCAGGGTCACGGCATACGACTCGAAGAGGTCGGCCGCCATGCCCGCGCAGTCGCCGACGTTGTCGCCCACGTTGTCGGCGATGGTCGCGGCATTGCGCGGATCGTCCTCCGGAATGCCCTTCTCGACCTTGCCGACCAGGTCGGCGCCGACGTCGGCGGCCTTGGTGAAGATGCCGCCGCCGACCCGCATGAACATCGCCAGCAGCGCGGCACCGAAGCCGAAGCCCTCGAGCACCTTGGGCGCGTCACCCTGGTAGAAGAGCACCACGAGCGTGGCGCCGAGCAGGCCCAGGCCGACCGTGGCCATGCCGACGGTGCCGCCGGTGCGGAAGGCGATCTCCATGCCCTTGTCACGGTCACCGTTGCGGGCGGCCTCGGCGACGCGCATGTTGGCAGCCGTCGCCAGGTTCATGCCCAGGTATCCGATGCCGGCCGAGAAGCCGGCGCCCAGGACGAAGAAGACCGAGCGCCCGATGCGCACGGCGGTGTCGTCGGCGGGCAGTGCGAAGAGCAGCAGGAAGGCGATCACGACGAAGATGCCAAGGGTCTTGAACTGCCGCTGCAGGTAGGCCTGCGCGCCCTCCTGCACCGCCTGCCCGATCTGCTGCATACTCGGGGTCCCGGCCGGGGTCGCCAGCACCTCCCCGCGGAACTTCAGGCCCATCACCAGGGCCGCCAGCGCGATCAGGCCGACGACGGCCACGATGGCGTATTCGCCACCTCCGAAGTCAATCATGATGGCAGCTCCGAGCGGTGCGAGCGGTTAGGCATAAATCCTCCTGGAAAAC
This sequence comes from Actinomycetales bacterium, assembly GCA_012515595.1. Lineage (GTDB taxonomy): Bacteria > Actinomycetota > Actinomycetes > Actinomycetales > Dermatophilaceae > Ornithinicoccus. The sequence continues at coordinate 831 of JAAYYA010000109.1, forward strand.
GCCGGTCGGCATCGACCGGGCGCGCCGGTATAAGTGGTGCGACGTGTGGCGCCACTGTAACGGGGGCCACGGTACGTCACGCCTGTGACTTCCCACACACCGCCCCGGCGGGCCGGCAGCGACAGACCTGGGACATACCGTGGCAACGATGACCCGAGGCTCCTTCGACCCCCGCGACACCCTGGACCACCTGGCCCGGGGTGCCCGTCGTGAGCGCCTGGTGCACGTCCGTCACCTGCCGCGGCGGGAGGCGGACCTGGCGCCGTGGCCGTCGTGGGTCGACCCGGGGATGTATGCCGCGTGGTCCGGTGCCGGGATCACCCACCTGTGGTCGCACCAGGCCGAGGTGGCCGAGCTGGCCCGGGCCGGACGTCATACGGTCTGCGCGACGGGCACCGCCTCGGGCAAGTCCCTCGGTTTCCTGCTCCCGGTCCTGACGGCACTCGCCGAGGGGAGCACCGCACCGACGGGCCGCGGCGCGACCGCCCTCTACCTCGCTCCGACGAAGGCTCTGGCGGGCGACCAGCTGGCCCGACTCGAGGCGATGGCCGTGCCCGGGGTCCGCGCGGCCGTCTACGACGGGGACACCCCACCGGACGAGCGGCGGTGGATCCGGGACCACGCGCACTACGTGATGTCCAACCCCGACCTGCTGCACCACGGCCTGCTGCCCGGACACCGGCAGTGGGCCCCGTTCCTGCGGGCGCTGCGCTACGTGGTCGTGGACGAGTGCCACGTCTACCGCGGCGTCTTCGGCGCGCACGTGTCGGCGGTGCTGCGCCGCCTGCTCCGGGTGGCAGCCCGCTACGGCTCCCGGCCCACGGTGCTCTTCGCCTCCGCGACCGTCGCGGATCCCGGGGCCCTCGCCACCGCGCTGATTGGTCAGGACGTGGTCGCGGTGACGCGGGACGGGTCACCGCGCGAGGCGACGACCTTCGCCTTGTGGGAGCCCCCGATGCTGAGCGAGGACACCCGCCGCAGCGCGGTCTCCGAGACCTCCTCGCTGCTGGCCGACCTCGTGCTGCGGGACGTGCAGACCGTCGCCTTCGCCCGGTCGCGGGTCGGCGTCGAGGCGATGGCGGCCGCGACCCGGCGAGACCTGGGGGACGTGGACCCGGCGCTCGTGCCGCGGATCGCCGCCTACCGCGGCGGCTACCTGCCGGAGGACCGGCGGGAGCTGGAGCGGGCCCTCCGGGAACGCGACCTGCTCGGGCTGGCCACGACGACGGCGCTGGAGCTGGGCATCGACATCGAGGGGCTCGACGCCGTGCTGATCGCCGGGTGGCCCGGCACCCGGGCCTCGCTCTGGCAGCAGGCGGGGCGGGCGGGACGGGCCGGGGCGGAGTCCCTGGCGGTCCTCGTGGCCTCCGACGACCCGCTCGACACCTATCTCGTGCACCACCCCGAGGCCGTCTTCGAGGCCCCGGTCGAGGCCAGTGTCTTCGACCCGGAGAACCCGCACGTCCTCACCCCGCACCTGGCCGCGGCCGCCGCCGAGCTGCCGCTGACGGAGGCGGACACGCAGTGGTTCGGGCCGAAGGTGCCGGCCCTGGCCGAGGCGCTGGTCGCGGGCGGGGTGCTGCGGCGGCGCCCGGCCGGCTGGTACTGGGCGCGCCCGGACCGCCCCGGCGACCACGTGGACCTGCGCGGCATCGGGACGACCGTGCGCATTGTGGAGAGCCGCACCGGGCGGGTCCTGGGGACCGTGGACGCGGCACGGGCCGACTCGGCCGTCCACACCGGCGCCGTCTACGTCCACCAGGGCCAGCCGTATGTCGTGACCGAGCTCGACCTGGCCGGTGCGGCCGCCCACGTGGTCGCGGGCGACCCGGGCTGGAGCACCCAGGCCAGGTCGGTGAGCGAGTTCCGCATCCTGGCCACCGCCCGCGAGCAGCGGTGGGGCCCAGCCACGCTGAGCTTCGGCTCGGTCGAGGTCACCAGCCAGGTCACCTCCTTCCTGCGGCGGCTGCCGACCGGTGAGGTGATCGGCGAGCACCCTCTCGACCTGCCGCGGCGCACACTGTCCACGACCGCGGTCTGGTGGACGCTGCCGGACGAGCAGCTGGCGCAGGCCGGCATCGAGGAGCAGCAGGTGCCCGGTGCCCTGCACGCCGCCGAGCACGCCTCGATCGGCCTGCTCCCGCTCATCGCCACCTGCGACCGGTGGGACATCGGTGGGGTCTCCACCGCGCTGCACCCGGACACCGGGCTGCCCACGGTGCTGGTCTATGACGGCCACCCCGGCGGGGCCGGCTTCGCCGAGCAGGGCTTCCACCGGGCCGGCACCTGGCTGGCCGCGACGCTGGAGGCGGTGCGGGCCTGCGGCTGCGCGACCGGCTGCCCCTCCTGCGTGCAGTCGCCGAAGTGCGGCAACGGCAACCACCCGCTGAGCAAGATCGGTGCCGTCCGGGTCCTGACCCACCTGCTCGCCGGTCGCTGACCGCGCCGTGAGCTCGACACCGGCCATGGGTCTGCCCCCCTCCTGTGAACAGGCGTCCCCGTGTCGTGACGGCTAGGGTCAACACGATCTTCCCGGTCGACGACACCTCGCGGAGGCGGTCTCATGCTCATCCTCGGACTCCTGCTGATCATCGTCGCGCTGGTCGTCTTCGGCTACCTCTTCTTCGGCACCAGTGACCTCGAGCCGCTGCAGATCGACCTCGGTGTCTTCACCGTGGAGCTGACCCCGCTGCATCTGTTCCTGCTGGGTGCGGCCACGCTGGTCGTGCTGGTGCTCGGCCTCCTTCTGCTGACCCTGGGGCTGCGGGCATCCCGTCGTCGGCAACGCGAGGTCAAGGAGCTGCGCAAGGCGGTGGAGCAGCGACCAGCCGGTGGGGCGGCCGCGTCAGCCCGTGACCGGGCGCCTGTTGACCGGGAGGTCCCACGCGCCCCGGAAGCATCGACGCCCGACCGCGGCTCCGGGACGGGACACACGGAGGACCAGCCAGTGGAAGGGCCGACGCCCGACGCCGCGGACCACTCCTCCATCAACCTGCCGACCGACCACCGCGAGGATCCCCCGAGCGGGCCTCGTCGCGGCTGAACCCTCACCCACCGGCACCGGGCACCGCACCCGGCACCGCACCCGGCACCGCGCCCGCCTGGGCGACCGCCCTGGCCGTCGCGCCCTCAAGGACCGGGACCCGCACCGTCACCTCCACCCGCAGAGTGGCGGCCACAGAGCCAGCCCGCGCTCCCGGGGCACACGCGCTCAGTTGCGCACCGTTCGCCTCCGCCAGCTCCCTGGCCGCTCCGCACGCCGCATCGGGACCACCTCCCTCGAGGAGCACAGCAGCCCCGGCGAGCGCGGCGGCGTCCGCCGCGGCCCGTGCCTGCAGGCTTGCCTGGTAGGCCGCCGCGAGGAGGAGAAAGGCGGCCAGGAGGGAGAGGAGCAGCAGGATGGCTCCGACGCCCAGCACCGTGCCGGAGCCACGGTCGCATCCCGGCCGTGTCAGGTGTGCGGACCGTGTCGGCCGTGCGGACCGTGTCGGGCGTGCGGACCGTGTCGGGCGTGCGGGCCGTGTCATGGCGACCCCATCCGGGCCGCAGGTTCGAGAGCGGCCTCGACACTGGCGCGCGCACCGGGCAGCGCCGGGAGGTACCGGGTCCGGGCCGGCACGCTGACCGTGACCCGGACGCGGTCCGCCGAGACGTCGACCTCGGCCGTGGCGCCGTCCGGGGCGACCTGCAGCGCGAGCTCGCGGACCGCGTCCACGGGTTCACCCCGTGCTGCGGCCCGGGCGGCGATCCGCGCCGCATCCACGCACCGGATCTGGTCGACCGCCAGACCGAGCCCGGTCAGGCAGAGGGCGAGCACCGCCACGAGGGCCGGGAGCGCGAGGGCCAGCTCGGCGCTCACAAGTCCCGCCTCGGGACGGCGCCCGCGCCTGCTCACAGCGAGACCGACAACGCGACCTTGATGACCTTGGTCACCAAGGACTCGATCCCGCCCGACTGGGCGATGGCCAGCAACAGCGCAGCGAACGCGCACGCGGCGATGGTGCCCACGGCATACTCGGCCGTGGTCATCCCCGCCTCCCGTGCCTC
>JAAYYA010000110.1 GCA_012515595.1 Actinomycetales bacterium
CGAGCCGCCGGCGGACGACCCGGAGCTGCTCGGCGTGTACGACGGGATCCCACTCACCGAACGTGAGAGTCCTGGGGCGGGCAGATGCCGGACCCCATCACGAGGAGATCGCCATCACGGTCGTGCACGAGATCGCCCACCACTTCGGCATCGACGACGAGAAGCTGCACGCCCTCGGCTGGGGCTGACCCGGAGCGCCGCCGGGGGCGGCGTGAGGCGTTCTGCGGCCTCCAGAAGGCGGCGGCACGCCCCCGGCAGGGCACAGAAGCCTGCTGGAGCCGCGGAGGGGGCATAGGGCCTCTTACCAGCCCTGGCGTGTGACGCCGACAGTCAGCCGACGCAGAGGCAGAACGGGTGCCCGGCCGGATCCGCGTACACGGCGAACCACTCGCCGCCATCCGGGTTGTCGGCGGGACGCACAGGTTCCTGCAGCTGACGTCCGCCGAGGTCAATCGCGAGCCTACCGGCTGCCTCAAGGTCGTCGACGTGCAGGTCCAGGTGGACCTGTTGCTGCTGCTCGCCGTCCGGCCACTGCGGCGGCACGTGGTTCGGGGCCAGCTGGACACCGATCACCCACTCGCCGTCGACGACGATGCTGTGCCACCCGTCGTCACCCACGACCTCACCACCCAGCAGCTCGGCCCAGAACGTGCTCTCGGCCCCGATGTCCGCCGCGTCGAAGACGATCACCCGTTGCCTGATCTCCATGGTCTGCGCTCCTCTCCGTGGGTCCGCCTCGGGACGGCCCTCGGTCAGCACGCTAGATCCGATTGCGGACGCTCGGCGTCCTTGGCCACGACACGGCGCGCTCGGTGGGGTCTGGGAGCGACGCGCCACGCGCTCGGTGGGGTCTGAGAGCGACGCGCCATGCGCTCGGTGGGGTGTGGGGGTGACGCCCCGTGCGCTCAGTGGGTCTGGGAGCGACGCCCCACGCGCCCGGTGGGGTCTGAGAGCGACGCGCCATGCGCTCGGTGGGGTCTGGGAGCGACGCGCCATGCGCTCGGTGGGGTCTGGGAGCGACGCCCCGCGCGCCCGGTCGGAGAAACCGCCCGGTCGAGACAAACGGAAACGGCCGCCGCACCCAGGGTGCGACGGCCGTGCCGTATGTCGTGGGGCCGGGTCAGACGGCGTGCTCGCCGCGGAAGTACTCGAAGACCCAGCCGACGACCGCGATGGCCAGGAACGGCGCTGCGATGATCGCCAGCCACCAGCCGATGGCGATGCCCAGGAAGAACACCGCGCCGGCGCCGCCGACGGCCAGTGGCCACCAGGAGTGCGGGCTGAAGTGGCCGTAGGGGCCGGCCTGGTCCGCGATCTCACCCTCGGGGTTGTCGTCGGGTCCCGGGTCCAGCTTGCGGCCGGTCTTGCCGAGGTACCAGGCCAGCATCGCGCACATGATCGCGGTGAGGCTGAGGGCGACGACACCGACCATCTCCTCGAAGTCGATGAAGTAGGTGTAGATCGCCGCCGCGATGACGAAGAACGCGACCAGGTAGTAGAACAGCTTGGTTGCGACATTCATCGAGCGTCTCCGTCCGTCTCCTCGTGACCCTGTGACCCGCCGGTGACGGTGCCGTCACGCCCTGCCGGGTCGGTGTCCGGCCCGCCCAGCAGCTCCTCGAGGACGCCCTTGTCCGGCTCCGGGGACTCCATCGTGGCCACGTCGGCGTGGTGGAGGTCGAAGGCGGGACGCTCGGAGCGGATCCGCGGGATCCAGTTGAAGTTGTGCCGCGGCGGCGGGCACGAGGTGGCCCATTCCAGCGAGGCGCCCCAGCCCCACGGGTCGTCGACGGTGACCTTCTCGGTCTTGAAGCTCTTCCACACGGCATACAGGAAGGGCAGCATCGAGGCGCCGAGCAGGAAGGCAGAGATCGTCGAGACCTGGTTCATCCAGGTGAACCCGTCCTCCGGCATGTAGTCCGGGTAGCGGCGCGGCATGCCCATCGCACCCAGCCAGTGCTGGATCAGGAAGGTGCCGTGGAAGCCGAAGAACAGCATCCAGAAGTGCAGCTTGCCCAGGCCCTCGCTCAGCATGTGGCCGGTGAACTTGGGCCACCAGAAGTAGAAGCCGGCGAACATCGCGAAGACCACGGTGCCGAAGACGACGTAGTGGAAGTGCGCCACGACGAAGTAGGAGTCGGTGACGTGGAAGTCCAGCACCGGGCTGGCCAGGATCACGCCGGTGAGGCCACCGAAGAGGAAGGTCACCAGGAAGCCGAGGGCCCACAGCATGGGTGTCTCGAACGTCAGGTGGCCGCCCCACATGGTGCCGACCCAGTTGAAGAACTTCACGCCCGTGGGCACCGCGATCAGCATCGTCATGATCGCGAAGAACTCCAGCAGCACCGCGCCGGTGGCGTACATGTGGTGGGCCCACACGCTGACCGACAGGGCCGCGATGGCGACCGTGGCGAAGACCAGCGTCTTGTAGCCGAAGATCGGCTTGCGGCTGAACACCGGCAGGATCTCGGAGATGATGCCGAAGAACGGCAGGGCGATGATGTAGACCTCGGGATGGCCGAAGAACCAGAACAGGTGCTGCCACAGCATGGCACCGCCGTGCTCCGGGTCGTAGATGTGCGCGCCCACGATGCGGTCGGCGGCCATGCCGAACATCGCCGCGGCCAGCACCGGGAAGACCATGAGGACCAGGATCGAGGTCACCAGGACGGTCCAGGTGAAGACCGGCATCCGGAACATGGTCATGCCCGGGGCCCGCATGCAGATGATCGTGGTGATGAAGTTGACCGAACCCAGGATGGTGCCGAAGCCGGTCAGGGCCAGACCCATCACCCACAGGTCACCGCCGAGCCCGGGGCTGTGCGCCGCGCCGGCCAGCGGCTGGTAGGCGAACCACCCGAAGGAGGCAGCGCCGCCGGGGGTGATGAACCCGCCGACCGCGATGAGACCACCGAACAGGAACAGCCAGTAGGCAAACATGTTGAGCCGCGGGAAGGCGACGTCGGGGGCACCGATCTGCAGCGGCATCAGCGCGTTGGCGAACCCGGCGAACAGGGGTGTCGCGAACAGCAGCAGCATGATCGTGCCGTGCATGGTGAACATCTGGTTGAACTGCTCGGGGTTGTCCACCACGTTGAGCCCGGGGGCCCACAGCTCGGCGCGGATGATCAGCGCGAGCAGACCGCCGAACATGAAGAAGGCGACGGAGGTGATGAAGTAGAGGTTGCCGATGACCTTGTGGTCAGTGGTGGTGATCCAGCTGATGATGATCTTGCCGAGACTCTTCGGCGGCTTGCCGGGCTCCTGTGCCGGGACGATCTCACCGGACGGCCGGGTGGTGGTGATGGCCATCAGTCTTCCTCCCCTTCCAGGGTGGCGTTGTAATCCTCGAGCAGGGCCGGCGGCAGCAGCGCGGGCTGACCCTCGTGCAGGCCGTAGAGGTTGTACTCGTTGCCGATCAGGCCGTCGCCACCGGTCGCCTTGAGGTTCTCGATGAACGCGTCGTACTCCTCCTGGGAGACGACCTGGACCTGGAAGAGCATCTGGGAGTGGTAGGCGCCGCAGAGCTCGGCGCACTTGCCTTGGAAGGTGCCCTCCGTGGTCGTGACGGCCTGGAAGGTGTTGACCCGGCCTGGCACCATGTCCAGCTTGGTGATGAACTGCGGCACCCAGAAGGAGTGGATCACGTCGCGGGAGGTCAGCACGAACTCGATGCGGCTGTCGACCGGCAGCACCAGGGTGGGCAGGGTCTCGGGGAGCCCCTCCTCACCCTTGCTGAGGTTGTAGGCCTGCTCGCCGACGATGTGTGCCTCGGCCTCGACGTAGTTGAAGTCCCACGACCACTTCTTGCCGATCGCGTTGACGGTCACGTCCGGCGTCTCGGAGGTGTCCAGCATGTCGTGCTGCAACTCGACGGTCTTGCCGAACAGCACGGCGACCATGAGCACGGGCACGACGGTGTAGAGGATCTCCAGCGGGACGTTGTAGCGGATCTGCACCGGCAGACCCTTCTCGTCCTTCTTGCGCCGGTAGGCCACGATGCACCACAGCGTCAGGCCCCACACGAGGCAACCGATGGCCAGGGCCGCGATCCACGTCCAGTTCCAGAAGGTGACGACCTTCTCGCCGGTCTCGGTGACCGGTTCGGGCAGGTATCCGCGCCGGAACTCCGCGCCGCAGCCGCTGAGAACGAGCACGAGGGAAGCCAGGACTCCGAGGCCGCCGACCCTCGTCTTGCGGCGACGGGCTGGGGCAGTCTGCCGTTGCAATGCGCACCTCACTATCGAGCCATGGTTTTCCACGCCAGAGCCTACCCCTTCGTGCCTGCAAGGGAAGGGCAGGGTCGACACGAATGTCGCGCCGTCGCCGGCCGGTGCGCGTGGGTCGCCTGGGAC
>JAAYYA010000111.1 GCA_012515595.1 Actinomycetales bacterium
GTCAGGTGCTTGAGCGTGCCCGGCAGGGAGATCGGCAGGTGCGCCGCCAGCTCGGAGACGGTCCGGTCGCGCTGGGCGAGCAGGTCGACGAGCAGGGCGCGCCGCGGGTCGCCGAGAGCGGCGAAGACCGTCGCCTCCTCGTGATGGTTAACCATATGGTTAACAGTATGACGTGAGGCCCGGGAGCGCAACACCGCGCCGCTTGGTGGTTGCGCGTTCCTGCTCACGCCGCGTGGGCCGGCTCCACGCCCGCCGGCACGGCGTGCCGGCCCCCAGCCTCGCGCAGCCCGAGGAAGGCGAGCAGGAGGAGGCCGAACATCGGGATGCCGGAGAACGTCTCCGGGGTGACGAAGTCGCTGACCAGAGCGAGGGCGAGGGCGGCCGCGGCCCACGGCGGTGCGTGCCCGGTGCGCCAGAGCGCGACGCCAGCGGCCACCATGCCGAGCACGGTGAGGGCCAGCATCGGCAGGAGGAGGCCGAGGAAGACGGGGCCGGCGTAGATCTGTGCGGCCAGCTCGGTCGCCGCGCCGCGATCGTCCATCGCCGCCAGCTCGTAGGAGACGGCGTTGTGGGCGATCAGCGCCGTGTGCAGCAGCCAGCCGGCGGCCGCGATCCGCAGCAGCACGGCGGTGCCCCGGTGGCCGTGCCCGGCGCAGCCGCGGGCCAGGACGAGCAGGCCGATGCCGATGAGGGCGGTGGCGGCGAAGGTCAGGGCGTTGCCGACGAGGAAGCGCTCCGGCGCGGCCGCGATGATGGCGAGCTCGTCGGCCTCGGAGCCGGTTCCCTTCGGCAGGGCGAGCACGCCGGCCAGGCCGAGCGCCGCACCGAGCACGGTCCAACGGGTCGTGAGAGTGGTCATCTGAGTCTCCTGTGAGAGGGAGTGTCACCGGGCCTGTTGTCGAGCCGGTGGGGAATGACTCGACGCTAGGATCCGGCCGCCCTCCGCGTCGTCCCCCTGGGCGCTCGTCGGGGCGACCGCGGCTCAGCGACTCGTTCGGCGCCACGCGCAACCGGGTCCGCCGGCGCGACCGGTGCCGTCCGACCTGCGATGCACATGAGTCACCCCGGAGGCGGTTCCGTCGGACCTGGGTTGGCCCTACGGTGTGAGCGTGGCCCGACCCCACCTGCCCCCGCTGCTCGACGTGGCGCTGGCCTGCGGACTCACCGTGCTCGGTGTCGCCCAGCTGCTCTTCGAGGAGGCTGCCCCGGCGGCCTTCGTCCTCCTGCTGGCGATGACGCTCCCGGTCATGCTGCGCCGGAGCGCTCCCCTGGTCGCGGTCGCGGTGGGCTGGCTCGCGCTGTTCGTCGAGGGCGGGCTGGGGGAGGACGTCACCAGCCAGGGCTACGCAGCGATCCTCGCTCTCTGGATCACGGTGTACTCCGTGGCCCGCCACGGCAGCGGCGCCCAGCCGCTCGCCGGGCTGGTGTGGGCCATGGCCTGCGTGGTCGGATCGGTCACCACGACGTCCGGGCCGGACCTGCCCAGCCTGCTCCTCACCACGATCATCACGGTGACCCCGTGGCTGGCCGGCAACCTCATCCGACGGGAGGGCGCACGGCGCGCCCGGGCCGAGGAGGTGGCCGACCTGGCGCGGTTGGAGGCGGGGCAACGGGCCACGGAGGCCGTGGCCGAGGAGCGGACCAGGATCGCGCGGGAGGTGCACGACGTGCTCGGCCACACGCTCGGCCTCATGGTCCTGCAGCTCGGGGCCGCGGACGAAGCGATGGACCGTGACCCGGTCGGCGCCCGCGAGGCCGTGCGCTCCGCCCGCCGGGCCGGCAAGGACGCGCTGGCCGAGGTGCGCTACCTCATCAGCCTGCAGGACCCGGTCGCCGAGGAGCAGGTCGCCGAGGAGCAGGTCCGGCCGACCCGGGGCCTGGACGACCTCCCGGAGCTGGTCGCCCGGAACCGGCGGGCTGGCGTGGACGTCGACCTCGAGCTCGTTGTCGACCCGCTGGAGGGCGGGTCCTGGGTGCCGGTTCCGGCGGCCGCCGACCTGGCGGCCTACCGCATCGTGCAGGAGGCGCTGACCAACGCGGTGCGGCACGGGGTCGGCAGGGTGCAGGTCGACGTCCGGCGGACCGGGGCGGACACGCGCATCGTCGTCCGCAACCGGATGGCCGGAGTCTGCGGTGACGGCTCCGGACGGGGCCTCATCGGTATGACGGAGCGCGCCCGGTCCTGCGGCGGCACCTTGTCGGCCGACCGGGTCGGCGACGACTTCGTCGTCGAGGCGCTGCTCCCTCACGGGGACTCGGCACCGGACCTCGGCCGCA
>JAAYYA010000112.1 GCA_012515595.1 Actinomycetales bacterium
TAGGCGTGCCACACCGGCTCGGCGGGGAAGACATGGTTGACCATGAAGTCCCACATGTTCTCGCTGGTCTCCTGCGCCTGCGCTGAGAGTGCGAAGTCCATGGTCAGTGCTCCTTCACGTACTCGAGGCCCGTCCGGGCCAGATAGAGGATCTCGTCGTCGAGGTCGCCGAAGTCCTGGCCACCCATGGCGCCGGCCTTCGACCGCGCCGACACCCCCTGGGCGATGATCGCGAACTTGTAGTGCGCATAGCCCTGGTAGAACGCCATCTCCGACAGGTCCGCCCCCGAGCGCGCCGCATACCGATCCAGCAGCGCCGCCCGATCCGGGAACCCGGGCAGATGGGTGACTCCCGGTATGAGGTGGAACTGCTGCTCTCCCGGTTCACGCCAGTAGAGCATCAGCTGACCGACGTCGGCGAGCGGGTCGCCGAGGGTGGACAGCTCCCAGTCCAGAACCGCCCCGATGCGGCCGGGGTCATCCAGGGAATGGACGACATTGTCGGTGCGGTAGTCGCCGTGCACGATGGATGAGCGCTGCTGCTCGGGAATGCGCGCGGCGAGCAGGCGACCGAGCTCCTCCAGCTCGGGGACGGCGTGCGTCTTGGAGGCCTCCCACTGCCCGCCCCAGCGGCGGATCTGGCGCTCCATGAAGCCCGCCGGGCGGCCGTAGTCATCCAAGCCGATGGCCTGGGGGTAGACGGCGTGCAGATCGGCGAGGGTGTCGACGAAGACGTGGGCCATCGCCTGACGCTGCTCAGTGGTCTCGGCCCAGCCCGCCGGCAGTTCCCCCCGGATGATGTGCCCTTCGACCTTCTCCATGACGTAGCACTGGATGCCGATGAGGTCGCCCTCGTCGTGCAGCACGATCCGTGGCACCGGGATGTCCGTGGCGGCCAACCCCTCCTGGACCCGAGCCTCCCGGCCCATGTCGTGGGCACTAGGCAGCAACTCCCCGGTCGGCGGCCGCCGCAGGATGAGTTCCTCCCCCGCCGGGTTGGTCAGGGTGAAGGTGAGGTTGGACTTCCCGCCGCTGATCAACTCGGCCGAGACCTGGCGCCACGCGTCTTGACCGGTCGCCTCCGCCAGCGCCGGACCCAGCCGACCGGGGGCGATGAGCTCGTCGACGTTCATGACAGTCCTCCGCGAGAGACTTGACACTGACCGAATGATCGTACGGTGAATCGTAGCCTACAGGTTCGATTGCAGCACGTTTAGGGATAATATGTTCAGCATGGCCAAACATCAAGGGGTCGGACACACGATCCGGCAGGCCCGAACCGCCCGGTCGATGTCGCTGCGGACCCTGGCTGCGCACCTCCGGGTGAGCCCCGCGACCCTCAGTGCGGTGGAGACCGGTCAGACCCCCCTCACGGTGGAGCGTCTGCAGCAGATCGCCGAGGTTCTTGAGGTGCCCGCCGCGCGCCTGCTGCGGGGGGACGCGGCGCCGACCGTGGTGGAGCACCCGGCGACATCCAAGGACTGGCGGACCTTCGACGCCATCGACCTGTCCCCGATCCTGGAGGCCGCGACGCGGGTCTTCGTGCGGCAGGGCTTCCACGCCGCGAGCATGCGCGAGATCGCCGCCGAGGCCGGGCTGAGCGTCGCCGGTGTCTATCACCACCACGCCAGCAAGGAGCAGCTGCTCGCCGAGATCCTGCACGTCACGATGACCGAGATCCAGTGGCGGATCGAGGCCGCGCGCCAGGAGGGGGCCGAGGACGGACACGGCCCCCTGGTCTCCTACGCCCTGATGGTGGAGTCACTCGCACTCTTCCACGCCGTCCGCGGCGACCTGGCGTTCCTCGGGGCAAGCGAGATGCGCGGGCTCACCGGACAGGTCCACGACCGGGTCGTGGCGATGCGCAACCGCGTGCAGTACACCATGGACGAGCAGGCGGACCGGTGCCTGGACGCCGGAGTGTTCACCTGCCCCGACCCCCACACCGTCGGGCGGGCCATCTCCACCATGTGCACCTCGTTGCCCAGCTGGTTCCGCGCCGACGGCCCGTTGAGCGCCCAGGAGGTCGCCAGCCGCTACGCCGACCTTGCCCTGACCATGATGGGCGCCACCCAGACCCCCACCACGAAGGAGCCGCAGACACGATGACCGGCCAGCACCACGGACCGCCCGCCCCGCTGCCCATCGAGGGCACCTACAACTTCCGCGAGATCGGGGGCTACCCGGTGGCCGGCGGCGGACAGACCCGCGCCGGCGCGCTCTATCGGTCCGACGCGCTCGCCGGGCTGACCGAGGCCGGACGAGCCTCCGTCGCTGACCTGGGGCTGCGCCGGATCCTCGACCTGCGCAGCGCCCCAGAACTCGAGACCGATGCCAGCGCCATCGAGGGCCTGGGCATCGAGGTGCAGCACCACCCGATCCTCAAGGCAGCCGCGCCGCAGGCGCAGACCCACCGGCGGCACTCCCTGGAGACGCTCTACCGCCTGATGGTCGAACGGCGCGGGCAGCACCTGACCGACGTGGTGCGCGCGATGTCCGCTGCCGACGGGCCGGTCCTGGTGCACTGCACCGCCGGGAAGGACCGCACCGGTGTCGTCGTCGCCCTCGCCCTCGACGCCGTCGGGGTGGAGCGCGAGGCGATCATCGAGGACTACGCCGCGACCGCGCACAACCTCGCCGGCGAGTGGAGCACGCGCATGCTCACCCGGGTCAGCGACTGGACCATCCCCGAGGAGGACATCCGCGCCATCGTCACCACCAGCCCGGCACCCGTCATGGCCGGGCTCCTCGACCACCTCGTCGAGCACTATGGCGGAGCGCGAGGCTACCTGCGCGCCTACGGCATGCGACCGGAGGAGCTCGATTACCTCCGCCAGGCGCTGACCGAGGCCTAGACCTGTCGCGGGGGCAAACCGGTCAGACGTTGCGGCGGTACTGCCCGCCGACCTCGAAGAAGGCCTCGGTGATCTGGCCGAGGGAGCAGACCCGGGCGGCGTCCATGAGGACGGCGAAGACGTTGTCGCCGGCCATCGCCGCCTGCTTGAGGCGGGCCAGGGCGAGGTCGGCCTCCTGCTCGTGACGCTTCTGGAAGTCGGCGACCCGGGCGAGCTGGGACTCCTTCTCCTGCGTCGTGGCGCGAGCGAGCTCCACGGTCACCGGCTCCCGCTCGCCCTCGGGGGCGCGGAAGGTGTTGACCCCGATGATCGGCAGGCTGCCGTCGTGCTTGCGGTGCTCGTAGTTGAGCGACTCGTCCTGGATCTTGCCGCGCTGGTAGCCGGTCTCCATCGCCCCGAGGACGCCGCCGCGCTCGGAGATCCGGTCGAACTCGGCCAGGACCGCCTCCTCCACCAGGTCGGTGAGCTGGTCGATGATGAACGAGCCCTGGTTGGGGTTCTCGTTCATCGCCAGGCCCCACTCCCGGTTGATGATCAGCTGGATGGCCAGCGCCCGGCGGACCGACTCGGCCGAGGGAGTGGTGACGGCCTCGTCATACGCATTGGTGTGCAGGCTGTTGGCGTTGTCGTAGATCGCGATGAGCGCCTGCAGCGTGGTGCGGATGTCGTTGAAGTCCATCTCCTGGGCGTGCAGCGAGCGGCCCGAGGTCTGCACGTGGTACTTCAGCTTCTGGCTGCGGTCGTTGGCGCCATACTTCTCGCGCATCGCGATCGCCCAGATGCGGCGGGCGACGCGGCCGATCACGGAGTACTCCACGTCCATGCCGTTGGAGAAGAAGAAGGACAGGTTGGGCGCGAAGTCGTTGATGTCCATCCCGCGCGCCAGGTAGGACTCGACGTAGGTGAACCCGTTGGCCAGGGTGAACGCCAGCTGGCTGATCGGGTTCGCCCCGGCCTCGGCGATGTGGTAGCCGGAGATCGACACGGAGTAGAAGTTGCGCACCCCGTGGTCGATGAACCACTGCTGGATGTCGCCCATCATGCGCAGGGAGAACTCGGTGGTGAACAGGCAGGTGTTCTGGCCCTGGTCCTCCTTGAGGATGTCGGCCTGCACGGTGCCGCGGACGGTGGCCAGGGCGTTGGCCCGGATCTCCTCGGCCTCGGCACCGGAGGGCTCGCGGCCCTCGCGGGCCCGGAAGGCGTCGAGCTGCTGGTCGATCGCGGTGTTGAGGAAGAAGGCGAGCACCGTCGGGGCCGGGCCGTTGATCGTCATCGAGACCGAGGTGGTCGGCGCGAGCAGGTCGAACCCGTCATACAGCGCCTTCATGTCCTCGAGGGTCGCGACGGAGACCCCGGAGGTGCCGACCTTGCCGTAGATGTCGGGCCGCTGCGCCGGGTCCTGGCCGTAGAGGGTGACCGAGTCGAACGCGGTCGACAGCCGGGTCGCCGGCTGCCCCTCGGAGA
>JAAYYA010000113.1 GCA_012515595.1 Actinomycetales bacterium
GCACCGCGGCGTTGCGCAGCCCGTGGCGGGTCAGCGCCTGCATCGGCCGGAGCCCCTTGGCCCGGGCGGTGCGCAGGTAGTCCTCGCGCAGCACGTCGAGCACCGCCGAGCGGACGTAGCGGGCCAGGACCGAGGCCTGGACGAGCGCCAGGGACAGGGCGGGCAGCGCCAGCTTGCGGAGGAAGTCCAGGGGGTCCTCCGCCGGCGGCGTCCAGCCGCCAGAGGGGAACCACCCGAGCTTCTTGGAGAAGTAGGTGATCAGGATGATGCCGGCCAGGAAGGCGGGGATCGCCACGCCGATCTGGGAGATCGCCGACAGGACGACCCCGTCAGCGTTCCGGTGCCGGACCGCCATCCAGGTGCCCACCGGCAGGGCGATGAGCAGGGCGAGCAGCATGGAGACGCCCACCAGCCACGCGGTGACGGCGAACCGGTCGACCAGCTGCGGCGCGATCGGGGCCTTGCTGACCCACTCCACGCCCAGGTCGAGCGTGACCATCCCGCTGGCCCAGTCGGCATACTGCACGAGCAGGGGTCGGTTGAGGCCGAACTGCTCCCGCATCGCCTCCACCGAGGCGTCGGAGGAGTTCATGCCCAGCGCAACCCGGGCCGGGTCGCCCGGCAGCACCTGCATGAAGGCGAAGACCAGCACCGAGGCCACCACGAGGCTGGCCAGCAGCACCAGGAAGCGTTGCGCCAGACGGAGGAGCACCGGGGTCAGGCCCCCGTCAGCCGCGCGCGAGGTTGGCCAGGTCGAAGGACTCGGTGATGGCGTTCTGCGGCAGGCCGGTGATGTCCGGGTCGGCCACGATCAGGTTGGGCAGCAGGAACAGGAAGTCGGAGGCCGCGTCCTGGGAGATCAGGGTGGCCGCCTCCTTCATCTTCTCGACCTGGACCTCCTCGCTGCCGGTGTCGGCCTCCTCCAGGAGGGCGCGCAGCTCGGGGGTGCCGTAGCGGATGTAGTAGTCGGGGTTGCCGAAGACGTTGCCGAGGTCGCGGGGCTCCACGTGGGCCACGATCGACATCTCGTAGTCGGCGTTGGTGAAGACGTCCTCGACCCAGGCGGCCGGGAACTCCAGGTCGTCGATGGTGACGTCGAAGCCGGCCTCCTCCAGGAAGGTCTCCACGACCGGCGCGCACGCGGCGGCGTAGGGCAGCGTCGGGATCCGCAGCCGCACCTGGGCCCCCTCGGCGCCCGCCTCGGCCAGCAGCGACTTGGCCTTCTCCACGTCGTAGGGGTAGTCGCCGGTGCGGTCCTCGTACCACGGGTCGGTCGGCGGGACCATCGAGCCGATCAGCGAGCCGCGGCCGTCCCAGCAGGTGTCCAGCAGGGCCTGGTGGTCGATCGCGTGGCGCGCCGCCTGACGCACCTTCAGGTCGGTGAAGGGGCCGGTCTCGTTGTTGAAGCTCAGCACCACCTCGCCGTTGGTCGTGCCCTCGATGATCTGGTAGTCGCCGCCCTCGAACTCGCTGAGCGCCTCGGGCGCCTGCACGGTGCCGACCACGTCGATGCCGTCGGTGAGCATCGCGTTGTTCAGCGCCGTGGCGTCGGTGAAGTAGGACAGGACGACCTGGTCGAAGAAGGGCTCCTCGCCCCAGTAGTCGCCGTTGCGCTGCAGGGAGATCGAGGTCCCGCGGTTCCACTCCCCAAACGTGTAGGGGCCGGTGCCGATCGGGCGGGTGGCCAGCTCCTCCATGCTGCCGGCGTCGAAGATCGCGCCGACGCGGGTGGTCAGGCTGTAGAGGAAGGTGTTGCTCGGCGCGCTCAGCGTGACGACGA
>JAAYYA010000114.1 GCA_012515595.1 Actinomycetales bacterium
GGAGCTGAAGGGCATCGACCCGCCGGTCACCCTGGTTACCGGTGCGATCGACGAGCGGCTCAACGAGCACGGCTACATCGTGCCGGGGCTCGGCGACGCGGGTGACCGCCTCTACGGCGTGATCTGAGGGGCGTGATCTGACGGGGCGGGCGCACCCTTCGCGAGGCCCACCCAGGGGCGCAACCACCCACCCAGCCCACGCCCTCGGGGCACCCGTGCCGATCGAGCGCCCTGGCGCGTTGTCTGCACAGCCGATCCGGCAACAGAGGCAGTCCCCGACCCGCGTCACCCCGGCCCTCCCGGGGGTGCGAGGGGGTGGGCGGGGTTCGCTCCTAGTTGCGGGCCACAATCGAGACGCCGAGGCCGACCATCATCGTGCCGCCCGCGGCACCCAGCTGGTCGAGCCGCTCGGGCTTGCGGGCGAGCCACAGTCGGGCCCGGCCAGCGACCAGCGCCCAGATGCTGTCGGAGCAGATCGCCAGCACGCAGAAGGCAAGGCCGAGCGCGATGGTCTGCAGCGCGATGTGCCCGGCCGCTACCTGGGTGAACTGCGGCAGGAAGGCGATGAAGAAGAGCACCGTCTTAGGGTTGGTCAGACCCACGACCAGACCGATGCGCAGCGCGTGACCACGCTGTCCCCCGACCTCCTGCTCCAGAGCCAGGCGGGCGTCGGCGCGGTGCCGGATGGCCTGGATCCCCAGCCAGATCACGTAGGCCGCGCCGGCGATCTTCACCACCGTGAAGGCGAGGGCGCTGGTCGCCAGGACGGCGCCCAGACCGACCGCGACCAGAACCACCTGGACCATCAGCCCGAGCCCGTTGCCGACCACGGACAGCAGGGCCTCGGCGCGGCCGACGGTCAGCGCGCGGCCGATCGTGAACAGCAGGCTCGGTCCGGGGACCTGGATGAAGAGGATCGAGGCGATGAGGAAGGCGATCCACTGGCTTGAGGTGGGCACGCGCCAAGTGTGCACCGCCCACGGCCACCGCGACAAAGCAGGGCCCAGTCGCACGGTTCAGGGGGCGGGATAGGTTGCCGGTATGGCCACACCCTCGTCCCGCAGCAACGTCGAGCCGTTCCACGTCATGGAGGTGCTCGCGGCCGCCTCGGAGCGGCAGCGCACCCACGGCGACGCGATCCTCCTGTGCGCCGGGCAGCCCTCCACGCCCGCGCCCCGCGCGGTCCGGGAGGCCGCGGTGAGCGCCATCGAGGGCGAGCTGCTGGGCTACACGGAAGCGACCGGCATACTGCCCCTCCGGCAGGCCATCGCCGACCACCAGCGCGAGTGGTACGACGTCGAGGTCGACCCGGCCGACGTGGTCGTGATGACCGGCAGCTCGGGGGCGTTCACCTCGCTCTTCCTCGCGGCGTTCGAGGCGGGCGACCGGGTGGCGATGACGCGGCCGGGCTACCCCGCCTACCGCAACACCCTGGCCGCGCTGGGCTGCGAGGTCATCGAGCTCGACTGCGGCCCGGAGACGCGCTACCAGCCGACCGTGGCGATGCTCGAGGCGCTGCCGGAGCCGCCGAAGGGCCTGATCGTGGCCAGCCCGGCCAACCCGACCGGCACGGTGATCGACGCGGACGAACTGGCCGCGATCGCTAGGTGGTGCGAGGAGGCCGGCTGCCTGCTGGTCAGCGACGAGATCTACCACGGCGTGACCTACGGCCGACCGGTCGCGAGCGCCTGGCAGACCAGCCGGGAAGCGGTGGTCGTGGGGTCGGTCAGCAAGTACTTCTCAATGACCGGGTGGCGCCTGGGCTGGACGATCGTGCCGGAGTGGCTGCGCCGCCCGATGGAAATCCTCACCGGCAACCTCAACATCTGCCCGCCGGCGATCACGCAGTATGCCGCGCTGGCCGCCTTCTCCCCCGAGGCCAAGCGCGAGCTCGACGGGCACGTCGCGCGGTATGCCGAGAACCGGGACCTGCTGCTGCGTCGCCTGCCCGAGCTGGGGCTGGGCTCGTTCGCGCCGCCGGACGGCGCGTTCTACGCCTGGTGCGACATCTCGCACCTGACCGACGACTCGCTTCGCTGGTGCCAGGAGGTGCTCGCCGCGACCGGCGTGGCGCTGACACCGGGCGTGGACTTCGACACCGCCCACGGGAACCAGTGGGTGCGGCTCAGCTTCGCCGGCGGCACCGGGGAGATCGACGAGGCGCTGGACCGGCTGGACGCCTCGGGGCTGCTGCGCGCGTGATCAGGCCCATCGCCCGAGCCGACGCCGCGTGCGGCGGCAAGGCGGCGCGGCTGGGGGCGCTGCACCGGGCTGGGTTCGCGGTGCCGGAGGGGTTCGTGGTGCTGGCGCCCGTCGCCCTCGAGGAGGCGACCCAACTGCTCGCCGACCTGGGCGGGCCTGTCGCCGTGCGCTCCTCCGGGCTGGCCGAGGACTCTGCGCACGCCTCCTTCGCCGGGCAGCTCGAGACGGTGCTCGGTGTCGTCGAGCCTGCTGACGTCGTCGCCGCGGTCGAGCGCTGCGCCGCCTCCGGGGCCGGTGACCGGGTCCGGCAGTATGCCGAGGGGCTGGGGTCGGCACCCGGTTCACCCGCGGCGTCGGGCGAGGACCGCACGCCAGTGATCGTGCAGCGTCTGGTCGCGGCGGAGGTCGCCGGGGTGGCCTTCAGCATGGATCCCGTGGGTGGCGCTGAGAGCGTGGTGATAGACGCCTCCTGGGGGTTGGGCGAGTCGGTCGTGAGCGGCCGGGTCGTGCCCGACACCTTCAGGGTCCCGCCCGACGGCGCAGAGACCGGCGGCACAGTGCCCGTGGGCGCGGCACCCGTGACCTCCCGGGTCGGGAGCAAGGCCAGTCGGCTGGACCTGGTCGGGACCGACCTCCGGCGCACGCCGGTCGCACTTCCCGACCGGGTGCGCCCGTGCCTGGCTCCGGGGCAGGTCGCCGCGGTGGCGGAACTCGCGCGTGCGGCCGAGGGCCTGCTCGGCGGTCCGCAGGACATCGAGTGGGCCGTGGCCGGCGAGGAATTGTGGATGCTGCAGTCGCGCCCCGTCACGGCCCTGCGCGCTCCCACCGCAGTCACTCCGGCCGAGGATCCGCCACCGGCCACGGTGCTCGCCACGGGTGCACCGGCCAGCCCCGGTCGGGTCCGGGGACCGGCCCGGCTGGTGCACGGCGTCGACGGCTTCGGCACGGTCCGGGTCGGTGACGTGCTGGTCTGCCGGACGACCGACCCGGCATGGACGCCACTGTTCCGGATGGTGTCCGCCGTCGTGACCGAGACCGGCGGACCGCTGTCCCACGCCTCGATCGTGGCCCGGGAGTTCGGCATCCCCGCGATCGTCGGAGCAGCAGGTGCGATGGGTGCGGTCACCGATGGTCGGACCGTGGTGGTCGACGGCACGCGTGGCACGATGGCCCTTCCCGACGACTGAAGCTCCCGACGAC
>JAAYYA010000019.1 GCA_012515595.1 Actinomycetales bacterium
GAGCCCGGGGGCACCGCCAACTCCACGACCCGTGGCCCGGCCAGGGCCGCCATGGCCCGGGAGGCGCGCAGCGGCGCGAGGAAGGCCTCCGTGTCGTCGACCAGCGGGCTGCGGTCCGCGTCGGCGTGCAGGTCCCGGTGCAGCAGCAGGCCCGCGCCGATGGTGACCAGCTCGGCGGCGAGGTCGCGGTCGCCGTCGGCCAGTGCGCGGTCGGCCCCCTCGAGGGCCGCGGTCGCGGCGTCCGATAGGTCCGGCGGCGCGGTCCCGGTGAGGCTGGTCTCCGCGTGGGAGGCGAGCGCGTGCAGCCCGAGTGCAGGGTCCGGGGCCCACGCGGCGAGGACCGGAGCCAGCAGGTCGCGGGCCTGGGCGTGCCGGTTCTGCCGGACCAGCCGACGGCAGACGGTGCGCAGCCGCCCCAGCCGCACCGGCATCGGGTCGGCACCCAGCCGTGGGTCGGCACCCAGTCGCGGATCGACCGCCGACCCGTCAGCGCCCGCCAGCAACGCCCGAACCGCCCCGACCAGCTCCTTGGGCCGCACCCGTTCCCGCTCACCCTGCGCAGACAGGAGACGCAGCGACCGGTCGACGGCGTCCCACCGCTGGGCCTGCCCGAGCAGGTCGAGCCCGGCCCGACGGTCGAGCACGTCATGACCGACCTCGGCGGCCGGGCGATCGCGGGTCTGCTCGGCGGCCAGGTGTACGGCGAACCCCGCCCCGGACCCGGTCACCCCGCCGGCGGCTGCGGGTCCCCCGTCGGCCGCTGCGGGTCCCGGGCCGGCAACCGTGCCGGCAGAACCCCGCCCGAAGACCCTGGCCACGGCCCCGGCCACCCGCCCCCGCCAGGACGAGGAGAGGGCGGGAGCGACGGCATACTCACGCTCCTCCACCCGGTCCCCCGCCTCCTGCCGGGCACGGAGCGCCGCGGCGAGCTCGGGATCGAGATCGTCCGGCCCGCGCCACACCACCCAGGTCCGTCCGGTCATGGCTCCTCCCTCGCCGGCACGTCGTCGACGGCGATCTCCGCCACCGGCCGCTCGGTCAGCCCCAGGGCGCTCAGCTCGCGGTAGAGGAACGGGGTGAGCGCCCGGACGTAGGTGTCGGTCAGGTGGCTGCCCTGCCGCCAGGTCAGGATCCCGCCGATCGCGACCGGGCAGCTGTCCAGGTCGGGACAGATCCACCGGTTCAGGTCGATGGTCGGGGCGTCGAGGTCGTCGGCGAGCGCACCGAGCAGCTCGGCCCCGCCCAGGAGCTCGGTCCGGGCAGCGCAGCTCAGCAGGTCGTCGGGGTGCTCCCCGGCGCATGGGTAGAGGCTCCCCGCCGGGTAGGGGTTGTCGGCGAGCACGACCACGTCGGTGCCCTGGGCGCGCAGCTCCTCCAGCGCGCTCGCCGCCCCCTCCTGCAGCGCCTCGGTGTGGCCCGCGCCCATCGACACCAGGACCAGGCCGGGCGGCCGTTCCTGGGCGGTGACGTGGTCGACCACGCTCCGCCCGAAGGCCGAGCAGTCGTCCTCCTCGGCGCCGGCGACCGTGAAGGGACAGGCGCTCTTCAGGTATGCCGTGAGCCGCCAGCCCTCCTGCCTCGCCACGTCATTGACCGCGGAGAACCACTGGCCGGCCTTGGAGTCCCCCACCAGGAGCACCTCCTGCGTCCCGGCC
>JAAYYA010000115.1 GCA_012515595.1 Actinomycetales bacterium
CGCTTCTCGATGGCGTTGCGCATGGCGATCTCCATCACCCGCGGCATCTGGGAGGGGTGGGCGACCAGCTCGGCATACACGCTGCACTCGTTGAACAGGTGCTGCGGGTGGGTCTCCTGGAAGTAGCCGCTGCCGATCTCGTTGCTCGGGATCTGGGCGGCGATCGCCAGCACCGGCACCCGGTTGCGGTTGGCCTCGAAGAGCCCGTTGATCAGGTGCAGGTTGCCCGGTCCGCAGCTGCCGACGCAGACGGCGAGGTCGCCGGTGAGCTCGGCATCGGCGGCCGCGGCGAAGGCGGCGCCCTCCTCGTGGCGGACGTGGACCCACTGCAGGGTGCCGTCCACGCGCATGGCGTCGGTGAAGCCGTTGAGGGAGTCTCCGGAGATGCCGTAGACGCGGCGGACGCCGTTGGCGACGAGCTGGGCGACCATGTTCTCGGCGATGGTGGGCACTGCGACCTCCGGGGGAGTAGGGCTGCTCTCCTCGACGCTAGTGCCCGGCGGCGCTTCCTGCAGCCGTGGCCGACCCCCAGACGGCCGCCTAGGTCCGTGCGACCAGATGGGCGCCGTGCGACGTCCAGGCACTCTCCTGGCGCCCATTCGGTCGCACGGCCCTTCGGGTTCGGGAATCCGATCGCCCCGTTGGTTGTTGAACATGCAACTACTTGTCTTCGACTCAGAGGGAGCACTCTTCATGGCACGCATCGTGATCTTCGGCGGCACCGGCTACTCGGGCGGCAACATCGCCAGCGAGGCCGTCTCGCGCGGGCACGAGGTGACCTCGTTCACCCGCAACGCGCCGGCCGAGCCGGTCGAGGGTGTGGACTACCGCACCGGCTCGCTGGCCGACCCCGCCGTCGTGGACGCCGCGGCCCAGGACGCCGACCACCTGGTCGTCGCGGTCAAGGCCCAGGACGTCGAGGGCGAGCCCTTGGCGTCACGGGTGCCGGCCCTGATCGAGGCCGCCAGGAAGTATGACGCGCGCCTCTCCTTCGTCGGCGGTGCCGGTTCGTCGCTGGTCGCCGAGGGCGGCCCCCGCCTGGTGGACGGCCCCGACTTCCACCCGGACTGGAAGCCCGAGGCGCTCGCGCACGCGGATGTCCTCGAGGCGATGCGACAGGCGCCGGAGGACCTGGACTGGTTCTACGTCAGCCCCGCAGCGCTCTACGGCTCTTTCGCGCCGGGCGAGACCACCGGCGCCTACCGGACCGGCGGCGACGTGCTGGTGACCAAGGAGGACGGCTCCTCCGCCATCTCGGGCACCGACCTGGCGCTGGCCTACGTCGACGAGATCGAGACCCCCGCCCACCCGCGCCAGCGGTTCACCGTCGGGCACTGACTCGCGCCTTCTGAGCCGCCCTCGGTCGTGGCCGAAGAGTTAGACTTGGTTGCGAGGAGGAGCGATGAACAAGAGAACTGTCTCTGCGACGACCCGTCGCCATTTCGTCGTGCGCTCCACCAGGGCGTCGGCCCGCCTAGAGCAGCGGGTCGTGCCCGCCGATCACGTCCGCTCGACGAAGGTCGAGAAGTTCGTGGAGGCGCAACGCGCCAAGGACTGATGGCCCTCGACCCGGACTACGGCGAGACCCTCGTTGAGGGCGAGGAAGCCGAAGCGCTCACCCCGGCAGTTCGCGAGATTCTGGGCGATCCGATCCGCAAGGCGGATCTTTACGACCTCGAGCAGCAGATCCAGGACGACGTAGCGGATGAGTGGTGGGCCAACCTGCTGAACTGGAACATTCCAGTCCGTGAACTACTCACCGATCACTTTGTCAGAGAGTTGCATCGTCGTCTCTACGCGTCCATCTGGACATGGGGCGGTCGTCAGCGCTCCCTGCAGACCAACATCGGGGTAGCGCCCGAGAGCATTGCCGTCGAATTGCGGAACGCGCTGGACGACCTCAGCTATCAGTGGGATCGCCATGCAGGAATCACCGCCCGCAGTCTCGGAATCGCAGCCCATGCCGCCGTGGTGAGAGTCCACCCTTTTGTGGACGGCAATGGGCGCGTCACGCGACTGCTCGCCGACCTGGTGTTTCTCGCTGCGCAGACTGGTTGGGAGCCATTGTTGGGCTATGACTGGGAAGTCGATCGGCGGACGTACATTCGGCTACTCGGTGAGTACGACAGAACCCGTGACCCGACGGCGCTAGCTGACTTCATCCCGGTCATCTCACTAGAGGACGGCACTCGCTCGTAGCGGCTGAACGGGGAGAAGACGGGCCCTCGAGCATCCATGCGACCAGATGGGCGCTGTGCGACGTCC
>JAAYYA010000116.1 GCA_012515595.1 Actinomycetales bacterium
CTGGGCCTGGGCACCGAGGACGCCGCCGAGCTGCTGCACCGCGCTCCCGGCGGCGGCTGGGGTCCGGCGGACGTCGCCCTGCTCGACGAGGCGGCCGAGCTGCTCGGCGTCGACGACACGGACGCGGCAGCCGCCGACCGGGCGACGCGCGAGCGGGACCTGGCCTACGCCCGACGGGTCCTGGCCGGGAGCGGCACCCGCGGGGTCTCCGCGGAGGCGATGGCCGACCGGTTCGCGGAGAGTGACACCCGCGTGCTGGCCGAACGCGCTGCCGCGGACCGCACGTGGGCCTACGGCCACGCGGTCGTCGACGAGGCCCAGGAGCTGAGCCCGATGCAGTGGCGGATGCTGCTGCGGCGCGTGCCCTCGGGCTCCCTGACCGTCGTGGGGGACGTCAACCAGACCTCCTCCGTCGGGGGCAGCACCTCCTGGGACTCGCTGGCCGCCCAGCACCCGCGTCGGCGCTGGACGGTGGTCGAGCTGACCGTCAACTACCGCACGCCGCAGTCGGTGATGGACGCCGCGCTGCCGGTGCTGCGGGCCATGGACCCCGCGGCGACCGCACCGGTCTCCGCGCGGTCCGGCGAGGACACACCCTGGCGGCTGGAGGTCGAGGACGACCTGGTCGCGGTCACCGCGCGGCTGGCCGCGCAGGAGCACGCCGCCCTCGAGGGCGGCCACCTGGCAGTCATCGCCCCAACGGCCCTCGTGCCCGCCCTCGCCTCCGCGGTCGCCGAGTCCGTGCAGGGGTCTTCGTCCGGTGCGGACTTGGACCTCGCATCCAGCTGCGTGGTGATCGACCCGACCCGGGCCAAGGGGCTGGAGTTCGACGGTGTCCTGGTGGCCGACGTGGGCGGTCTCCTGGAGGCCACGCGCGGCCACAGCGACCTCTACGTCGCGATGACCCGGACGACCGGGCGGCTCGGCCTGCTGCACACCGGGCGGGCGCCGGACGTCATCGCCGGGGTGCCCACGCGGCAGGTGCCCACCCCGCCGGCGAGCTGACCCACGACCGCGAGCTCACGGCATACTGCCTGGTTCGAGTCTGGGCGACGTCACCCCTTGCGCACGACGGTCTGCTTGGCCGACTCACTGACCGTCGTCCGGTCCAGGTCGATCTGGGTGCCGACATACTGCTCCACCCCGGGCCGGAAGTGCCCGCCGAAGTGGAGCGTGAACACCCGGCCGTCACGCTCCTTGAGCTGCGTGACCTGGTCGGGGTCGAAGCCCGAGGAGGTGAGCCTGCCGACCGGGGAGCCCTGGTCCGCGGTGCCCAGCCGGAGCAGGGTGGGCGACCGCACGTGGGCGCTCTCCGACAGGCCGACCGCCAGGACGTCCGGCAGCTCCACCGGCCCGTGCCAGCGGAAGTTGCGGCGGGTCCAGAGCCGTGAGCCGTCCACCGCCATCCCCTCGCCACCAGCGATGGCCCCGATGAACGCCGTCAGCGCGGCCACCATCACACCCATCAGCCCCAGCGCGATCAGCGGGGTCCAGGACCGGGTCACCAGGGCCAGCACCGCGCCGACGACCACCGCCAGGACGCCGACTGCGTAGGGCCAGGTGGGGGTGGCGGCGCGGAGGACGATCGCCTCGGGTGCCCCGGGCGGCCGGCCCCGCACCGGGTTCGGGACGCCCGCCTCGCGCAGGGCCTGCAGCACCGGCACGTGACCGCGGCGCATCGCCAGGTCGTATGCCGTGGGGCCGGGCAGCAGACCACCGAACGTCCGCGGGGCGGTCCGTGGGTCGAACCCGCGGGCGACCAGGTCCTTCACCAGATCAGTGCGTCCGTGCCAGGCGGCCCACATCATCCCGGTCCACCCCTTGCCCAGGGGTTCGAGGGCCTCGTCGGTCACCGTGACCGGTCTGCCGCGTGCCGCCTCGCGCAGCCGCTCGATCGTCCCACCCACCTGCTCGTCGGAGAGCGGGCCGGAGACCTGGATCGGCTGAGCAGTCGTCGCGGCGTGCCGGATCCAGTTCTCGGCGGATGCGAGCGGCTCGACGTGCGCGGGTTCGGAGCTGCTGTGCCGGATGATGATCCGGCCATCGGGGTGGACCTGGAGGGTGAGCGGGTCGACCGCCGGGCTCGCGGCGGCCTCGGTCGTGGGGCTGGCCGTGGCCGCGCCACCCTGCCCGGCCTTGGCCTGCGCGGCCGCCTGGGCCCGCTCTTTCGCGGCCTGGGCCTGGGCCTGGTTCCGCGCCTCCCGGGCGCGCTTCTTCTCCTCCCGGGCCTGCGTCTCGTAGGCCTCGATCGCGGGGTCCTTGGTGAAGACGTGCAGGAGGGTGTAGCCCTCGGCCGCCTGGAGGCGGCACTCGTCGCCGTCCCACTCCACCCGACCGGCCGTGATCTCGGTCGCGATGATCCCGAGGAAAGCCTCGAGGGACGGCGCGCAGAGGTAGCGCCCATCGTCGTCGGGGCCGTAGTTGACGATCTGGCCCATCCGGCCGTTCGGCAGCGGCGCGGTGTCGATGGCGAACCCGTGCCCGGTCCCCTCCTCCTGCAGGAACGGGACCCATCCGATCTGCCAGTACTTCCGGGCCACCTGGTCCGGCGGGTAGGCGACGATGTCCTCCTCGTCCTCCTCGTCCCAGTCCTCGCCGACCTCGTCCCACATCTGCTTCTCCCGGATGACCCCCTCGGGGTCCAGCAGCCGGTAGCCGTCCAGGAACGGCCCGCCCGAGACGAGCCCGAACAGCTCCGCCTGCTCCGGCGGGAACGGCCCACCGAGCTCGGTCTCGAACCGTCTGACCTCGCTCGGGACCAGAGGCCGCCCGTAGTCGCCTCGCCCCTCGTGGAAGGCCGTGATCACCCGGATGTGCTCTGCGATCGACATCGCTGTTCACCCCTCACCAGTCCCCTATGGGCGGACCATCATGCCGTATGCCGTGGCGCAGCGGAACCCCCCGGCAAGCGACGCCGTGGGCTGGCCGAAACGACGACGCGGGCCGCCGGATCGCTCCGGCAGCCCGCGTTCGGGGTTGTCTCAGATGTTGGCTCAGGCCTTGTCGGACGCCTCGTCGGCGGCCTCGACCTCGGCCAGTGCGGCCTCGACGTCGGAGACCTCGTCGGACTCCTCGTCCGGGCTGTCGACCGAGTCAACGCTGTCCACCGAGTCAACGGAGTCGACGCTGTCGACCGAGTCGACGGAGTCCACCGAGTCCGGGCTGTCGACGGAGTCGACGCTGTCCTCGGAGTCGACGCTGTCGCCCGACTCCTCAGCAGCGGCCACGGGGGCCTCGTCCTCGTCGTCGGACGGGTCGATCTCGTTGAGGTCGACGACGTTGCCGTCGGTGTCCTTGACCGTGACGCTCTCCAGGACCGCGGCCAGCGCCTTGCGGCGGCCCACCTCGGCGAGCATGCCGGGCACCTGGTTCTGGTTGTCGAGCTGCTGGGCGAACTCGTTGGGGTTCATGCCGTACTGCTGGGCGGTCATGATGAGGTACTCGACCAGCTCGTTCTGACCGACCTGGATCTTGTCGCGCTCGACGAGGGCGTCCAGCAGCAGCTGGGTGCGGACGGCCTTGGTGGTGCTCTCTGTGACCTCGGCGCGGTGCACGTCGTCCTCGAGGCGACCCTCGCCCTCCAGGTGGCTGTGCACCTCGGCCTCGACGACGGAGTCGGGCACGGGGATCTCGACGAGCTCGAGCATCTGCTCCAGGACCTTGTCGCGGGCCTGGACGCCCTGCTCGAACTTGGCGCCCTGCTCGGACTGCGCGCGCAGGTCCTCCATGAGCTCCTCGAAGGTGTCGAACTCGGAGGCGAGCTGGGCGAAGTCGTCGTCCGCGTCCGGCAGCTGACGCTCCTTGACGGTCTGCAGGACCAGGGTGACGTCGGCGTCCTGGCCGGCCTTGTCGCCACCGGCCAGCGGGGCGGTGAATTCGACGGTCTCCCCGGCGGTGTGCCCGATCAGGGCCTCGTCCATGCCGGCGAGCATGGTGCCGGAGCCGATCTCGTAGGAGATGCCCTCGGCGGTGTCGATCTCCTCACCGTCGATGGTGGCCTTGATGTCCACGGAGGTGAAGTCGCCCTCCTGGGCAGCGCGGTCGACACCGACGAGGGTGCCGAAGCGGGCGCGGAGGTTCTCCAGCCGGGTCTGCACGTCGTCCTCGTCGGCGGTGACCGGGTCGACCTCGACGGTGATGGTGCTGAAGTCGGGCAGCTCGAACTCGGGCACGACGTCGACCTCGGCCTCGAACTTCAGCTCCTGGCCGTCCTCCAGCGGCAGCTCGGTCATGTTGACCTCGGGCTGGCCCAGCGGCTTGACGTTGTGCTCGGTCAGCGCCTGGGAGTAGTACTCACCCAGGGCGTCGTTGACCGCCTCCTGCACGACGGCGCCGCGGCCGAAGCGCTGGTCGATGATGCGGTTGGGCACCTTGCCACGCCGGAAGCCCGGGATGTTGACCTGCTGCGCGATGGTCTTGTAGGCCGCATCCATCCGGGGCTGCAGCTCGGCGGAGGTGACCTCCACGCTCAGCTTCACCCGGGTCGGGCTCAGGGTCTCGACGGCACTCTTCACTGTTGCGGCACTCCAGAATCTGGTCGTTGATGTTCAGGACCTGGGGATGCACCCACCAGACCGCGGCGACGCACCGGACTTCCCGGCATACTTCCTCGCGGCCTGGCGCCGGCATGAAGGGCAGCCGGACACCCACAGATCGCTCCATGGTAATGGGTCGGGGTAGCCGGATTCGAACCGGCGGCCTTCCGCTCCCAAAGCGGACGCGCTACCAAACTGCGCCATACCCCGCGCTCACCCGGTGCCGAGGGCGTTTAGACCCCGGCACAGATGGGCAGTACAGTAGTCCCTCGCTGGCCGGCTCCGTGCCGACAGCCACGCGGGTGTAGCTCAATGGTAGAGCCCCAGTCTTCCAAACTGGCTACGCGAGTTCGATTCTCGTCACCCGCTCCACCCGACGGCCGTATGCCGTGTGCTCACCTTCTCCTCTCTGCCGCCGGTCCCCCTCCGGTCCGGTCAGCGCCCCTGCTCAGCTCCACCGCACCCGGACCCGATCGCGCCAGACGTCGTCCAGGAACCCCGCAGGGTCCTCGACCGCCGTGCTGTCGGCGCGGTTCCACAGGGCCAGGTAGAGCCCGACGGCCGAACCCGACAGCGTCACGCCGTCCACGTCCTCGACGTCGTCCACACCCTCCACGCCGTCCGCGTCGTCCGCCGCCGTCCCCGGGCCGCTCGTCCGGGTGGTCTCCGCGGCACCGTCGCGGATCAGCACCGACCAGCCCCGGTCGTGCCCGGTCGGCGCCACCTGCACCCGCACCGGGTCGACGCCGGTGAAACGCGAGCTGCCGCGGGTGATGAAGCCGGTGAGCACCTCGTCGATGCCGTCCAGCGCGACCTCGTCGGGGATCCGGGTGTCCCCCGGCGACGGGTGCCGACCCAGCCTCGCGGCCAACGCGTCGACCGCGTGGATCGTGGTCTCGTGGCACTGCCTGCGCGCCCAGAACAACCGGGGCGGTGGCGCGTCCTTGAGGAAGACCATCGCCCGCACGTCGCCCGGCACCGCCTCGAGGGTGGCGACGAGCGCCTCGGCACCGTCGACCAACCAGCCCACCGGGTCCTCGACCGTCTGGCCCTCCGCGTTCCAGCTCGGCGGGTGGTTGTCCTCCCCCAACAGGGTGGCCCGCGCCCAGCGGTGGACCATCCCCTGGTGGGCGAGCAGCTTGCGCACCGTCCACGCGGGGGCCGTCGGGACCTTGGACTCCAGGCCAGCGGCCGCAGCGTCAGCCGCGAACGCGTCCACCGCGGCGCGCAGCCCCGCCACCTGCTCCTCGACCGACCGGTGCTCCATCACGTCAGCATGGCAGGAGACACCGACAGTGAGGGTTCGCGCGGGCCTGGGGGGTCGGCCAGTCCGAGGTCCGCCGATCAGGCCACCAGCAGCAACGACAGCGCGGCGGTGTCGACGTCCCCCTGCAGGTCCACGCCCGACCTGGTCTCCAACCGGGTGACGGTGCCCTCCATGTCGGCCTCGGCCCAGGCCGCGCGGTGGTCCAGCCCGAGGTCGGGCACGCCCGGCAGCAGCAGGCACCCGGAGGCGGTGTCGTACTCCGGCACCGAGTGGAGCGTGGAGGCCGGCGGGTGCAGCACCGCCAGACCCGGCGGGGTGTGCTCGGCGAACCGGCCGGGCGTCAGCGGGTTCTCCCCCACCAGCTGGCCCTCGGCGAGGACCAGCCCCACCGCCTCGTCCGGCCCCTCGTCGGGCACCTCCTCCACCACCCGGAAGACGGTGCTGCCGCGGGGGAGCATCCCCGGGACGGCCGCCATCTGCACGGCCAGGACCAGGAAGCGGGCCCACTCGACCGGGTCCTCGGGCCAGCGGCGCAGCAGCAGGAAGCCCGAGAGGTATCCCCCGCGGTGCAGCGGGGCGACCTCGACCGGTGGCAGCTGACGATGCGCCATGGCGACCTCCTGACCGTGCCCGACGGGACCACGACAGCGCGGTCCTGTCCTTCTCACCATGCCACGCCCGGACCGGTTCGTGGATGACATTCGCGCAACGATTGGGACGCGCCCGGGTGCGCCACGGCATACGATCCCGTCATGACGACCCCCGGAACCCACACCGACACCATCGAGGTCACCGGCCACGGCCAGGCGGCCGGCGCCCCGGACCTGGTCGTGCTCGACCTCCGGGTCCAGGCCGAGGCCGACAGCGTGACCACGGCCCTGGGGGCGGTCGCCGAGGGGACGCGTGCGGTGCTGGAGCGCACCGCCGAGCACCGCACCGAAGGAGTCCCGGCCCCGCAGACCAGCGGTCTGAACCTGCACACCCGCACCGACCGTGAGGGCCGGGCGGTGGTGGGCTTCACCGCCTCGCAGCAGCTGCGGCTCACGGTGGCCGGCACCGAGCTCGCGGGCCAGCTGGTCACCGACGTGTCGGAGGCGGCCGGTGACGCCCTGCGCATCGACGGGCTGTCGCTGCGCGTGGCCGACCCCGCCGAGCTGCAGACCCGCGCCCGGGAGGCCGCCTTCGACGACGCTCGGGAGCGGGCCGAGCAGTATGCCGCGCTCGCCGGCCGGAGCCTCGGCGCGGTGCGCTCCGTGGTGGCCGCACCAGCGGGCCACAGCCCGATGCCGAAGATGGCCCGGGCCATGGCTTTCTCCGACGGCGGCGCGATGCCGATCGAGGGCGGGGAGCACAGCGTCTCGGCCAGCGTGACGGTCACCTGGGAGCTGACCTGACCATCTCCCGGTCGTGCGACCACGTAGCGCGTGGCTCTCGACAAGTCACCGTCCCGTGTGAAAAGTTTGGGGCCGTCAGGTCGGCGTAGGGTCGGCCACCAACGGAAGGAAACTTCTATGGGGATCATGGACAAGATCACCGGCGCCTTCGACCAGAACAAGGACAAGGTCGCGGACGCGGTGGACCAGCACGCCGACAAGATCGAGGAGGGCGTGGAGAAGGCCGGGGACTTCGTCGACGAGAAGACCGGCGGCAAGTACGCCGACAAGGTCGACGAGGGCCAGGAGAAGGTCAAGGACGCCCTGGACGGCCTCGACGGCCAGAAGGACGACTTCGGCCAGGCCTGACCGAACCACCTCGCACGGCCAAGCCCCTCGGGATCCCCGGGGGGCTTTGTCGTGGCCCGCCCCGGCATGATGGACGCATGATCGGACACGAGGCCTTCCTCATCGATGCCGTGCGCACCCCCTTCGGCAAGCTGCGCGGCGGACTCTCGCACGTGCGCACCGACGACCTCGGCGCCGCTCCGATCCGCTCGCTCCTGGCGCGGCACCCGGGGCTGGACCCGGCGACGATCGAGGACGTCTACTACGGCAACACCAACGGCGCCGGCGAGGAGAACCGCAACGTCGCCCGGATGGCCGCGCTCCTCGCGGGGCTGCCGGTGACCGTGCCCGGCGCGACCGTCAACCGGCTGTGCGCCTCGGGCTCGGAGGCGCTGGTGCAGGCCTCCCGGGCGGTCGCGGTGGGGGACGCGCGCCTGGTCGTCGCCGGGGGCGTGGAAGGGATGAGCCGCGCGCCCTACGTCCTGCCCAAGCCCGACGAGGCGCTGCCCCGCCGGATGGAGCTCCACCAGACGACGGTGGGCTGGCGGATGGTCAACCCGGTCTTCCCCGAGGAGTGGACGGCGTCCCTGGGCGCCAGTGCGCAGGCCGTGGCCGACGCGCGCGGCATCGGCCGGGACGAGCAGGATGCGTATGCCGTGCGCTCCCATCAGCTGGTCCACGCCGCCTACGAGCGGGGAGACCACGAGGGGTTCGTGGTCCCGCTCGAGGGCGTCGAGCGGGACGAGTCGCTGCGCCCGGAGGCCTCCGCGGAGACCCTCGGCGCGCTGCGGCCGGCCTTCACCAAGGACGGGGCGGTGACGGCCGGCAACTCCTCCCCGATCAACGACGGCGCCCTCGCGGCACTGGTCGGGACCGCCGAGGCCGCGGCCGAGCTGGGCGTGGAGCCGATCGCACGGATCGTCGGCTCCCGCACCGTCGCGGTGTCCCCCGAGCTGTTCGCGGTCGCGCCGGTGCCGGCCATCCGGCAGCTGCTGGAGCGCGAGGGGCTGGACTTCGACGACATCGCGCTGTGGGAGATCAACGAGGCCTTCGCGGCCATGGCGCTCTCGGTGCTGCACGACCTGCCGGAGATCGACCCGGAGAAGGTCAACGTCAACGGCGGTGCGATCGCCATCGGCCACCCGCTCGGCGCCAGCGCCCCCCGCGTCGTCGTCGACCTGGCCCGCGAGCTGGCCCGCCGCGGCGGCGGCCTCGGAATCGCCGCCGCCTGCATCGGCGTCGGTCAGGGCACGGCCGTCCTGATCGAGGTCTGACCCCAACCTGGGACCCCAACCTGGGCACGCTTATCCGCGCTTCGAGCGGGATATAGGTGTCGCACAGGCCCGCTAGGCGTGCCCAGGATGGGCCTGCTTCAGAAGTCCGCGGAGGGCCGCCAGGTGCCGAACTGCTCGCGCAGCACCTCGACCACCTCGCCGAGCGTGGCGTACGCCTTGACCGCCTCGATCGTCGCGGGCATGACCGACCGACCGGCAGCCACGTCTTCGCCGAGCCGGGCCAGCGCCGCGTCGACCGCGGCCTGGTCGCGGGTCTCCCGCAGCCTGCGCACCGCGTCGGCCTGGCCCTGCTCGGTGCCGGGGTCGATCTCGAAGACCTCGAGCGGCTCGGTCTCCGAGGGGAACTTGTTGACCCCCACCACGACCCGCTCCCCCGACTCGACCGCCTGGGAGTGCCGGTAGGCGGCCTCGGCCAGGTCCCGCGCGAAGCGCCCGGAGTCGATCGCCTCCAGCGCCCCGCCGCGCTGCTCGATGTCCTCCATCAGGGACCAGATCGAGGACTCGAGCTCGTCGGTCAGCTGCTCCACGGCATACGACCCGGCGAAGGGATCCAGGGGCTGGGTCAGACCGGTCTCGAAGGCGACCACCTGCTGGGTCCGCAGCGCCAGGGTCGCGGCGGCGGCGGTGGGCACGCCCAACGCCTCGTCGTAGGCCGAGACGTGCAGCGTCTGGACCCCGGCGAGCGCGGCGACGGTCGCCTCGACGGAGGTGCGCGCGAGGTTGTTCATCGGCTGCTGCGCGGTGAGCGTCGACCCGGCGGTGAAGGCGAAGATCCGCAGCTGCTGGCTGCGCGGGTCCTGCGCGCCGTAGGTCTCCTTCAGCAGCCTGGCCCAGACCCGGCGGGCGGCGCGGAACTTGGCGACCTCGGGCAGCACGTCGGTGGTGATGGCCAGGAAGGTGAACAGCGTTGGCGCGACCTGGTCGACGTCGACGCCCCGCCGCACGCACTCGTCGAGGTAGGCCCGCGCGTTGGCGAAGGTGAAGGCGATCTCCTGCGTGGCCGAGGCCCCGGACTCGCGGATGTGGTAGCCGCTCATCGCCAGCGGCGTCCAGCGCGGCGTCTCGCGGGCGACGTGCTCGATGCAGTCGACGGCCAACCGCAGCGACGCCTCCGGCGGGAAGATCTGGGTGCCGCGGGCGATGAACTCCTTGAGCACGTCGTTCTGGATGAACATGCCGAACTCGTTGGGGTGCACGCCCCGCTTCTCCGCGAGCGCCACGAACAGCGCCGCCCACAGGTAGCCGATCGAGTTCGCGGTGGTCCGCACCTGGGACAGCTCCTCCAGCGGGATGCCGTCCATCAGCACCTCGATGTCGGCCAGGGAGTCGATCGCGACGCCGACCCGCCCGACCTCGCCGGCCGCGCGCGGGTCGTCGGAGTCGATGCCCATCTGGCTCGGCAGGTCCATCGCAACCGAGAAGCCGGTGACGCCCGCGTCCAACAGCGCGCGGAAGCGCTCGTTGGACTCCCTGGCGGTCCCGAACCCGGCGTACTGCCCCATGATCCAGACCTTGGGCTCGTCGCTGACGCCGCGGGTGTAGGGGTACTGCCCCGGGTGCTCGGCCCCGGCCGGGGCGTAGTCGGTGCGCAGCACCGGGTCCTCCCAGCTCACGACGAGGCCTCCCCCGCGGGCTCCTGCGACGACTCCTCGAGCTGGGCGCGCAGCACCTTCTTGGCGATCTTTCCGGTGGAGTTGAGCGGGAACTCCGGGACCACCCGCACCTCCTTGGGTTTCTTGTATGACGCAAGCCGGGTCGCGCAGAAGTCGCGGACCTGGTCCTCGGTCACCTCCGCACCGGGCCGGGCGGTCACCAGGGCGACGACCCGCTGGCCCCAGTCCGGGTCGGCGACCCCGACGACCGCGACCTCGTCGATGCCGGGCACCTCGGCGATGACCTCCTCGACCTCGCGCGGGTAGATGTTGTAGCCGCCGGAGATGATCATGTCGCCCTTGCGGTC
>JAAYYA010000020.1 GCA_012515595.1 Actinomycetales bacterium
CCCGACTTCCTGGCCATCATCTCCGTCGACGCGCTCGCCAACTACCTCTACCGCGACCCCGAGATCCGTCCCGACGGCTTCGTCGTCGAGGGGCCGGTCGCCGGTGGCCACAGCGCGCCGCCCCGCGGCAAGATGCAGCTCGACGAGAGCGGCGAGCCGATCTACGGGCCGCGCGACGACGCCAACCTGGCCAAGATGGTCGAGCTCGGCCTGCCGTTCTGGCTGGCCGGCGCCTACGGCACCCCCGAGCGGGTCGAGGAGGCGCTCGCGGCGGGCGCCGCCGGGGTGCAGGTCGGGACGCTCTTCGCGCTCTCCCTCGACAGCGGCATCACCACGGCCACGCGCGCCTCGCTGCTCCAGCGGCTGCGCGAGGGCACGCTGCAGGTCCGCAACGACCCGCGGGCCAGCCCGACCGGATTCCCGTTCAAGGTCGCCTCGCTGACCGACACCGCCAGCGAGGAGGAGACCTACCAGGCCCGCCCGCGCCTGTGCGACCTGTCCTACCTGCGGCAGCCGTATGAGCGCGAGGACGGGGAGATCGGCTACCGCTGCGCGTCCGAGCCGGTGCACATGTACCTCAAGAAGGGCGGCGAGGAGGCGGCCACGGAGGGGCGCAAGTGCCTCTGCAACGGACTGATGGCCAATATCGGTCTGGGGCAGGAGCGCAAGGACGGGTATGTCGAGACTCGCCTGGTCACCCTTGGTCAGGATCTCGCCGGGGCCCGCGAGCTCATCCTGCAGTATGTCGAGGGGTGGTCTGCCCGTCAGGCCGTCGAGTGGCTCATCGCACGGGTGCCGTCCGCGCGGATCCGCCGGGTCCAGTTCGCCTGAGCGACCCCGGTCGTCACCCGCCCGGGCGACACCTCGCCTGGCGACCGTCAGCCGGCACGCCTCGCTGACGGCACGCCGGCCGCGCTCAGCACGCCGGTGGCGAGGTCGACGTTCAGACCCGCGGCGGTGACCTGCCCCGCGCTCGCCGCCGCCAGCACCGACGCCATCGGCATCGGCAGGGTCGCCCGGTGCGCCAGGTCGCCGGCGGCGTAGACCCCGGCGCGGCTGGTGCGGCCGAACGCGGGCATGAGCCTGGCCCAGATCGCGGTGCTGCTGGACGCCGAGGCGGCCGGTCGGCATACGGTCCTGGAGGAGCACCGGGCCGACCTGGAGCGGCGCATGCGGGACATGGAACGGTCCCGCGAGATGACCCGGCACGCGCTGGAGTGCCGGGCCCACGACATCACCACCTGCCCGAGCTTCCGGGCCTCGGTGCAGGACCTGGTCGACGGCGCGACGGTCAACGCCCGGCACCTCGCGTAGGCTGTCTCCTTGTGGCGGTGGACTTCGACAGCGAGATCAAGGCACTCCGGACGACCGTGAAGTCGGTCCGGGAGGTGAGCGACCTCGACAGGCTCGAGTCCCAGATCACCGACCTCGAGACGCAGGCGTCCGCCCCTGACCTCTGGGACGACGTGGAGCACGCCCAGCAGGTCACCAGCCAGCTGTCCCGGGTCAAGGCCGAGCACGACCGGGTGACCGGGATGGAGGCACGGATCGACGACCTGGAGGCCCTCGTCGAGCTGGGGCAGGAGGAAGCCGACGCCGAGACGCTGGCCGAGGCCGAGACCGAGCTGGCCTCCCTGAAGAAGGCGGTCGGCGAGCTCGAGGTGCGCACCCTGCTCAACGGGGAGTATGACGAGCGCGAGGCCGTCGTGACCATCCGCGCCGGCGCGGGTGGCGTGGACGCCGCGGACTTCGCCGAGATGCTGATGCGGATGTACCTGCGGTGGGCCGAGCGCCATGGCTACCCCACTTCGGTGCTGGACACCTCCTATGCCGAGGAGGCCGGCCTGAAGTCGGCAACCTTCGAGGTGAAGGTGCCCTACGCCTTCGGCACGCTCGCCGTCGAGGCCGGCACGCACCGGCTGGTGCGGATCAGCCCGTTCGACAACCAGGGCCGTCGTCAGACCAGCTTCGCCGCCGTGGAGGTGGTCCCGCTGATCGAGTCCACCGACACCATCGAGATCCCCGAGTCCGACCTCAAGATCGACGTCTTCCGGTCCTCCGGGCCCGGTGGCCAGTCGGTCAACACGACCGACTCCGCAGTGCGGATGACGCACCTGCCGACGGGCACGGTCGTCTCCATGCAGAACGAGAAGAGCCAGATCCAGAACCGGGCCGCCGCCCTGCGGGTGCTGCAGTCCCGCCTGCTGCTGCTGAAGAAGCAGGAGGAGGACGCCGCCAAGAAGGAGCTGGCCGGCGACATCAAGGCCAGCTGGGGCGACCAGATGCGGTCCTACGTGCTGCACCCCTACCAGATGGTCAAGGACCTGCGCACCGAGCACGAGGTCGGCTCGACGTCCGCGGTGCTGGACGGCGACCTGGACGCCTTCATCGAGGCGGGCATCCGGTGGAAGCGGAGCCAGGAGAAGCACGCCGCCGACGCCTGACGCGCCGGTCGCGCCTCAGACCACCCGCACCGGGGTGCCCTTGGCCATCACGTCCTCCCACAGCATGTCCATCGCGGCAACCGACACCCGGGCGCACCCGTGCGAGTCGGGCCACGGGGGGATGTACTCCGAGCCGTGCACCGCGATGCCGCCGTTGAAGTACTGCGGCCGGTAGAGCTCACCCAGGGGGCCGGTCTGCCAGCCGGGGGAGTAGGTGGAGTACACCTCGAACTCCCCGGGCGGCGTGCGGGCGTTGAGCGTGCGGCCGTACCAGTCGTAGGGCTCGCCGTTGCCGGTCGAGGTGTTCAGCGTGAGCCGGAGGACACCGTCCTGCAGCACGGTGAGGAGCTGGCGCTCCAGGTCGATCGCCACGCGCGTGCCGCTCCCGCCGTCCAGGACTGGCGGCAGCACCCAGGCGGAGAGCGCCCTGAGGGTGTTCCGGCCCACCACGGCGTCACGGGTTAGGCCGCCGGCCTTCTGGATGGCGTAGACCGCCTGCTGGGTCAGGCCGCCGAAGTAGCCGTCGGGCGTGCCGCACCAGTAGCCGCGCTCGGACAGCAGCCGCTGCAGACCGGCGACGTGCTCGCCGGACGACCCGACGGTGAAGGTCGGCCAGGCCGCCTCGCTGCCGCGCGCGGTGAGCAGGGCGAGCGCCCCGCCGGTGACGGCTCCCACTGCACCCCGCACCACGGTGCGGCGCGACGGGGCGCCGATGGAACTTCCCTGCGGTCGGTCCACGGTCCGACCCCCTTCCCCGAGTGACTCCTCCTGTGCTGAGCCTGACGCACGAGACGTCCTGAACGTTGCACCGGTGTGACGTGACACACCACGCCGGTGCGGTCGAATTACCACAATCACACCAGTCACACCCGTAACGTGGCAAGTACCCGCGGCAGCCCGTGTCGCCGGGAGGCCATCGGCAACGGCCCACATCGCCGGTCGGTCCCGCACGACGAAGGGCGCGGTACCCACGTCATGATCACCTTCGAGAACGTCACGATGCGCTACGCCAAGGGGGACGCGCCAGCGTTGTCGGACGTCGACGTCGAGATCGGTCGGGGAGACTTCGTCTTCGTGGTCGGGGCCTCGGGCTCCGGCAAGTCGACGATGATGCGCCTCATCATCCTGGAGCAGCACGCCACCCAGGGGCGGGTGCTGGTGGCGGGGCAGGACCTGTCCAGGCTGCCCCACCGCAAGGTCCCGGCGCTGCGCCGCCAGGTGGGGACGGTCTTCCAGGACTTCCGCCTGCTCTCGGGCAAGACGGTCCACCAGAACATCGCGTATGTCCTGCAGGTGCTCGGTGCCGGCCGGCACACCATCCGGCAGCTCGTCCCCGAGACCCTGGAGCTCGTCGGGCTGGAGGACAAGGGCAAGCGGCTGCCGCACGAGCTCTCCGGCGGGGAGCAGCAGCGGGTGGCGATCGCCCGGGCGATGGTCAACAAGCCGCCGATCCTGCTGGCCGACGAGCCGACTGGCAACCTGGACCCGGACACCAGCCAGGAGATCGTGGCGATCCTGGACCGGATCAACCGGACCGGCACCACCGTGGTGATGGCCACGCACGACACGACGATCGTCAACCGGTTCCGCAAGCGCGTGGTCCAGCTGCGCGAGGGCGTCATCGTGCGCGACCAGGACGAGGGCGAGTACGACGCCGTCGAGGAGGGGCTGGCATGAGGGTCGGCTTCCTGCTCGGCGAGGTCTGGAACGGACTGCGCCGCAACACCTCGATGGTCGTCGCCGTCGTGCTGGTCACGATGGTCTCGCTGTTCTTCCTGGGCAGCGGACTGCTGGCGCAGCGCCAGGTCGACACCCTCAAGGGCTACTGGTACGACAAGGTGCAGGTCTCGATCTTCCTCTGCACCCCCGACGCCACCGACGTCGCCTCGTGCGCCGGCGGCGGGGTGACCGACGCTCAGCGCGACCAGCTGCGCAGCGACCTCGAGCGGCTCGACGGACTGGTCGAGGAGTTCTGGTTCGAGTCCAACGAGGAGGCCTACGAGCGGTTCCGCGAGCAGTTCCGCAACTCCCCGGTCCTGGACTCCATCCCGCAGGAGGCGATCCCCGAGAGCTTCCGGGTGCAGCTGGCCGACCCCACCAAGTACGAGGTCGTCGCCAGCGCCTTCGAGGGCGCGCCAGGCGTGGAGAGCGTGGAGGACCAGCGCGAGGTGGTTGACAAGCTCTTCAGTTTCCTCAACGCCATCAGTCTCGCCGCCGTGGGCCTGGCCGTGACCATGGTCGCGTGTGCCGTCCTGCTGATCGGCACGACGATCCGGCTCACCGCGTGGAGCCGGCGCCGGGAGACCAACATCATGCGGCTCGTCGGCGCCTCGGCGTTCACCATCCACGTCCCGTTCCTGGTGGAGACGGTCCTGGCGACCCTGGTCGGCGCCGCGCTGGCGATCGGCCTGCTCTGGGCGATGATCGAGTACGGCATCAGCGGGTTCCTCAGCGACCTGCTGGCAGGGCAGACCGGCATGATCGGCCTGATCGGGACTCGCGACCTGTGGACCATTACCCCTATCCTGCTCGGCGGCGCCATCCTGCTCGCCGTGATCACATCCTGGTTGGCACTACGACGGCACGTGCGTGTCTGAGAGGCGGTCCGAGATGACGACGACGAAACGACACCGCTGGGGCGGGGTGGTCGCCCTGAGCACCGCCGTCGTGCTGGCGGCGTCCCCGGCCTTCGCCGGGCTGGACGACATCCGCGACCGCATCCGCGAGGTGGAGCGGCAGGAGCAGCAGAGGCAGGCCGAGCAGGAGGCCTCGCAGCAGCGGCAGGAGGAGCTGAGCCACGACCTGGCCGAGACCAGCGCCGAGCTGCAGGCGGCCGAGAAGAAGCTCCGCGAGACCACCGCCAAGGTCGAGCAGGCCCGGCTGGACCTGACCATCGCCGAGGACGAGCTGGCGGCCGCCGAGGCCGAGGAGGAGCGGATCGCCGGCGAGCTGGAGGTCGCCTACGCCAACGAGGCCAAGATCGAGGCCAGCCTGGCCGAGAATGCGCAGGCCCAGCAGGAGACGCGCAGCGCCGTGGGCTCCATCGCCCGCGAGTCCTACAAGTCGGGCGGGCTGAACAACCTCACCCTCACCCTCGAGGTCCTGGTGGGAGAGGTGGGCGCCGTCCAGGAGATGTCCATGGCCCGCACGGTGATGCGGGTCCAGGACAACACCATCGAGCGACTCGGCACCCAGCTCGCCGAGGAGACCGCGGAGCAGGACCGGCTCGCCGGTATCCGGCGGGACATCGCGCTGCTGCTGGCCGAGGCCGAGGCGACGACGATCCGCAAGGGGGAGGCGCGTGACGCCGCCGAGCGGCTCAAGCAGGAGCTCGAGGCGCTCGAGAAGCAGCAGGCGCAGGACAAGGCGGCCCTGGAGGTCGAGGTCGCCAAGCTCGAGGAGCACCTGGCCGAGGAGGAGGCCGAGGCGGAGGCGCTCGAGCAGGAGCTCGCCACGCTGGCCCAGGAGAAGTACGGCCTGAAGCAGGACGAGAAGGCCGAGGAGGAGCGGCTCGCCGAGGCGGCCCGGCAGAAGCGGATCGCCGAGGAGAAGGCCCGCGCGGAGAAGGCCGCCGAGGAGGCGCGCAAGGCGGAGGAGGCCGAACGGGCCCGTCGGGAGGCGGCGCGCCGGGAGAACCGGCCGGCCCCTGCTCCGGCCCCCGCGCCAGCACCCGCACCCGCACCCGCGCCGGCCCCCGCTCCCGAGCCCCCGTCCAGCGGGGTGCTCAGCCACCCGGTCGACGCGCCCACCACCAGCGAGTTCGGGTGGCGGATGCACCCCGTCCTCGGCTACGCCCGCCTGCACGCGGGTCTCGACTACGGCGCGGCGTGCGGCATGGCAGTCCGGGCGCCCGCCGCCGGGACCATCCTCGGCACGAGCCGCAGCGCCGGTGGCGGCAACATCCTCACGATCGACCACGGGGTGGTGAACGGCGTCAACCTGACCACGCGCTACCTGCACCTGTCCGGCTTCGAGCGCACGAGCGGATCGGTGTCGCGCGGTGACGTCATCGCCTACGTCGGGACGACCGGCACCTCGACCGGTTGCCACCTGCACTTCGAGACCCGCGAGAACGGCGCCCCGGTCAACCCGCGCAACTACCTGTGAGGCTCAGATAACGGCTCGGTCCCGCCCGGCCCACCGGGTAGCCTGGGGGGCCGTGCGGCACCGGACCACACGGCATACCGACGGGCGACAACAGGAGGTGGCACGGCCATGGCCAAGGAGACCGGGCGCAAGCTCATCGCCAGCAACAAGAAGGCACGGCACGACTACCTCATCGAGGACACGGTCGAGGCCGGTCTCGTCCTCACCGGCACCGAGGTGAAGTCGCTGCGGATGGGACGCGCCTCCCTCGTCGACGGCTACGCCACCGACTACAACGGGGAGCTGTGGCTGGAGGGGGTGCACATCCCGGAGTACCTCCAGG
The DNA here is from genome assembly GCA_012515595.1 of Actinomycetales bacterium. Taxonomy (GTDB): domain Bacteria; phylum Actinomycetota; class Actinomycetes; order Actinomycetales; family Dermatophilaceae; genus Ornithinicoccus. The sequence goes on from JAAYYA010000020.1 coordinate 6,874, forward strand.
GCAACTGGACCAATCACGCCGCGCGGCGTCGTCGCAAGCTGCTGCTGCACCGTCACGAGCTGGACAAGCTGGTCGCCAAGGCCAACCAGTCAGGGCACACGATCGTCCCGCTGTCCCTGTATTTCAAGGACGGTCGGGTCAAGGTCGAGATCGCGTTGGCCAAGGGCAAGAAGGAGCATGACAAGCGGCAGACCCTGCGGGAAAAGCAGGACGCCCGCGAGGTCCAGAAGGCCCTGTCAGCGCACCTGCGGCAGCACGGCGGCTGACCCAGGGGTCTGTGGCAACGCTGGCCCGGGACCTCCGGCAGCGCAGCAGGCCAGGAGACCGCTCAGGCGCGGCCCAGCAGCCGGTCGGCGAAGCGGGTGTTGACGCCGCCTGCGTCCAGCGCCTTCTGGTAGCGGCGCAGCACCCCCTCGTGGGGAAAGACCAGCAGCAGCATCACGATGATCGTCGGCACGGCCGCGATCGCCACCGTGACCCAGGACGGCTCGTCCGCCAGGAACATCAGGACGACGGCCAGGATGACCGGCGCCTCGCCGACGGCCAGGCGCAGCATGTGCGTCGACTGCACCCTGGCCAGCAGCTGTTGCAGCGTGCTGCCCGGGCTCGCGGCCGGCACCTGCTGGACCAGCACCAACGAGAACACCGCGCCGGCGGCGACCAGGCCCAGCAGCACCGCGATGACCCATGGTTCGGGGAGAACGGTCTCCGGTGCCACCACCACCATGATGGCGGCAATGATGGCGATGGCGCCGATGAACGCACCGGAGATCATGCGAAGGGTCATGAGTTCGTTGGAGGGCTTCACGGGCGAGGACTCTACCCAGCGGACCGGCCGGAACCCGACATCCGGTGCGCGGCGTTGCGCTCGGTGAGCACGTTTCGCGGCGTGTCGGGAATCCCGTGGCCCGGGCCGGCGTTGGAAGGTACGCTGGGTCCTCCGCGCGAGCGGAGACCGGAGCCGGCGCGGGAGACCGTGGCGGCTTGACAACTGCACAGTGTGACGTGCCCCCGCACCATGGGGGTGATCGGTTTCGACGTTGTACGCAACTCCAGGAGAAGCGGGTCGAGAACGCAAGGTCAACTCGTTAATGTCCCTTGCAAACCAATAGGTGCCGATTCCAAGCGCACCGACTTCGCCCTCGCCGCCTGAGCGAGCCCGAAGTCTGTCAGCCTGAGTTAGTTTCCGCCTCAGTGCCTGGCATCAGCTAGGAAACTTGCTGCGTGATCATGTTGGGGGATCACGTGGGACTTCTACTCAACTGGGCCTGTCAGGGAACGTGTGCGCGCGAGCCCTGGGGCCGAGAAACTCCACAGCGCACTGCACCCGGAGAAGTCCTGGTCTTCCGGCAGCGGACGCGGGTTCGATTCCCGCCGCCTCCACCACTCGCGGTGGGCACGTCATACGGTGTGGACTACCCCCAGATCCCTTCTTCCGGAAGGGGCCTGGGGGTTTCGCGTGCCGTGGCGGTGGTCGGTCGGGCGGCGGGCCGTCCCGGCGACACGCCGGCACCGGGGCGGAGGTGCCTCAGGCCGCGCCGCCCGGCCCCGACGGTGGCCGCGTGAAGGACTCGACCACGCCCCGCAGCCCCTTCTCCCGGTAGACCTCCCCCAGGTGGCGTGCTGCCGCCTTGGCATCCTCTGCCGAGGGCAGCCCCTCCGCCAGCATGGTGCGGGCGCTGGCGCCACGCTGCTGTCCGTGCTGGGCCGCACTCTCGACCTTCCCCGGGGCGGAGCGGAGGCGCGGGTCGCGCTCGACGCTGCGCACCGCTGTCTGGACACGGGGGGTCCGGGCCGCCTCCTGCAACGAGTGGAGGTACTCGTCGGCGTGACCGGTGTGGTACTCGATCTGCTGCGCAGCCTGCTGCCCGAGCTCCTGCCACTCGAACCCGACGACCCGGGTGCCGGTGGCCAGGCCGTGCAGGCCCACCCCGCCGGCGAGCCAGGTGACGAACAGCACGACCGACAGGGCGATGAACAGCTCTGCCAGGTCGCCGGCGCCGGGCACGGCGAAGGCCGCGGCGAGCAACGTCCCGGCAGCCAGGGTCGGAGGCCCGACGACGATGGCGGCGCGCAACGCCATCCGGAGCGCGCGCTGGACCCAGGACCCGCGGGCCAGGAGGTCCGGCGCGATCGTCGGTTCGAGGTCGCCGCGGTGCCTCGTCACCCGGAGCCGGGCGATCGCCTTGCCGACGCTGCTGCCGGTCAGCGTGTGACTGAGCCAGTCGTAGGCCCACATGACCAGCGCCTGGAGGTAGATGGTGGCCAGCAGCACCGGCTGGAGCTGCTCCAGCGCGGCCCCGACCGAGCCGCTGGCGGCGGTGCCGATGTCCCACTCGGCCAGGAAGTCGGTGACGGAGTCGAAGCCGCCGAGCAGGATCGCATCGGACGCCTGGTTGACGGTGAAGGGCAGCACGACGAGGCAGGACAACCCGAACGACACGGCGGCGTCGACCGCCCGGGCGATGAGCCGGCGCGCACGAAGAGGCGGATAGGGCCGCGCCGGGTCAAGGCCGCTCCGGGTCGTGTCCACGTCCACGCGTCACCTCGCTCACCTCGGCGGTTCCAGTCTAGGACCTCGTCGGGAGGCAGCCGGGCACAGCGAAACCCCACGACCGTCGGTCGTGGGGTTCCGTCGTGAGGGGTCGCGCCCTGGGGCTCAGCCCTGCGCGGGCTCGCCCGCCATCTCGCCCTCGGCGGCGGCCAGCTTGGCGCGCACGTCGTCCATGTCCAGGTCCTTGAGCTGGCCGATCAGGCTCTCGAGCCCGGCGGCGGGCAGCACGCCCGGCTGGGAGAAGAGCAGGATGCCGTCACGGAAGGCCATCACGGTGGGGATCGAGGTGATCTGGGCCCCGGCGGCCAGCTCACGCTGCGCCTCGGTGTCGATCTTGCCGAAGACGACGTCGTCGTGCTTCTCGGAGACCGCCTCATAGACCGGAGCGAACGCGCGGCACGGGCCACACCAGTCCGCCCACCAGTCGATCAGCACGATCTCGTTGTCGGACAGCGTCTGGTCCAGGTTGTCGCGAGTCAGTTCCTTGGTGCTCATGCCGGACTCAACGTCGAGACCCGCCGGCTGATTCCCTCCGGCCCGCGCCGTGAGCGGAGTGGTGGTGGATCTCACGTTCTTTCCCGGGGGGATCTGGGCACACGCCACGGGCCTGGGGTCATCGGTGCCCGCCCATGCGGAACAATGGCCGCCATGGCCTACGCACCCTCCGTCTCCAACTCGATCACCGTCCGCCTCGAGCTCCCTGCCAGGGCGACCGCCGTGAGCGAGCTGACCTCGGCGGTGGAGAAGGAGGGCGGCATGGTCACGGCGGTCGACATCGCCGAGTCCGGTGCCGAGCGGCTGCGCACCGACCTGACGATCGCCACCTGGGGCGAGGCGCACGCGCAGCAGATCGTCGACGCGATGCGCACCGTGCGTGGCGTCGAGATCGGCAAGGTCAGCGACCGCACCTTCCTGATGCACCTGGGCGGCAAGCTGAGCGTCGAGTCCAAGCAGCCGATCCGCAACCGGGACGACCTGTCCATGGTCTACACCCCCGGTGTCGCGCGGGTCTGCCAGGCCATCGTCGACAACCCCGAGGACGCCCGCCGCCTGACCATCAAGCGCAACACCGTGGCCGTGGTCACCGACGGCACCGCAGTCCTGGGGATGGGGGACATCGGCCCGCTCGCCGCGATGCCGGTCATGGAGGGCAAGGCCGCGCTGTTCAAGCGCTTCGCCGACGTCGACGCCTTCCCGATCGTGCTGGACACCAAGGACGCCGACGAGATCGTCCGGATCGTCAAGGCCATCTCGCCCGGCTTCGCCGGGATCAACCTGGAGGACATCTCCGCCCCCCGCTGCTTCTACATCGAGCGCCGGCTGCGGGAGGAGCTCGACATCCCGGTCTTCCACGACGACCAGCACGGCACCGCGATCGTCGTCCTGGCTGCCCTGCGCAACGCCCTGCGGGTGGTCGGCAAGGAGCTGGCGGACGTCAAGATCGTGCTGTCCGGCGCCGGCGCCGCCGGGTCGGCCATCCTCCGCCTGCTCCTGCTCGCGGGGGCTACCGACGTCGTCGTCTCGGACGTGCACGGGGTGCTGCACTCCGAGCGTGCGGACATCGCCCGCGGCGACAACGCGAACATGGCGTGGATCGCGACGCAGACCAACCGCGGCGGGCTGAAGGGGACCCTGCAGGAGGCGCTGGTCGGGGCCGACGTGTTCATCGGGGTCTCGGCGGGTGGCATCCTCACCGGCGGCGACATCGCGACCATGGCCCAGGACGCGATCGTCTTCGCGATGGCCAACCCGCAGCCGGAGGTGGACCCCGCGGAGGCGGCCGAGCACGCCACGGTCGTCGCGACCGGGCGCAGCGACTTCGCCAACCAGATCAACAACGTGCTGGTCTTCCCCGGCGTCTTCCGGGGTCTGATGGACGCCCAGACCGACCACATCAGCGACGAGATGCTGCTGGCCGCGGCGGTCGCCCTCTCGGACGTCGTCGGCGCCGAGGAGCGCAACCCCACCTACATCATCCCCAGCGTGTTCAACCCCAAGGTCAGCAAGGCGGTGGCGCAAGCTGTCGAGAAGGTCGCCCGGGAACGTGCCCGAACAGCCTCCTGAGCGGGTGGTAGCACCCTGGCGGACGCCGGCATGGCTCCTGCTGGTGGCGCTGCTGGCCGCCCAGGTGTGGGTGCTCTACCTGCTGGTCCCGGGGGAGGGGGAACCGTACTTCGCGCACCAGGACAAGGTGGGCCACGCCCTGCTCTTCGGCGTGCCCTTCGCCCTGGCGCTGCTGCTGCGCTCCCGACCGGCCGCCCTCGGCCTGCTCCTGCACGCCCTCGCGAGCGAACCGCTCCAGGCCATGGTCACCACCACCCGCATGGTGGACCCGTGGGACACGGCAGCCAACCTGGTCGGGATCGTGGGTGCGGCCCTGGCGGTCGGACTCCTCCGCCGGGCCTCCACCAGGTCGGCCTCCGGTGAGCCCGAAGCGGTGGGAGTGCCCCGGTGACTGCCGACGGGGGCCCGGGCTCACTCGCGGGTCAGCTGCTGGTCGCGACCCCGGCGACCGGGGCGTTCTTCCACCGTTCGGTGGTGCTGATGCTGCACCACGACGAGGACGGAGCGACGGGGATCACGCTCAACAAGCCGATGGCCGCTGAGGTGTCCGCCGTGCTGCCCGAGTGGCAGCCGCACGTGACCCCCCCGGGGGTGCTCTTCCAGGGCGGCCCCGTGCAGATGGACTCCGCGATGGGGCTGGTGAGCGTGCCCGGCGGTGAGGCGGCCCAGACCGAGGCGCTGGGGATCGCGATGCTGTTCGGCGGCCTGGCGCTGGTCGACCTGGACGCCCCGCCTCCGGTGGTGGTGCCCGAGCTCGCCGGGCTGCGGATCTTCGTGGGGTATGCCGGGTGGGGTGCCGGGCAGCTCGAGGCGGAGCTGATCGAGGGTGCCTGGTATGTCGTGGAGCGGGATTCTCGGGACCCCTTCCACGAGTCCTCGGACCTGTGGCGCGAGGTGCTGGTGCGGCAGCGCAACTCGCTGTCGCTGGTGGCCAACTACACGATGCACCCCGAGCAGAACTGAGCTGGGCCCCCACGCAGGACCAGGCTCGCCCGGGCCGCGCAGGTAGACTTGGCGCATGTCGCCACACCGCTCGTTGACCATGTCGCAGGAGCCCCTGGACGCCCCCGAGGCCCCCAGCGGACCGTCCACGCAGACGGCCGTCCTGGAGCGCGAGGACACGCGCACCGACACCCGGTTGGGTGAGCCCGGTGACCACGAGCGCTTCGCGCACTACGTGCGCAAGGAGAAGATCATGGAGAGCGCCCTGTCCGGCGATCCCGTGGTCGCGCTGTGCGGCAAGATCTGGGTCCCGGGCCGCGACCCGAACAAGTTCCCGGTCTGCCCCACGTGCAAGGAGATCTACGAGGGGCTCAAGGCTCCGCAGGACGGCGGGGAGTAGGCGCCGGGGCGACCCACGACCCACCCGACCACCGGTCTGAGGGACCGGCTCAGCCTGGGCCAGCCTCACGGCATACGGGGGCGGCGCGCGGGCGACCAGCGGCTTTGGAGGGGCGGTCGGGAAGTGTCCCCGGCAACTCGTATCCTGATCCGCGATGTCCACCTCAGCCGCCTCCCATCTCTCCCCGGCCTACCCCGAACGTGCGGCGTGGGGGACCGCCAGCAAGCTGCGCGCCTGGCAGCAGGCCGCGCTCGACCGCTACCTGGCCGAGACGCCGCGCGACTACCTCGCGGTGGCCACGCCCGGTGCAGGCAAGACCACCTTCGCGCTCAAGGTGGCCACCGAGCTGCTGGACGCCGGCGTGGTCAAGCGGGTCACGGTCGTGGCCCCGACCGAGCACCTGAAGACCCAGTGGGCCGAGGCCGCGGCCCGCGTGGGCATCCACATCGACCCGCGTTTCGCCAACGCTCACGGGCGACACGGCGGGGACTTCGACGGGGTCGCCGTCACCTACGCCGGCGTGGCCAGCAAGCCGCTTCTGCACCGGGCGCGCACCGAGGCCGCCCCGACCCTGGTGATCCTCGACGAGATCCACCACGGTGGCGACGCGCTGAGCTGGGGTGAGGCGATCCGTGAGGCCTTCGAGCCGGCCACCCGGCGGCTGTCCCTGACGGGCACGCCTTTCCGGTCCGACACCGCGGCGATCCCGTTCGTGCACTACGCCATGGACGGCGACGGGGTGCTGCGCTCGGAGGCGGACTACACCTACGGCTACGCCGAGGCGCTGCGGGACGGTGTCGTCCGGCCGGTCCTGTTCCTGGCCTACGGCGGCAGTATGCGGTGGCGCACCCGCGCGGGGGACGAGATCTCCGCGCAGCTCGGGGAGGCGCTCACCAAGGACCTGACCAAGCAGGCGTGGCGCACGGCGCTGGACCCCTCGGGCGAGTGGATCCCCACCGTGCTCACGGCCGCCGACAAGCGGCTGACCGAGGTCCGCCGCGGCGTGCCCGACGCGGGCGGACTGGTGATCGCCAGCGACCAGCGGTCCGCACGCGCCTACGCCCGGCAGCTCGCGGAGCTCACCGGGGAGAAGCCCACCGTCGTCCTCTCCGACGACGCAGGGGCCTCCGCCCGGATCGAGGAGTTCGCCGAGGGCGACTCGCGCTGGATGGTCGCCGTGCGGATGGTCTCCGAGGGCGTGGACGTCCCGCGCCTGTGCGTCGGGGTCTACGCGACGTCGACGTCGACGCCGCTCTACTTCGCCCAGGCCATCGGCCGATTCGTCCGGGCGCGACGCCGGGGCGAGACGGCCTCGGTCTTCCTGCCCAGCGTGCAGCTGATCCTCGAGCACGCCGCCTCCATGGAGGTGCAGCGCGACCACGCCCTCAACAAGAAGCGGTCCGACGAGGACGAGCTCGACTGGAGCCCCGAGGAGGACCTGCTGGCGCAGGCCAACGCCGAGGAACCGGTGATGGACTCCGAGGGCTCCTTCGAGGCGTTGGAGTCCGACGCGCTCTTCGACCACGTGCTCTTCGACGCCGAGCAGTTCGGTCTCGGGGCGGTGCCCGGCAGCCAGGAGGAAGAGGAGTATCTCGGGCTCCCCGGTCTGCTGGAGCCCGACCAGGTCGCGCACGTGCTGCGGGACCGGCAGCGCAAGCAGGTGCGCAACGGCGGGGGCCGCCAGGCCGCCGAGCAGGTGTCCGCGCACCGGGCGCTCGCCGAGCACCGCAAGGAGCTCAACAAGCTCGTCTCGGCCTACGCGCAGAAGACCGGGCAGTCCCACGCCATCGTGCACGCCGAGCTGCGCCGCACCTGTGGCGGCCCCGAGCTCGCGACGGCCAGCAGCGACCAGGTCACCGCCCGGATCGAGACGATCCGACGGTGGTTCGTCGGCCGTCGCTGACCAGCTCGCACCGACCGGGGTGACATCCGGGGTGTGACACTCCGGTCGGTGGTCCGGCCGTGGGTGCCAGCCGTGGCAGGCTAGGGGCATGAATACTCGTGAGGCAGGGTGGTACGACGATCCGCAGGACGCGAACCTCCTGCGGTACTGGGACGGTGTGACGTGGACCGAGCACACCAGCCCGAAGCAGAAGCCGGGGCTGGACCAGGCGGGGGCCGGGCAGTATGGCGGCGGGCCGGGGGCCGCTGACCAGGGTCAGCAGGGCTACGGCCAGCAGGGCTACGGCGCCCCGGGCCAGCAGGGCTACGGCCAGCAGGGCCAACAGGGCTACGGTCAGCAGCCGGGCCCCTACGGTGCGCAGGGACAGTACGGCGCCCCGCAGCAGGGCCAGCAGACCGACCCCTACGGCCAGCAGCAGGGCGGCTGGGGCCAGCCCATGCCCGGCGGCGGCTCCGCCGCGTGGTCGTCCGGCCCGTCGACCCCCGACGGTCAGCCGCTCGCCGGGTGGGGCCGGCGCTTCGTCGCACGGATCATCGACGGCATCGTGGTCGGTGTGATCGGCCTGCTGCTGGCGCAGTTCGTGACACCGGACCTGATGACCAACTACACGCACTTCATCGAGGACGTCACCGCCGGGCGCGCCACGACGATGCCCGACGATCTGGCCAGCGACTTCCTGAAGTTCGGCCTGATGCTCGCCGTGGTCGGTCTCGTCTACGAGGCCGTGATGCTCAAGATGCTCGGCGCCACGGTCGGCAAGCTGGCCCTGGGGCTGCGGGTGCGCCTGCGCGAGCAGGACGGTCCGCTGTCCTGGGCGACCGCCGGCATCCGCGCCCTGGTGTGGCACGGACCGAACCTGCTCTCCGGCATCCAGTCGCTGAGCTTCGTCACCGGGCTGTTCGGCATCCTCAACGGTCTCTGGCCGCTGTGGGACAAGAACAAGCAGTCCCTGAACGACAAGTTCGCCAAGACCAACGTGGTCAAGAAGCGCTCCTGAACCACCTCTGCGGCACCCCGGGGCGATCCAAGACCCGGGGTGCCGTCGTGTCCGGGCCGTGCGCGGCCGGCGTTCAGATCGCCGGGTGGATCGTGCCGCTGACCTCGCCCAGCCCGATGACCGAGCCGTCCGGGCCGGGCGCCGTGGCGGTGATCGTCACCGTGTCGCCGTCCTCCAGGAACGCGCGCGTGGAGCCGTCGCCGAGGGTCAGCGGCTCGGTGCCGTTCCAGGTCAGCTCGAGCAGGGAGCCGCGCTGCTCCCGCTCGGGTCCGGACACCGTGCCCGAGGCGAAGAGGTCGCCGTCCGACAGGCGCGCCCCATTCACCGTCAGGTGCGCGAGCATCTGCGCCGGCGACCAGTACATCGTGCGGTAGGGCGGGCGGGAGACCACCTCCCCGTTCAGTCGCACCTCCATCGAGATCTCCAGGCCGTATGCCGTGCCCTCGGCCCCGCGCAGATAGTCCAGGGGGACCGGGTCCTGGGTGGGTAGCGGCACCCGCGCCTCCCCGAGCGCGGCCAGCGGCGTGACCCAGGCCGCGACCGAGCTGGCGAAGGACTTGCCCAGGAACGGGCCGAGCGGGACGTACTCCCAGGCCTGGAGGTCGCGGGCGGACCAGTCGTTGAACAGCGCGACGCCGAACAGGTGCGCGTCCGCCTGCTCGATCGGGACCCGCTCGCCCAGCGCCGTGGCGCCCCCGACGACGAACCCGAGCTCGCACTCGATGTCGAGCCTCTGGCTGGGCCCGAAGGTCGGGGCCGGGTCGGTCGGGGCCTTGCGCTGACCCGAGGGCCGCACGATGTCGGTCCCCGAGACCACGATGGTGGACGAGCGGCCGTGGTAGCCGATGGGCAGGTGCTTCCAGTTCGGCGTCAGCGGGGCGCCGTCGGGCCGGAAGATGCGCCCGACGTTGGTGGCGTGGTGCTCGCTGGCGTAGAAGTCGACGTAGTCGGCGAC
>JAAYYA010000117.1 GCA_012515595.1 Actinomycetales bacterium
AGCGCGAGCGCGCCCGCCAGGCGGCGGCGGCGCTCAAGGCCAAGGAGCCACCGCGGCCCCGGCCCGAGGCGGAGGTGCTCGCCGACCTCATCCGGAGCAGCGGCCTGTTCGACGAGGCGTGGTACCTCAGCCAGGTCGAGGAGCCCGTCGCGCACGCGCTCGAGCACTTCATCCGGGTCGGGGAGCGCGCCGGGCTCTCCCCGCACCCCGCCTTCCACGCCCCCACCTACCTGGCAGCGCTGTCAGCGCCCGAGCGCCGGCGGCGCGGGGTCGCCGAGGCACCGTTCCGGCACTACCTGCGGGTCGGCGCCCGCTGGGGGCGCACCCCCCACCCGCTGTTCAACGCGGAGGCCTACCTGGCCGCGCACCCGGAGTCGGCCGAGCATCCCGGCGGTCCGCTGGCCATGTTCCTGGCCGGAGGAACGCCGCTAACCCTGGAGGAGGGGGCCACCGGCTTCCCCTGGGACGCGCCGCACGAGTTCCTGGAGGCCGCCCGCGCGACGGCCGAGACCCTGCGCAGCACCCGCGGGTTCTCCGAGACCCCCCGGGACACCCCCGACTTCGACACCGAGCGCGAGGCGCAGGTCAAGGCCGAGCTGCGCAGCCGGCCGCTGCCGGACGAGCCGCCCCTGGTCAGCGTGGTCGTCCCGACCAAGGACCGGGCCGACATGCTCGGGGAGACGCTGGACTCGGTGCTGGCGCAGACCTACCCGCACTGGCAGCTGATCGTCGTGGACGACGGCAGCCGCGACGGCACCCCGGCGCTGCTGGAGCGCTACACCGGCGACGACCGCGTCGAGGTGGTGACGCACGAGGAGGCCCGGGGGGTGGCCGCGGCCCGCAACACCGGCCTCGCCCGGGCGGGCGGGACCTACGTCGCCTATCTGGACTCCGACAACACCTGGTTCCCCGACTTCCTGGAGCTGATGGTCCGGCACCTGGTGCACTCCGGTGACCGCGCGGCATACGGCGTGACGGCCCTGGTCGAGGAGGACGTCCCGGAGGGCACGGAGCCGCGACGCCTCTACCGCGGGGTCCCGTTCGACCGCGAGCACCTGCGGGAGCGCAACTTCGTCGACTGCATCGTGCTGGTCCACGAGCGGTCGCTGCTGGAGGCCACCGGCGGCTTCGACGAGACCCTGCGCCGCAACGTGGACTGGGACCTGTTCCTGCGGTTGGCCGAGCAGACCGACTTCACCCTGGTGCCGGTCCTGGCCACGCAGTATGACGTGTGGTCCGAGCGGGGGTCGCGGATCACCACGGTCGAGCCGATGGCCTACCGGTTCGTGGTCCGGCAGCGCACCCTGGTCGACGTCGCCGCGCTCCTCGAGTCGGCGCCCGAGCGGGACCCCGACCTGGTCAGCGTCGTGGTCGCGGTCGGCCCGTCGGACACGGGCGAGACGGTCGGCACCGGTGTCCGGCGGTTGCTCGAGACGGCGTCGGGACCCGTCGAGGTGGTCGTGGTCGACGCCCGGGCGAAGGAGCCGGAGGCCATCCGGCTGCACGCCGAGCTCGACCTGCTGGAGCAGGTCACCGTGCGCCGGCTCACCCAGGCACTGCCCCTGGAGGTGGCCCGCAACGTCGGGGTCGGCGCGACCGGCGGGGCTCTCCTGTGCTTCCTGCCCGCCTCGGCCTGGACGCAGCCCGGCTGGGACGCGCCGCTGCGGGAGGGTCTGGACCGGCACCGCGTCGTCCAGCCCCTCGTCCTGACCCCCGGCGGGGCCGTGTGGTCCGCGGGCCTGGACTTCCTGGATACCGGCCACTGGTACCTGCCCTGGTCCGGCTTCTCCGGTGACGCCCCGGAGCTGGCCGCGGAGCGCACGGTCGTCGCCGTGACGGCGGCGGCCCTCGCGGTGCGGGCCGCCGACTTCCTGGCGGTGGGCGGCTTCGACCCGCTGGTGCGCGAGGACGTCTACGGCGGGGAGCTGTCCCTGCGGGTCACCACGCACACCGGCGGCACCGCCGGCTGCCTGCCGGCCACCGCGGTCGCCTGGCGGGAGCTGCCCCCCGACGCGCGGACCGAGTCCGCGATGGCACGGGTGCGGGAGAACCAGGCCCGGGACCGGGACCAGTGGGTGCAGGCAGGTCGCCCGAGGCTGGCCGCGGAGCAGGTGCTGCCGGGCTACCGGCTCATCGGGTTCGACCGCAACCGCCGCTCCCAGGCCGCCCCGCAACCGCTGGTGGTGCACGACCGCCCGGAGCGCCCGCTGCGCTGGGCGCTCAAGATCGGGGCCCCGACCGTCGAGCGGCGCACCAACTGGGGCGACTGGCACTTCGCGCAGTCCCTGAAGGCCTCCCTGGAGCGGCTCGGCCACGAGGTCAGCGTGGACTGCAAGGACTCGTGGTACCGGCCGAGCAGCCCCCTCGACGACGTGGTCGTCCAGATGCGGGGCGTGTCGATCTACGGCATCAACCCGGGCCACACGAACGTCTCCTGGGTCATCAGCCACCCCGAGCGGGTCACCGCGACCGAGCTGTCCGACTACGACCTGGTGTTCGGGGCCTCACCCCGCTGGTGCACGGAGATGACCCGGCAGCTCGGCCGCCCGGTGACCCCGTTGCTGCAGTGCACCGACCACCACCGGTTCCACCCGGTCGAACCGGACCGCCGCCGGGCCCACGAGGTGCTCGTCGTCGCCAACGCCCGCGGCATGCGGCCCAGCGTCCGGGCGGCGCTGGCCAGCGGCATCGTCCCCTCCGTCTACGGGCTGCGGTGGGACGGGCTGGTGCCCGAGGGCGCGTGGCAGGCGGACTACATCCCGAACGACGAGCTGGCCGCGGTGTACTGCGCCGCCGGCGTCGTGCTCAACGACCACTGGGACGACATGCGGGACCAGGGGATCCTGTCCAACCGGCTGTTCGACCTGGCGGCCTGCGACGCCCGGGTGATCACCGACCACCTCCCCGAGGTGGCCGAGGTGTTCGGCGACTCGGTGGTGACCTTCGACGAGGACACCGACCTCGCTCCGCTGGTCGCCGCCCAGCTCGCGGAGACGCCGGAGCGGGCGCAGGCCCGTCGGGAGCTCGGCGAGCGGGTCCGCCGGGAGCACACCTTCGACGCCCGGGCCGCCCACCTCGCCGAGGCGGTGACGGCGCTGCGGGCGCGGAACGGTCACCCGCTGCCGAACCGCGCGAAGTAGCTCGGCTCGACCGGGCCGGGCACCCGCTCGCCCGGGTCACCCTCGCCCGCATCCTGCGCCGGCCGCCCCTCCGCCGGGTCCACGTGCCAGTCGAGCACGCGCGGCGTGCCGGCGTGCAGCCGCAGCGGGGCGAGCCCGAGCGGCGGCTCGACAGTCACGGCGCCGGGGTCGGCCGGGCCCACCGGTCCGACCTGGCGCGCGCCATGCCGGACCGGCACCGCACCGGCGCCGTGCACGGCATACCCCTCCCCCGCGGGGGCCGGCTCGGTGGCGCCGTCCACGGCATACCAGACAGACCCCCCGGGGAGTCCCTCCTCGGCGGGTCCCTCCGACGGGCCACCTCCGTCCTCCAGCCAGGCCGATTCGTGCCACGGCAGGAAGCGCCGCGGACTGAGCGCGACGCGGGCGCCGCTGTGCCCGAGCGCGTGCACCAGGTCGGCCAGGTGGTGCGGGCCGTAGCGCAGCTGCGGGGTCATCCGGGTGACGTAGACCGCCCCCTCCTCGCGCACCGCCCGCTCGGCCTCCTCGCCCTCGGGCACCTGGCGGTGCCGGACCGTCAGGCCCGGGGTCACCTGCACGTCGAGGTCCTGGCGCAGGGTGTCCGGCAGCTCGCCCGATGGCAGCTCGC
>JAAYYA010000118.1 GCA_012515595.1 Actinomycetales bacterium
ACGACCGCCTTGCCCTCCAGCGCGGCGCGCACCCGGTCGTCCGAGACGTGCGCCAGGCAGTAGTCCCGCTGCCCGGCGCTGGTGAAGACCACCTCGTCGGCGAGGGTGTAGGCGAGGGTCTCGGCCCACTCGTAGGTGGTGGCCGCCGGGTCCATCCGGACGCCCCGGGCCGCCAGCGCCTCCGCCAGGTCCTCGGCCACCGCCCCCCGGGGGACCGGCCCCTCGCGCGGCTCACCGGTGGCCGACCGGGACAGGGGGTCGGACATCTCGGCGCGCCACGACAGACCGGGGCGCTCACGCACCACCAGGGCGGCCAGGAAGTGGGCGGCGATGAAGTGGGCCCGGCTGTACACCGAGGTGTAGGCGGTTCCCGCCGGCTGTCCGTCCCAGGCGCGGAGGGTGCGCTGGCCGGCGCGGCAGAACGACAGGATCGAGGACCAGCCGCCGAACATCGGCGGGGTGTCGAGCACGGCCCGGCGGCGGACCAGCCCCGCCACGACCTCCTCCAGCGAGTCGTCCCGGCCGCGGATCGCGCGCAGGTCGTTGCTGATCACGTCGCACGGCTCGCCGTCCACGGCGACCCGCTTGACGGCGGCCACCGCCGAGGTGTCGGCGTCGGGCGCGAAAGCGTAGGCGATCACCAGCCGCGTCGCCGGCGCGGAGGGGTCGTCCGACCCGGCCGGCGAGGAGCGCTGGGAGGGAGTCATCGCCGGTTATCGTAGCCGCGCGCTCGGTATGCTGGCCGCCCGTGACCACTGCCCGAGGAGGAGCTCCGTGGCAGCTGCCATAACCCCTGCCGACGGCGACGGCGACGGCGACCGGGCGGGGCGTCGGTCGGTCCTCGTCCTGGCGGGCGAGCACGCGCCGCTGGAGTCGGTGGGGTCGCTCGTCAGCGCGCTGACCGAGCAGGGCCACCAGGTCCGGTGGGCGTATGCCGAGGGCCGGGTGCCGCCCCTGCGTCGCGACACCGCTCGGGTCGGGTCGGGTCGTGTCCCGGCGGCCCCCCATCGCCTCGTCGCCGCCCGCACCCCCTCCCGGCCGCGCCGGGTCGTGCTCGCGGTCGCCCCGCGGGTCGTGGACCGGCGTCGCCGCGCCGTGCTCGCCGCGCGGTTCGACCCCTGGTTCCGCCGTGCGGTCCGGGACGCCGACCACGTGGTGGCGCTCGACGACGCCGGAGCCGCGATGGCCGAGCTGGCCGCGGGCCTCGGGGTGTCCCCACCCGTCCACGCCGGCAGCGCAGGCCTCGCCGACCTGGTGGCCGACCTGCGGGTGGAGCGGCTGCGGGGCCTGGCGGCGCAGGCCCACAGCGCGCTGGCCGGGTTCCTTCCGCGGCGTCCCGCCGAGCGGCTGGAGCCGGACAGCCTGGCCGGCCTCGGCAGGGGACTGGCCCTGCTCGCGCAGGTGGCGGAGCAGCGCAGTCTCCTGCCGGACCCCGGCCTGGTGAGCCTCGAGTCGGCAGACGTGCCGCTGCACCTGCTGCCCGGCCTCACCCGGGCCCCCGACCAGGTCGAGGACCTCGTCGAGGGCCTGACGCCCGTGCTCGGCGCGGACGACCCGGTCCTGACGGCCTTCCGGGTCCGGGCCGAGCTCGACGCGACCGGCGCCACCGACAGCGACGCCGTCGCCGTGGCCGCCCGGCTGCTGCGGGAGGTCGTCGACCCGGCACTGGCCCCCGACCCGGGGCTGGCCCCCGACCCGGCGCTGGCCCCGGACCCCGTCGAGGCCACGATGGTCGACGGGGTCGTGGTCGACGAGGTGGTGGACCTCGTCTGCCTCGCGCTGGACCTGGCCTTCCACCGCGAGCAGCACTCCGACTCGGTGGACTCCCGGTTGATCGCCGACCCCGCCGCGCACCTGGCGCCGCTGGGGGCCACGCAGACCTGGCGGCTGCTCACCCAGCCCCCGCCCGCGCAGCACCCGCACCCCGCCGAGGCGGCGACCGTGCGGGCCGCGGCCGCCCGCCGCCCGGCCGCCCGCCGCGTGGTGGTGCTGCCGGGGCCCTACGGGACGTTCTACCAACCGCTCGCGGACGCCCTCGCGGTCTCGGCCGCGGTGAAGGTGCGCGTCGCCGAGCGGGAGGAGTTCCGCCCCCACCTGCTCACCATGGGCAGCAGCCCCCCCGTCGTCCGGGAGCGGCTGCGCGCCGCGCTGGGCCTCAGCGTCGGCGGCTACCCCCAGCTCAGCTCGCTCATCACGTCGTGGGACCCCGACGTCCTCGTCGTCGACTGGGCCGACAAGGCCGCGGTGCTGGCGACCCTGATCGCACCCCCGCACACCCGGGTCGTGCTGCGCGTGCACGGTGTCGACGCGCTCCGACCGTGGATCCACCTGCTCGACTGGAGCCGGGTCGACTCGGTCGTCGCCGTCAGCGCCCCCCTGCTCGACCTGGTGCGCGACGCCGTCGGTGAGCGGGCGGGCACGACCCCGGCACACGTCATACCGAACCTCATCGACCTGGACGCCTTCGGGACACGGCAGGCGACGCCCCGCGAGCCGCAGACCCTCTGCGTGGTCGGCTGGGCCCAGCGGGTCAAGGACCCGCTGTGGGCGGTGGAGGTGCTCGCCGGGCTGCGTGCCGGGGGAGGCGACTGGCGGCTGCTGCTGGTCGGGGCGGACTTCGCCGCGGCCCCGACGGCCAGCGGAGCGGAGCACGCCGCGGCGTTCCGGGAGCGCGCGCTGGCCGACGACGTGCGGGACCACATCGAGTACACCGGGTTCCGGACCGACCTGCCCGAGGTGCTGGCGCGGCCCGGCTTCGTGCTGAGCACCAGCCTGCGCGAGTCCTGGCCCGTGGGGCTGGCCGAGGGGGTGGCGGCCGGTGCCGTGCCGGTGGTGCGCAACTGGCCGATGGTGGCGCCCCGGGGTGGCCCGCGGCGGCTGTACCCGCACGAGTGGGTCGTCGACACGGTCGCCGAGGCGGTGGCGCGGATCCGCTCGCTGGCCGACCCCGGCGACCGGGAGCGCGCGGCGGAGGAGGCGACCGCGGTGCTCGGGGGGCTGACCGACCCGGAGGTGACGCGGACCCAGTGGGCCGAGCTGGTGCTCGGGGACCTGGGACGCCTGGCCCGGCTCTCGGCGCAGCACCGCCACGACGAGGCCCTCGCGCTGGTCCGCACCGTGCTGGACGACCCCGCTTCCCCGCCGGCCGTGCTGCAGCAGGCCGCGATCTGTGCCGTGCTCGCGGGTGAGCCGACACTGCGCCTGGAGGCGCTGCGCCGCTGGGCCGGGGAGGACCCGCGCGAGCCCGTGCTGCAGCTCGTGCGGCAGCAGGAGGGGCGGCTGCGTGAGCTGGACCCGTCCTGGGAGCCCGCGGTCGCGGCCGGTGCCCTGGCGGCCGGTCCGGTCGATCCGGTGCCCGGTCGGGTGTTGCACGTGCTCAAGGTGTCCCTGCCGCACCGGCAGAGCGGCTACGCGCTGCGCTCGTTCTACCTGCTGCGCGAGCAGGCCCGCGCCGGTGCCGACGTGTCCGCCGTGACCGTGCTGGACTTCCCCCCGGCCGAGGACGGGGGAGCGGACGCCGACGGCCCGGGCGGCGACGGCACGGGGCAGCCCGGGACGGGGCAGCTGACGACGGAGGTGGTCGGCGGCGTGGAGCACACCCGGCTGCTGCGGGAGGAGATCCCGCGCCCGGAGCACTCGGACGAGTACCTCGACGCCTTCGCCACCCGGCTCGCCGAGGTGGTGCGCGACCGGCGGCCCGCGGTCATCCACGCCCACTCCGGCCACCGGGGCTACGACATCGTCCGCGCGGCGCTCGCCGTCGGCCGGGCCGCCGGGGTGCCGGTGGTCTACGAGGTGCGCGGCTTCTTCGAGGCGCTCTGGACCTCGGACCTGGCGCGGGCCGAGATCGCCGAGCTCTACCACCTGCGGCGCGCCGTCGAGACCCACTGCATGGTCGAGTCCGCGGCGGTGGTGACGCTGAGCGAGTCGATGCGCCAGGACATCCTGGAGCGTCGGCTCCCCGGAGCGCAGGATCCGGCGGTCGACCCGGCGCGGGTCTTCGTGGTCCCCAACGGCATGGACGCCGAGGTGGTCACGCCGCGCGAGCGCCGGCCCGACCTGATGCGGCGGCTGGGGCTGGAGGGCTCCTTCGTCGTCGGCTACGTCAGCAACCTGGACCACCCGCGCGAGGGGCAGGAGCTGCTCATCGAGGCGGTCGGCCTGCTGCGCGCGCAGGGGGTGCCGGCCACCGCCCTGCTCGTGGGCGGCGGTGAGCGCGAGACCCTCCTGCGTCGCCTGGCGGCGGACCGGGAGGTGACGGACCACGTGGTGTTCACCGGGCAGGTGCCGCACGACGAGGTGAGCGACTACTACGCGCTGCTCGACGTCTTCGTGGTCCCCCGGATCGACGAGCGCGCGGCCCGGCTGGTGACCCCGCTCAAGCCGTACGAGGCGATGGCGATGGGGCTGCCGGTGGTCGTCTCGGACCTGCCGGCCCTGCTGGAGATCATCGGCGACGGGGAGCGCGGCGACTCCTTCCCGGCCGGCGACGCGGCTGGTCTCGCGCGCGTGCTGGCCGCGCTGGCGCAGGACCCCGACCGGCGGCGGCAGCTGGCCGAGCGCGGCCGGGCCTGGGTCGTCGCCGAGCGCACCTGGGCCGCCGCGGCCGCTGTCTACCAGCAGGTCTACGACACCGTCTGGTCCGCGTCTCCCTGACGACCGGGCGCGCGGGGTGGCGGCCTCAGGAGCGAGCGGGCGCGCGGCGTGGCGCTCTCAGACCCGACCGAGCGCACGGGGTGGCGCTCCGGCTCAGCCCTCCAGCGCGGGGCTGACCCGGTAGCGCCCGCCCGGGAAGGCCGCGTCCAGCGCGCGCAGCTGCTCCACGATCGTGGCCGACCCGATCTCGGCGAGCCACTCGTGTGGACCCTTCGGGTAGTTCGTGCCCAGCTTCATCGCCGTGTCGACGTCCTCGGCGCAGGCCTCGCCGCGCCGCACCAGGTCGACCCCCTCGTTGACCAGCCGGGCGATGGTCCGCGCGACCGGGTCGGTCTCGACGGGACCCCCGACCAGCTCGCGGACCCGGCCCTCGTCCGGGGCGACGTCCAGGGGCTGCCCGCTCTCGTCATACTCGAACCAGCCGCGACCCGACTTGCGCCCCAGGCGACCCTGCTCGACCAACTGGCGCTGCGCGTCCACCGGCTCGTAGCGCGGGTCGCGGTCGGTCTGCAGCCACACGCTCGTGCCGACGGCCAGGTTGACGTCCTGCCCGATGAGGTCGGTCAGCTCGAACGGCCCCATCCGGAAGCCGCCGTGCTCGCGCAGCGCCAGGTCGAGCGTGGCCGGGTCCGCGACCCCGTCCTGCACCATGCGCTGCGCCTCGCCGTAGAACGGCCGCGCCACCCGGTTGACGATGAAGCCGGGCGTCGAGGTGCACATCACCGGGGTCTTGCCCCAGGCGCGCATCAGCTCCATGGCGTCGGTGAGCACGTCCCCGGAGCTCTGCGTCGTGCGGACCACCTCGACGAGCTTCATGAGCGGCGGCGGGTTGAAGAAGTGCAGGCCGATCACCCGCTCGGGCGCGCGCAGGTTGGCCGCGATGGCGTTGACGTCCAGGCTGGAGGTGTTGGTCGCCAGCACCGTCGAGTCGTCGTGGGCGTCGGCGAGGGTGTCGAAGATGTCGTGCTTGACCCCGAGGTTCTCCACGACGGCCTCGATGGCCAGACCGACCGGCGGGAGCGCCTTGAGGTCGCCGTCCGCCGCCGGTCCGATGACGATCCGCTCGAGTATGCCGTCGCTCTCCTCCGCGGTCAGCCGCCCCTTCTCGACCAGCCGGGCGAGGGTGGTGGAGAGCTTCTCGCGGGCGGTCGCCGCGGCCCCGGGTGCTGCGTCCACGAGGTGCACCTCGTGGCCCGCCTGGGCGGCGACCTGCGCGATGCCCGAGCCCATGGCCCCGGCGCCGACGACGGCTACGACGGTCTCGTCTGTGAGTGGCATGCGCCTCATCGTGCCATCCGCGCCGCACCGCGGCCGGGTGGCGGGGTCAGGTGGCGGCCTGTCCGGCCTGCGCCCGCAGTTCCTTGAGGAGCGCGATGTCCGGGTAGCCCGCGTCGCGCGAGCCCGGCGTCTCCAGGATGAACGGGACCCCGGCGGTCTCCGGGTGCGCGAAGAGCTCCCGGAAGGCGCCGGTCCCGATGTGCCCCTGCCCGATCTGCTGGTGCCGGTCCTTGAAGGCGCCGCGCACGTCCATCGAGTCGTTGGCGTGGATCAGCCGCAGCCGGCCCGACCCGCCGATCTCGACGATCCGGTCGACCGCGGCCGTCGCACCGCCCTCCTCGTCCAGCGGCTCGCCGGCGGCGAAGACGTGGCAGGTGTCCAGGCAGATCCCCGCCTTCGGGTGGAGGTCCAGGGCCTCCAGGTAGCCGTGCAGGTCCTCGATCCCGGCGCACAGCGACCGCCCCTGCCCGGCGGTGGGCTCCAGCAGCAGCCACGGTGCCGCGTCGTCGCCGAGCGTCTCCAGGACCGGCAGCAGCCCCTCGCGCACCTGCCGCAGCGCCGCGTCGAACAGCCCCGGGTCGCCGCTCGCGTCGACGAAGGACCCGGTGTGCACGACGACGCCCTCGCAGCCGGTCTGCGCCGCGCGGAGCAGGTTGTGCGCCACCGTCACGACCGACTTCTCATACGTCGCGGGCGTGGGACTGCCGAGGTTGACCAGGTACGGCGCGTGGATGAACGCCCGCAGCCCCTCCTGCGCCAACGCCTCCCGGAACGCCGCGTCATCAGCCGGCTTGCCGACGCTGAGCGCCCAGCCCCGGGGGTTGCCCGCGAAGATCTGCAGCGCCTCGCAGTCCAGGTCCCGCGCCGTGGCGAGGGCGCCGGCGACCAGTCCCTTGCCGACCGGCACGTGGGTGCCGATCGGGTTGCGGCGCGCGGCGGGCGACAGCTCGGTGGCGGACGCGGAGAGGTCAGTATGCGGAGTGGCGGGCACGACGAGACACGGTACGTCGCGCGTCGGTCGGGTCGGCGACCACCCCTCGCGGGGGGGGGTGGGCCCCTTCCTGTGCAGGGTCGCCCCGTCCTCGCGCGGGGTCGTCCCCGTCCTCCGGCCGGCCGGCCTCGTGCCCAGCGGTCACAGCCCGGGCGGGCGCTCCCCGCGGAGGAACCCCTCCTGCCGGTAGCCCCCCGCCTCGTCCAGCACCTTCCGCGCGATGGTGATGAGCCGGTCGGTGTCGGCGGCGTCCTCGGCCCAGGCGGCCAGACCGTGCCGGTCCCCGGCGGTCCGCAGCTCCCGCACGAGCCACTTGCCGGTGCCCAGCCAGCGCTGGTCGGTGAGCAGGTCCAGCTCGGCCGCCTCCCGCCAGAGGGTCCAGGCCAGGACGGACGTCTCCGCAGGGTCGCTGACGGCGGAGCCCGGTGCACCGGGGGCGGCGGCTGTCGTTCCACCCCGGTCGGTCAGGTCGTCGAGGAGCGCGGAGAGGCCGTAGGCCCGGCGGGCCACGTCGCCGGGATCGGCTGGGCCCGGCCCGGCGTCGATCACCGCCCGTGAGCGCGTCTGGAACTCCTCGGACAGCGGTGTGTTGACGAGCGGGACGCCCTCCGCCGCCAGGCGGTCCAGCACCGGTCGCCGCTCGGTGCGCCCCCGCTCCTGCCAGGTGGGCAGCGCCGCGCGGCCATAGACGAAGGTCTCGACGAGCTGCCCCTCGTAGCGGCTGGTCTCGACGAAGGCCACCTCCTCCCACGGCTCCGGCAGGACGATCAGCAGGTCCAGATCGGAGCTCCTAGTCGCCTGGCTGGTCGCGACGCTCCCTCCGAGGAAGGCGGCCTGCGCCTGCGGGAACTCCTGCCGGATGAACCTCCGTGCCCGGTCCGTGGACTCTGCGAGCTGACCGCCGTGAGTCAACCAGCCCTGGATCCCAGGGGTGTCCCGCGCAGGGTCCTCGGCCCGCAGGGCCGCGTCCAGGGACGCCATCAGCTGGGCCACGCGACCGCGTCCGGTCGGCGCCGCGGGATACCGCCGGAGCACCTCCCGCAGGACCGGGGTGGCCCGGTGCCGCGCCCGGGCCAGCGCCTCGTCCGCGACGGCCGGGTCGTCGCCGGCTGTCAGCTCGAGCGCTCGTGCCACGTGCGCGGACGCACGCAGGATGTGGCCCACCTGCGTGGCCTGGGGGAGCGGGTGCAGGTACGCGGCGGAGGCGGCGTCCCCCGCCGCGCGGGCCGCGTGCGCTGCCGCCTCGTCATCGACCTCGCGTGCGGCGCGGTGGGCGTCGATGCTGGCCACCCGTTGCAGCCGGCTCCGTGGCGCCCCCTCGGCGAAGACGCGCGCCGCCTCGAGTGCTGCCCTGGGGCGCTGGTCCTCGGGTGCGACGGACTCGAAGATCGCCAGTACCTCCTCCGCGCTGGCCAGCGCGAAGCGCGCCACGACGCGGAGCTCGTCCGCGGTCAGCGTGATGGCGCCGCCATCCGTCATGCGCCCCAGTGTCGCCGACCGCGAGCCGGGGGCGCGGATCCCGCCCGCCGTGTCGGGTCGGGCGGTGCGCTCGGTGGGGCGTGGGAGCGCAGCACGGTGCGTTCGGTCGGGGAGAGGGTCGGCTGGCCGGTGGCGGTTACGCTGGTTGGGTGACTGAGACAACGCCCGGCGCTGCCCTGTTGGAGACCCACGCGGAGGTGCTGGAGGCCGCCACGCAGGCCCTGGCCACCCGCGAGTACTACAGCCGCTACCCGGAGTCACCGAGCCCGCGGGTCTACGGGGAGACCGCGGCCCAGGACGGGCTGGAGGCCTTCGAGAAGGCCCGCAACGCGTCATACTCCCCGCTGGCCGACCAGCCGGGCACGGGGCAGGAGGTCGGCAGCGAGGTCTCGCCGTACGGTCCCGCGCTGGGCGTGCTCTACCCGGAGCTGGACGTCGAGGCGGCCGTCGAGGCCGCGGAGGCCGCGATCCCCGCCTGGCGCGACGCCGGTCCCCGGGTGCGGGCCGCCGTCTGCGTCGAGATCATCGAGCGGATCAACAAGCGCAGCCACGAGATGGCCAACGCCGTCATGCACACCTCCGGGCAGCCGTTCGTGATGTCCTTCCAGGCCGGTGGGCCGCACGCGCAGGACCGGGCGCTGGAGGCGGTCGCCGCCGCGCTCGTCGAGCAGGAGCGGGTCCCCGCGTCGGTGACCTGGGAGAAGCCGACCAAGGGCGACCCGATCCGGATGCAGAAGGACTACCGCGTCGTGCCGCGCGGGCTGGCCCTGGTCATCGGCTGCAACACCTTCCCGACGTGGAACGCCTACCCCGGGCTGTTCGCCTCGCTGGCCACCGGCAACCCGGTCATCGTCAAGCCGCACCCGCAGGCCGTGCTCCCGCTGGCCATCACCGTGTCCATCGCCCGCGAGGTGCTGGCCGGGGCCGGCTTCGACAAGGCCCTGGTGCAGCTGGCCGCCGAGGGTGCCCCCGTCGAAGGTCGGGACGGGCTGGCCAAGACCCTCGCGCTGCACCCGGCGGTGCGGATCATCGACTACACGGGCGGGCCGGGCTTCGGCGGCTGGCTGGAGCGCGAGGCCGGCGCCGCCGGCAAGCTCGTCTACACGGAGAAGGCCGGTCTCAACACCGTCGTCATCGACTCGACGGACAACCTCAAGGGGGTGCTCGGCAACCTGGCGTTCTCCTTCTCGCTCTACTCCGGGCAGATGTGCACCGCCCCGCAGAACGTCTACGTCCCCGCCGACGGCATCAGCACCGACGAGGGCGAGCTGACCTACGAGCAGTTCGCGGAGAAGCTGGCCGGCGCGATCAGCGCGTTCAACGCCGACGACGCCCGTGCGGTGGAGATCCTCGGCGCCACCGTCAACCCCGACGTGCGCTCCCGGGCGACCGACGTGCCGGGACTCGCCGATCGGCTCGGCGGCGAGGTGCTGCTGGACGCCCGCCCGATCACCCACCCGACCTACCCCGACGCGGTGGTGCGCGTCCCCGCCCTGATCGGGGTCGACGCCGCCAACGCCCCGGCATACTCCCAGGAGTGCTTCGGCCCGGTCGCCTTCCTGATCCGGACCCCGGGCACCGAGGTCTCCCTCGACCTGCTGTGCAAGACCGTCCGCGAGCACGGCGCGATGACCGCCTCGGTGTACTCCACCGACGAGCAGGTGCTGGAGGACGCGCGCGAGGCCGCCGCCGACGCCGGGGTCGCCCTGTCCGAGAACCTCACCGGGCAGATCTTCGTCAATCAGACCGCCGCGTTCAGCGACTTCCACGGCACCGGGGCCAACCCGGCGGCCAACGCCGCCTACACCGACGCCGCGTTCGTGGCCAACCGGTTCCGGGTCATCACCAGCCGTCGGCATGTCTGAGGGCCGGACGCGG
>JAAYYA010000119.1 GCA_012515595.1 Actinomycetales bacterium
CCTGCAGTGGCGATCACGGCGCGGCTTGCCGAGGAGGGCGTAGGCCGGATCCTGGCGGTGGAGCCGTACGTGTCGTCCCTGCCGTCGAAGCTGACGGCTTTGGGGGTAGTGGCCGCTACGTTGGCGGAGGCCCTTGCCGAGGCGGACATCCTGGTGCTGCTGGTGGACCACCGGCAGTTCCGCGAGGTGGCTCCCAGCGCCTACGCAGGCAAGGTCGTTGTCGACACCCGGGGCATCTGGAGTTAGGCGTCAGGCTAGGAGTGCCGGTCGAGCAATCCCCGGCAGAGCGCTTCGAGGGCCTGCCGCGCCTCTGAATCGGGCAGGGCGGCGAGCCTCGGTGGGCGAACCAATAAAGTGTGAACGGGGTGTGCGATGAGCTCGCAGACGCATGAATCGATCGACGACAGGCCAACCGTCGAGCCCTTCCCCTCGTGGCCGGTGCTCGATGAGGAGATGGTGGACGCCGTTTCCACCGTCCTGCGGTCGGGCAGGATCAACTACTGGACCGGCAACGAGGGGCGGCAGTTCGAGGCCGAGTACGCCGCTCACGTCGGCGTCGATTACGCTATTGCTGCGGCGAACGGGACCGTCACCCTCGACATGGCCCTCCATGCCCTGCACATCGGGGCCGAGGATGAGGTCGTCGTCACCCCACGGAGCTTCATCGCCTCAGCGAGCTGCGTGCTCCTTCGAGGCGCCACGCCCGTCTTCGCCGACGTCGACCGCGATAGCCAGAACCTGACTGCGGAGACAATCGCGCCGGTGCTCACCGGTCGGACCAAGGCGATCATCCTCGTGCACCTCGCTGGCTGGCCCTGCGAGATGGACGGCATCCTCGCCCTCGCCGAAGACCGAGGCCTTGCGGTCATCGAGGACTGCGCCCAAGCCCACGGCGCCCTCTACCGGGGCCGGCCCGTCGGCAGCATGGGAGTCATCGGCAGCTTCTCCTTCTGCCAGGACAAGATCCTGACCACCGGCGGCGAGGGCGGCATGGTCACCACCGCCCGGCGTGACCTCTGGGAGTCCATGTGGGCCTACAAGGACCACGGCAAGCGTGCCACGGAGACGGGCGGCGACACAAACTGGTCCTCCGCCTTCCGCTGGGTGCGCGAGACTCCCGGCACCAACTACCGGCTCACCGAGATGCAGGCCGCCATCGGACGCCTCATGCTCCAGCATCTGCCCGAGTGGGTCGCCAAGCGGCGGGCCAACGCCGCCATGCTCCATGAAGGCCTGGGCGCCCTCCCCGGGCTTCGCGTCTCCATCCCGCCGGCGCACATCCATCACAGCTACTATAAGTACTATCTCGACATCGTGCCCGACGCTCTGCGAAGCGACTGGTTCCGCGACCGCATCATCGCCGAAGTGAACCGGTGCGGGGTGCCCTGCTTCACCGGCTCCTGCCCCGAGATCTACCTGGAGAAGGCCTTCGACGGCTTCCGCCCGACGGAGCGGCTGCCCGTCGCAAGGGAGCTGGGTGAGACGAGCATGATGCTCCTGGTCCACC
>JAAYYA010000120.1 GCA_012515595.1 Actinomycetales bacterium
CACCTGTTCAAGAACCCGACCTTCACGCTCACCACCACCATCGGCCTGGTCATCGGCATGGGCATGTTCGCCGCGCTGGGCTTCCTGCCGACCTTCCTGCAGATGTCCAACGGCGTCGGGGTCACCGCCTCCGGCCTGCTGCTCATCCCGATGATGGTCGGTGTCATGGGCACCGCTATCTGGTCCGGTTTCGCGATCACCAAGACCGGCCGCTACCGCCGCTACCCGATCACCGGGATGGCGATCGCCACGCTCGGCCTGATCTGGCTGACCCAGCTGGACGCCAACACCCCGCTGTGGCTGTTCGGCATCATGATCTTCGTCCTGGGTGCTGGCCTGGGCCTGGTCATGCAGACGATCGTGCTCGCGGTGCAGAACGCCGTCGACCCGCACGAGCTGGGCACCGCCACCAGTGCCAACAACTTCTTCCGCGAGATCGGCGCGGCCGTCGGCATCGCGTTGTTCAGCAGCATCTTCACCTCGCGGCTGGTCACCAACCTGGAGGGCGTCTTCGCCGGGGTGCCGATGCCCGAGGGCGGTGGCGGCGCCGAGTCGCTGACCCCGGAGATCGTCAAGAACCTGCCCGAGCCGCTGCACACCGGTGTCATCGAGGGGTATGCCGATGCGCTGGCTCCCGCGTTCTGGTACCTCGTGCCGCTGCTCGCCCTGGGCTTCCTGCTGACCCTCTTCCTCAAGGAGATCAAGCTCTCCGACATCGCGGGCATGGTCGCCCGTGGCGAGGCAGTCACCGAGGTGCCGGTGGTGTCCCACGCGGACGAGCCGGAGGAGCTGGTGACCACCGTCGCGGACGGTGACCCCGCGCACCGATGAGTTCGTGAGGGTGGACCGGTCCACACGACATACTCGCCATCCCCAGGAGGAGACATGCGCAAGGTAGTCAGTGGACTGTTCCACTCCCTCGACGGAGCCGTCGAGGGCCCGGACCAGTGGCAGTTCGACAGCTTCGATCCCGAGCTGGGCGAGTTGATGATGCGCACCATCGGCAGCATCGACGAGACCGTCATGGGCCGGGTGACCTACCAGGAGTGGGCCGGCTACTGGCCCTCCCCGGAGCGGGAGGCGGACGACGTCTTCGCCAACTTCATCAACCCGGTCCCCAAGCACGTGGCCTCCACCACGCTGACCGGTCCGCTGGAGTGGCAGAACGCCACGCTCATCGAGGGTGACCTGCACGACCACGTGCGGTCCCTCAAGGAGGCACCGGGTCAGGACATCGGGGTCCAGGGCAGCATCAGCGTCGTCCGTGACCTGTTTCTGGCCGGCCTGCTCGACGAGCTGGTCCTCGTCACCCACCCGGTGGTCGCGGGCGGCTCGTTCCGGCGGCTGTTCCAACCGGGCGACCCCACCACCCGGCTGGAGCTGGTCGACCTGGTGAGGACCTCGGCGGGCAACGCGGTGCAGACCTACCACCTGCGCCGCGACTGACGCCAGGCCGTTCACCCCAGGAACGGGTGGGTGAACCCAGGAACGCTTCCTGGTTCACCCACCCGTTCCTGGGTTAAACAGTGGCGAGTTGGTCGGGCCCGCCGTCGACACTCCGGCCCGCCGCCGGCACTCCGGTCCGCCGCCGACATTGCGGCCCGCCGCCGGCGCTCCGGGCGCCGGGCTCTCCACGCTCCGTCAAAGTTCGCTTTAACTACACCCAAGAATTCACTTGACTCTGACCCAAAACAGGCGGATTCTGGTGACGTGGGCACGAGCAGTCGCGAGTACGACATGACGACCCGCACGGCGGCAGCGGGCCGCACGCGCGATCGGCTGCTGCGTGCCGCCCGCGATCACTTCGCTGATCGCCGCTACGACGACGTGACGCTCGCCGACATCGCCTCCGCCGCCCGGGTGACCGTGCAGACCCTGCTGAACCACTTCGGCTCGAAGGAGGGCCTCCTCGCCGCCGCGATCGAGGTCTTCGCCGCTGAGGTCGAGGATCTGCGGGGGCACGTCGAGCCGGGCGACGTCGAGGGCGCGATCGACGGGCTCCTGCGCGAGTACGAGACGCTGGGCGACGCCAACTGGCGCGCCGTCGCCGACTCCGACAGCCAGCCGATCCTGCACGACATGCTCGTGATCGCCCGCGCGGAACACCGCGCCTGGCTCGTCGACGTGTTCGGCCCCCATCTGCCGGGGGACGCCGCGGCGCGCGAGGCGGTGCTGACGGCGCTGTTCGCGGCCACCGACGTGGGGACCTGGAAGCTCTTGCGACGAGATCTTGGGTGTGAGCCCGAGGCGACGCGCGCGACCCTGCTCGCGCTCGTGTCGGGCCTGGTGCGAAAGGAGTGACCCATGAGATATCTGCTCGCGATCTGGGACGGCGGCGGCGCCACGCCGCCGGCACTCGGTGTCGCACGCCTGCTCGTCGGGCGTGGTCATGACGTCGTCGCCTACGGTGACGCGACGACCGCGGCCGACGTTGCTGCCACGGGCGCGACCTACCACCCGTGGCCGACGGCGCCGCAACGTGTGTCGACGGCGCCCGAGGATGACGTGCTCAAGGACTGGGAGTGCCGCACGCCCCTGGGTGCCTTCGTCCGGGCGCGGGACGCCTCATCGCCGGGCCCGCGGCACTGTTCGCCGCCGACATCGTCGCGGCCCTCGATGCCGAGCCGTTCGATGCCGTGCTCGCCGACGGTGCGCTCCTGGGCGCACTCGTGGGCGCCGAGGCCCGCGGTGTTCGGGCCGTGGTACTCCTGGGCTGCGTGTACCTGGTGCCCTCGCGCGTGCGGCCGCCGGTGGGACGGCTCCGCCCCGCACGCGGAGCGTGGGGCCGCGCCCGCGACCGCGCCGGCTTCCACGTGTCGCAGCTGCTGTGGAACCCGGGCCTGCGCCCGGTGAACGAGGCGCGTGCCGCCTATGGTCTCGAGCCCCTGCAGCGCCTGTGGGACCAACTGGACCACGCCGACCGCATGCTCATGCTCACCTCGTCGGAGTTCGACGACCCGCCGCCCGAGGCCCCCAACGTGCGCTATGTCGGGCCCGTGCTCGAAGACTTCACCGCGACCGACCCAGGGGTCTTCGCGATGCCGCCGGGCGACGATCCGCTCGTGGTCGTCGGTCTGTCGACCTCGTTCATGGACCAGTCCGACCTGCTGCGCCGCATCACGCGCGCCCTCGCGTCGCTGCCCGTGCGGGGGATCGTGACGACCGGGCCCTCGATCGACCCAGCCGTGGTCCCGGCCGCCCCGAACGTGGCGGTGGTCCGCTCACTGCCGCACAGCGCGATCTTCCCGCAGGCCGATCTCGTGGTGACGCACGCGGGTCACGGCACCCTGATCAAGGCGATCGCCTCGGGCGTGCCGACGCTGTGCATCCCGCTCGGCCGTGACCAGCACGACAACGCGGCCCGCGCAGCGCGTCACGGTGTGGCGCAGGTGCTCTCGTCGCGGGCTGACGCCGACACCATCGCCGCAGCCGTGCGCCGGATGCTGGACGACCCCTCGCGTCGTGCCACGGCCGCGGCGCTGGGCGAGCGGGTCCGTGCCGAGATCGCCTCGGGCGCGCTCCTCGCGGAGCTTGAGGGAGTCGCCGCGCCCCGGGCAACCGGTCGGTGACGCTCTGCGTCAGGCCACGTCCGCTCAAGGGGTCTCCACCAGGTCGCCGGGGACCTGCAGGATGAAGCCGTCCTCGGTCACGATGGTGCCGCCGTAGAGCCGGAAGCGTTCCTCGCGATCAGCCTGCTCCTGCTCGCGCCGACGTTGTCGACGACGCAACGCCACTCCCCGGATCAACCGGTTGATGTTCGACACAGCACTCCCGTCGGCACTGGGCTGTAGCTGCGACTCCAGCTCGGTTCCGAGCGCCCGCCAGAACACCTGGTAGTCGTCTCCGACCTGGTCACGGGTCGCCCTGATCCGCTCCGGCCGTCCCTGGAACTGCTCGGCCCACACCCGCTCGGCGTTGACCCGGGCGGCCCGGACGGCGTCACTCAGGTCGGTGTCGAAGAAGCCGGCGGTCGGCGCCTCGCGGCTCAGCTGCTCGTGCGGCGAGATGGTGGGGTCGGCCCAGATCCACGAGGTGAGGATGCCGCTGACGTCACCGATATACCAGATCTTCCGCCGATCCTCGTTGACGTCGCTGGGGATGGAGAAGACCCCGACCATGACGGCCACGGCGAGCGCGGCCGGTCCTGCGATCTCGGCCACCGCCCCGGCGGTGGTGGCCACGACGGCGGAGGTGGACAGTCCGCCCTCGACCGAGAAGGCTCCCAGCGTCACCCCCGCCTCGGTGATGAGCTGGGTGGCCAGGGCCGCGTCGCCGACGACCGGCAGGATGGCGGTGACGACCTTGTCGACCTCACCCTCGCGCAACGCCTGCACCAGGGCGGCGGCGTTGAACGGTGCGGCAGCCAGCGGGATCGGGGTGGGGCCCGACGTTGCGCCGGAGGCACCGCCCTCCAGCACGGTGAGGACGTGGCCGAACACGGTCTCCGCCCTCGACACCTGCTCGGGGGTGTCGACGGGGAGGTCTGTGAGCAGCCGGCGGAGCTGCTCCTCGCCCACGTGCTCGTCGACAGCCTGGGCCCCGGCTTCTGCGTCGCTCTCGCCGTCACGCTGCACCGCCGCGAGGGTCTCGCTCACCGCGCTGTTGCCGGCCAGCCGCTGCAGGGCCATCAGCCGGGCCTGGCTGCCCGACCGCGCGGCGTGACCGCGTCCACCCGTGTCGGCCGGCCTTCGGGCCAGCCGGCCCGGCCGCGGTTCCTCGTGGCACTGCGACGACAACAGCAGGCACCTCCCACCCATGACGACGCCCGCTTCCAGCGTGTCGTGCCGCGTGCGGATCTGCGCTTCCCGTCCGGTCGAGGGTGCGGTCAGTCCGGGTTGCCCGATCGGGCAACCCAGGCAAGCACCTCCCAGTTACCCATGGGTAACCCTGGCCGGTACGCTCGGGTGCGTGACGGCATACCCCCACCTCCTGCAGCCCCTCGACCTGGGCTTCACCGCGCTCCGCAACCGCGTGGTCATGGGCTCGATGCACACCGGCCTGGAGGACCGTGGGAGCAACGCCGACCGGCTGGCTGCGTTCTACGCCGAGCGTGCGCGTGGTGGCGTCGGCCTGATCGTGACCGGCGGGTACTCGCCCAACCTCAGCGGGTCGCTCTACCCCGGGGCGTCCGTCCTCGTCAGCCGGTGGCAGGTCGGCCAGCACCGGACGGTGACCGACGCGGTCCACGCCGAGGACGCCAAGATCGCGCTGCAGCTGCTGCACGCCGGTCGCTACAGCTACCACCCGCTGTCGGTCTCGGCCTCGGCGGGGAAGTCCCCGATCACCCCGTTCCGGGCCCGGGCGCTCACCGGCAGGGGCGTGCGGGCGACCGTGACGGCATACGCCCGCAGTGCCGGACTGGCGCGCGAGGCCGGCTATGACGGCGTGGAGATCATGGGCTCGGAGGGCTACCTGATCAACCAGTTCCTCGCGCCGCGCACCAACCGGCGCACCGACGCGTGGGGCGGCTCGCCGGAGAAGCGGCGGCAGCTGGCCGTCGAGATCGTGCGGGCGGCGCGCGAGGAGGTCGGGCCGGACTTCATCATCATCTACCGGCTCTCCATGCTCGACCTGGTGCCCGACGGGCAGACCTGGGCCGAGATCGTGGCGCTCGCGCGCGAGGTCGAGGCGGCCGGCGCGACCATCATCAGCACCGGGATCGGCTGGCACGAGGCGCGCGTCCCGACCATCGTCACCTCGGTGCCGCGCGGGGCGTTCACGCAGGTCACCGGCCAGTTGCGTCCCGAGGTCACCATCCCCGTGGTCGCCTCGAACCGGATCAGTATGCCGGAGCTCGCCGAGGACGTCCTCGCCCGGGGCCACGCCGATCTGGTGTCCATGGCGCGGCCGTTCCTGGCCGACGCGGACTGGGTGCGCAAGGCCGCCGAGGAGCGTGCGGACGAGATCAACACGTGCATCGCGTGCAACCAGGCCTGCCTGGACCACACCTTCGCCAGGAAGACGGCGAGCTGCCTGGTCAACCCGCGGGCGGGCCACGAGACGCTGCTGGTGCTCGCGCCGACCCGGGCGGCCAAGTCGGTCGCGGTCGTTGGCGCCGGGCCCGCGGGGCTGGCGGCGGCGGTGTCGGCGGCCGAGCGGGGGCACCGGGTCGAGCTCTTCGAGGCCGCCCAGGACATCGGCGGTCAGTTCGCGATCGCGATGCGGATCCCCGGCAAGGAGGACTTCGCCGAGACGATCCGCTACTACCGCCGCCGGCTGGAGCTGGAGGGGGTGAAGGTGCACCTGGGTCGCCGGGCCGCGGTCGAGGACCTGGTCGACTTCGACGAGGTGGTCGTGGCCACGGGGGTGGAGCCGCGCATCCCGGACATCCCCGGCGTGGACCACCCGTCGGTGCTGACCTACGCCCAGGTCGTGCTGGAGGGTGCGGCCGTGGGGGAGCGGGTGGCGGTGCTCGGCGCCGGCGGCATCGGCGTCGACGTCTCGGAGTTCCTGACGCACTCCGGCGGCTCGCCGATGGGCGTCGAGGAGTGGATGGCCGAGTGGGGCGTCGGCTCACCGGACGGGACCCGCGGCGGGCTGGTGCCGGCCGAGCCCGCGCCGTCACCGCGGGAGGTGCACCTGCTGCAGCGCAAGACCAGCAGGATCGGCAAGGGGCTGGGCAAGACGACCGGCTGGGTGCACCGCGCCGCGCTGAAGGCCAAGGGGGTGCACCAGCACCCGGGCGTGAACTACGAGCGGATCGACGACGCCGGGCTGCACGTCTCCTTCGGGCAGGAGCGGGCCAACCCCACGGTGATCGAGGTCGACACGATCGTGCTGTGCACCGGGCAGGAGTCGGTCAACACCCTCGGTGTCGAGCTGGCTGCGCGGGGTCGGTCGGTGCACGTCATCGGCGGTGCCGACGTCGCGGCCGAGTTGGATGCGAAGCGGGCGATCCGGCAGGGCACCGAGCTGGCCGCCTCGCTCTGACCCCCAATTCTTGTAGTGGTTTTGCTGGTCCTACCCGCATTTTCATAGCGGTTTTGCAGTTCTACCCACCCTCAGACTCGGTGGAGCAAGACCCCCGCGGCCGTTCGAAGACGGTGGGCCGGGTCGGTCTCCTAGCGCCCGGCCGGTTCCTCCCCGCGAGACACCGCGTCGTGCTCCGGCTCCACCTGGCGCGCCCTGCCCTCGGCATGCTCGGCCGGCTTCTCCAGGCCGCTGAGGCGGCGGGCGGTGTTGACCAGCCCCACGTGGCTGAACGCCTGGGGTGTGTTGCCCAGGTGCCGGCCCGAGACGGGGTCGACCTCCTCGGCGAGCAGCCCCAGGTCGTTGCGCAGCGAGAGGAGGCGCTCGAAGTGTTCCCGGCCCTCGTCGACCCGTCCGATCCCGGCGAGGGCGTCGGCCAGCCAGAAGCTGCACAGCAGGAAGGCGCCCTCGTCGCCCGGGAGGCCGTCCACGCCGTGCTCGGTGCGGTAGCGCAGCACGTAACCGCCCTCGGTCAGCTCGCGCTGGACCGCCTCGACCGTGCCGACGACCCGCTCGTCGGTCCAGGGCAGGAAGCCCACCTGCGGGATGAGGAGCAGCGCGGCATCCAGGCCGGGCGATCCGTAGTACTGCGTGAACGTCCCGCGCCCGGCGTCGAACCCCTCCCGGCAGACCTCCTCGTGGATCTGCGTCCGCAGCGCCTTCCACCGGTCGACCGGACCCTCCAGCCCGAACTTCTCGACGGCCTTCACCGCGCAGTCCAGCCCCGCCCAGGCCATCACCTTGGAGTGCACGAAGTGCCGGTCCGGTCCGCGGATCTCCCACAGCGACTTGTCCGCCCGCTGCCAGTTCCCCTCGAGGAACTCCAGCATCGCCAGCTGCAGGTCCCACGCGTCGGGTGCCGCCGAGAGCCCGGACTCCCGCGCGATGTGGAGCATGTCGAGGACCTCGCCCC